>NC_009092.1:2714656-3029312 GCF_000016065.1 Shewanella loihica PV-4
CTTGCCGATGGCATTGGCCACAGGGTCTGGATTATCGGGCGATACCGCGTAGGCATCGAAGCCATATTTCTTGGCCATCTCGGTGCGGCGCTGAACATGCTCCTTGGCCTCTTCGCTGGGTCTGGCCACCTCACGGGCGGGGATCCCCACCACAGTAGTATCTTTAGGTACCTCTTTGACCACCACAGAGTTAGAGCCGACACGCGCCCCATCGTGCATGGTGATCGGCCCCAAGATCTTAGCGCCTGCGCCCACTACTACATTGTTGCCCAGGGTCGGGTGACGTTTACCCGCCTGCCAGGTCGTTCCCCCCAGGGTCACGCCATGGTATAGGGTACAATCGTTGCCTATCTCGGCGGTCTCCCCTATCACCACACCCATGCCGTGGTCGATAAAGAAACGGTCGCCTATGGTGGCACCAGGATGGATCTCCACCCCGGTCAGCCAACGGGAGAAAGTTGAGATCATGCGCGCGGTGAGACACCACTTGGCCTTCCAAAGCTTATGGCTGACACGGTGGATCCAAATCGCCTGCATACCAGGGTAGTTGAGCAGGATCTCTAGGGTACCGTTTGCCGCCGGGTCTCTGTGATAGATGGAGGCTATGTCATCTTTAATTCTGGAAATCACGCCCATGGCTCTATTCTTCCTTCGTTGACTGTGCGTCTTGTGTGGCCTGCTGTGCCAATTCAACCTTCTTATCCACCGAGGTCAGGATACCTCGGAGGATGTTCATCTCCTGACTCTCGATTCTCGCCCGGCTAAAGAGACGTCTGAGCTTAGTCATCACCTGCCCCGGATGTTGCTTGATAATAAATCCGGTCGACAACAGGGTCTTCTCCAGGTGAACGAAGAAGTTTTCCTGCTCCTTGGCCAGGGGATACGCCTGCTCTTCTACCGTCTCGGGATCCATGGCGAGGTGCGCAACACGCGCCTCATAACAGATGATCTGCACCGCCTGGGCCAGATTAAGCGAGGTGTACTCAGGATTGGCCGGTATGGTCACATGATAGTTGCACTTTTGCAGTTCGTCGTTGCTCAGACCGTTACTCTCGCGGCCAAAGACGATGGCTACTGGGCCGTTAACGGCGGCGCCGGCGAGTTTCTCACCCGCCTGACGGGGATCCAACATGGGCCAGTCCAGGGTGCGGCTGCGAGCACTGGTGGCGATCACCAGGCTGCAGTCTGCGATGGCATCTTCCAGACAATCGACGGTCACCGCATGTTTAAGGATATCCGACGCCCCGGCGGCAAGGGCTACAGACTGGCCATCGGGTGCCACCTTGGGCTCGGCGAGATAAAGCGTGGAAAGGCCCATGGTTTTCATGGCACGGGCGGTTGAACCTATATTACCTGGATGAGTGGTTCCTACGAGAACGACACGAATATTGCTAAGCATGAAACAAGTTTGATTTCTTTCTATAGAACAGTGAATTGATGGTATCACAGCGCAAGGGGATCCCTTAATATAAAAATCTATATTTGATATAACGATTGAAAAGCGTATAATACGCGCCGATTATTTATATCTGTTCTTTAACATCCAGGGGATTGTAATGCATCCGATGCAGACCATCGCCGTGCGCGCCGCTCGCGCCGCCGGCCAAACAATTATGCGTGCCTATACCGAACTCGACCGTGTAGAAGTTAGCGCAAAAGGTATCAATGACTACGTGACTAACGTAGATAAAGAAGCAGAAGCTGCCATTACATATCAAATCCGCAAGTCGTACCCGGACCACACCATAGTTGGTGAAGAAAATGGTGAGAACAAGGGCCAAAACAGCGACTACATGTGGATTGTCGATCCTCTGGATGGCACTAACAACTTTGTTAGAGGCATCCCTCATTTCGCGGTATCTATCGCCGTACAACACAAAGGCAAGACAGAAGTTGCCGTCGTCTACGATCCTGTTCGTGACGAGCTGTTCACTGCTGTGCGCGGTAAAGGCGCCAAACTAAACGATTTCCGTATTCGCGTAAGCAAGGCGAGCGATCTCGATGAGGCCATCGTGGGTACAGGTTTCCCCTTCAAGGCGAAGCAACACACTGAAACTTACATGAAACTTTTTGCTTCTACCTTTAGCCAATGTGCCGATCTGCGCCGTGCAGGTTCAGCCGCCCTAGATCTGGCTTACGTAGCAGCGGGTCGTATGGACGCCTTCTTCGAGATCGGTCTCAAGCCTTGGGATATCGCTGCTGGCGACCTGATCGTCCGCGAAGCCGGCGGTACCGTCACCGACTTTACCGGTAACCATGGCTACATGGGTTCAGGCAACATCATCGCTGGTAGCCCTAAGGCGACTGTTGCCATGGTGAAGAGCTTCCGCCCTCTGCTGAGCGATGCCCTAAAGCGTTAACCCCCGGATTAAACAGCATCGCACGCTAAAGACCGCCTTCATGGCGGTTTTTTTATGCCTGTTGTTTATAACCTATCTATATGGTCTTTTTTTAGAGACTTTGAATAACGCTTTTCTCCACTTCATATCCTGATTTCAGCCATAGGCCGTTGCACGGTTTCATCAAGCCATATCAAGTTAAAAACCGCTACACGAAAAATGCTAGATGAAGAAGCCGCCTCCATTCAAAGCCGGTGCCCTGATTCAATCCTGATTAATTAAAAACGAGCTGCGCTTATTTACATGCATATAAATTACACCTTATAATATCCGACATAATTACTCGGATATTTATTGAGACGCGTATGCTTAACATAGACGAACCCGCCCACCTCCAACCCAAACTCGCCCTGCTGCGTTTGGGATTTCGTCCCTTCTTCCTGTTTGGCGCCCTGTTCAGCCTAGTCGCCTTGGCGCTTTGGGGCAGCTTTCTCACCGGTCGTCTCGGCTTTACCCCCCATGGGAATCCGCTGTGGTGGCACGGCCATGAGATGTTATTCGGCTTCGTGATGGCGATTGTGGCAGGCTTCCTGTTAACCGCATCGCAAACCTGGACAGGTCAGAAGAGCATCAAGGGCTGGCCACTGGGTGCCCTCTTCCTGCTTTGGCTGGCGCCGCGCATCTTGCTCGCGAATAATCAGTGGGGCAGCTTCGAGGTCGTGGCCATGCTGGATCTGCTGTTCGCGCCGGCGGCCGCGCTGGTACTGGCGAGACAGGTGATCGCCGTCAAACAGTGGCGCAACTTTGCCTTCATCCCCATCCTGCTGTTGCTTACTGTGGCCAACGCCCTGAGTTACTACGGCGTCAGCAGCCAGAACAGTCTGCTGGTGTCCCATGCCTTTCACGGCGCCACCATCTTGATGGTGACCATAGTGGCCCTCATCGGCGGTCGGGTGATCCCCTTCTTCACCGACAGAGCCACACAGTGGCAGCGACTGGACAACATCTCCTGGCTGGAAAAGCTCACCTTCGTCAGCCTGATGGCACTCTTTATCGCCATGCTTATCGGTCAGTCTCTTGCAATAATGCTCTGCGCCGCCGTGGCCGGGATCACCCTACTGGTGCGCTGGTCCCGCTGGGGCGTGCAATCGACCTTTGGCGTGCCACTGCTCTGGTCGCTACATCTGAGTTATCTCTGCATCCCTGTGGGTCTACTGCTGATCGCAGTCGGGGCCAGCGTCTCCGCCGGTCTGCATGCCATGACGGTGGGGGGACTCGGCGGCATGATCCTGGCGATGATGGCCAGGGTCTCGTTAGGTCACACGGGTCGTAACCTCTTGCCACCTAAGGTGATGACGGGCGCTTTTGCGCTGATCCTCATCTCGACCATCACCCGCGTCTTGGCCAGCCTGTTCCCGGCGCAGTTTATGCTCTGGCTAACCATCGCACTGGTCGCCTGGATCTTTGCCTTCGGCACTTTCGTTATCTGCTATGCCCCTATTTTGCTCACGCCAAGGGTAGATGGCAGACCGGGCTAGGCGCCTAACAGAGGCTAAAGCGTCAGATTGTGAAAAGCATCACACCCAGACGCTGGCGTAGCGCTCAATACTTGTTACCATCTATAAAAACACAATTGAGCGCTATTTATGGGAAAACTCTACACGCAATATGGCTCTAAAAGCCTCAAAGCAATAGAACATTTTGTTTTAATTATCATCGCCATTGCCACCATAGTGGCCATAGGGCAAGAGATAGCGCACATCATCAAGATGGGAGAGGTGGCGCTGGCTGATCTGCTGCTACTCTTCATCTATCTCGAGGTGCTGGCCATGGTGGCCAACTACGCCGAGTCGGGTAAGTTGCCGGTGCGGATGCCGCTCTATATCGCCATCGTCGCTTTGGCCCGTTATCTGATTCTCGATATGAAGGGAATGGAAGACTGGCGCATTCTGGCTATCTCAGTATCTACCCTGGTGCTCGCCAGCACGGTTATCGTGATCCGCTGGGGTCAGCTAAAACTCCCCTATCCTCGTAAAGAGGACGACCACTAGCCTGTTTAAGAGCCAGTGAGCTCTAGGCAGGCAATGGCCAGCAAGTTATGGGGCGGTAAGCTATTAAGACGGTATGCTATTAAGACGGTAAGCGCCGCCCCTCTTATCAATAAATGCCTGACTCGGCAGACATAGACTCCCCAAGCGTTACTGCTCACCTATTCACTCCTCATAGCTCCTCGCTAGTCGGTTTACCCCATTAGCTCGCCTGCAAATAACTAACCGTTATTCATGTTGTTATAACTATTATTTCCCTCATAAACTGTGCTACGTTTAAAGGGCTTTACCCCTATCTCTAACAGCAAGGAATACTCTGATGGATCAAAGCCACGAAGATTTTGAAGAACGCCGTCAATCCCTGCGGGTTGACATGGAAGCCGAACGCATACTGATCTCATGGACAGATGGCTTAGGCGTGGTGCACACAGATGATGCTATCTGTATGGATCTGGCACGTCGTGGTGTGCTAATTGAATACAAGCAGGCCTTTACCCTGGGCGAGCTGCTCACAGTGACCTTCAATCCCAACACAGATAAACAAAACAGCATCAAGGCTCAGGTGTGTCGCTGCAGCGAATGTGCCCCACACCGTTTCCAAGTTGCGATGCAAATTATTTAGGCTTTTCAGTGAACTAAAAACGGGAGTTCAGGCAGTATCCATAACTCTGTTCTATACTAAACAGCACAAGTTCTGCGACATAAATCAGTGCCAATGCTTGAGGGAGACACGCTATGATTCTGCTTGTTGGGGGTGAGAAAGGCGGCGCGGGCAAGAGTTGCCTGGCCCAGAATATCGCCGTACATATCACTCAAAAATTCAATGCCAACGTATTGATGGTCGACTGCGATCCCCAGCGCACCACCTCTGACTGGATCCAGGCCCGGAACGAAGATGCCAGCCTGCCTGCGATCAACTGTATCCAACTGTACGGTAAAATTCGTAATGATCTGCTTGGGTTAGACCAAAGATTTGACTATGTGATCGTCGACTGTGGCGGTCAGGATAACCTGGCAATGCGTGCGGCCATGTCGGTAGCCACCTATGTGGTGCTGCCACTCAGGCCAAAGCGGCGCGATCTCAAGACCCTCCCCCATATGGAAGATATGCTCAGTACCTGTAAGATGGTCAACCCTAAGATGGTTGCTACCGTGGTGATGACACAATGCCCAGCGCTGCCCAGCCAATATAAACGCATATTGGAGGCCAAAGAGGTGGTTGAGTCATTTGGGCTGAGGGTGCTTGACGCGGTAACCTTTAGCCGCAACGTCTACGATGACAGTGAAGAACAGGGATCGTCGGTCATCGAAATCGAACCGGATGGAAAAGCCGCCGCCGAGATACGTGCTATCGCCGATGAACTGTTTGCGATACCACCAGAAAATTCCTATGAGCTTAACTGATCTTAAACGTCGTAAATCCAAACCTCGCAAGAAATTGTCGGTTGAAGATTTTATCGAGGATGCCAACAACTATGCGTTTGGTCAGCCGAGCCTTGCCAATCGCGTCAAGAAATCGCGCAAAACCAACACCACGGTCAATCAGAAGAAACAGGCGAGTCGCATCTTTCGCCACGCCACCTTCACCTTGACCGAGACCAGCATAGCCCAGCTCAATACGCTGGCGAAGGAGAGCAAGGTCGCCAAGTCGCGACTGATCCGTATGATGATCACCGAGTTCGCCAGCAAATCTAAGGCCGAGCTAGAGGTGCTAATAGAGCTCAGCCAGGACTAATAAGTTAGTGACTATTCGTTGATGACTAGTCGTTAGTGATTACAGATACGATCGGCTGCGGTGGCTATCCCCTCGGCCGACTCGGTAAACTTACCCTTGCGCTCGAGAAACGCGATCAGCTCCTGGGCATCCATCTCGCTGGCCGAGCAAGTATGATAACGAGCCTGCTCACCAAACTCCTTATGCATAAGCTGAGTCAGCTCCCCCTTAGATATTGCGCGGCCCAAGGACAACATAAGTTCCATCACCTGATGGCCATGAATTGAATCTGACATACTCTTCCTAAAAGATATAAAATAGATGTCTCTTTATAACCTATCTCGGTAGCAGAAACTTTGATCCCGAGCCCAAAGCCCGCCCTTGTCCTAAAACCAGCGCCAGTGCTATGCTGAGGATCACTAAGGCCTCTCCCACACGAGTACCCAAGTTTCTATGCCTTTAATCCTCCTGCTCACCCAACAGATGTGCCTCTACCTGGTCATAGTGTACCTGCTGAGTAAGACGCCGCTGTTTAAGCTATTTGCCGAGACGGCAACCCGTCTGCCCCATAAGATCTACATCTATCTTATCTTCTCGGGTTTCTGCATCATGGCCACCTATTTTGGTGAGCAGACCAACGATGCCATCGCCAATACCCGCGCCATGGGCGCCGTGCTCGGCGGCCTGTTAGGCGGACCGGTTACCGGCTTTTTGGTGGGCCTAACCGGCGGCCTGCACAGATACAGCATGGGCGGCTTTACCGACTTGGCCTGTGCCATCTCCACCACGTTAGAGGGCCTATCGGCGGGCATAGTCGGCTTTTACCTGCGTAAGCAAAATCGCAGCGAGATGGTCTATGCGCCGCTGCTGGTCGCCCTAGTCACCTTCTCGGCCGAGATGCTACAGATGGCGCTGATCCTGGCCATCGCCAAGCCCTATGGTGATGCCCTAGCCCTGGTGAAACAGATAGCTCTGCCCATGTTGACGGTCAACTCCATAGGCGCCGCCCTCTTTATGAGCATGGTGCGGGATCAGAAGACCATGTTCGACAAGCTCTCCTCTGCCTTCTCCACCAAGGCACTTAAGATTGCCGAGCGCAGCGTGGGGATCCTCTCCAAGGGGTTCGATCAGGAGGGCAGCACTAAGGTGGCGCAGATCATCCTAGAGGAGACTAACGTCGGCGCGGTGGCCATTACCGATAGGGAGAAGCTGCTGGCGTTTATCGGCATCGGTGACGACCACCATATTCCCGGCACCCCCATCTCCTCAAAGATCACCCAAGATGCCATAGAGCAGAACTGTGTCATGTTCGCCGACGGTGTGGAGACCCCCTATGCCTGCTCCATCTCGCCCCAGTGTCGCCTCGGCTCCAGCCTGGTGATCCCACTGAGGTGCGAGTCTGAGGTGATAGGCACCATCAAACTCTATGAGCCCAAGAATAAGCTGTTTCTCAACATCAACCGCACGCTGGGTGAAGGGATCGCCAGGCTGATGAGTAACCAGATCCTCTACGGCCGCTACGAGCTGCAACAGAGCCTGCTGACTCAGGCGGAGCTCAAGCTGCTGCAGGCGCAAGTTAATCCCCATTTCCTGTTTAACGCGCTCAATACCATCGCCGCCATCATAGGCAAGGATCCCCTGATGGCGAGGCAACTGCTCCAACACCTGTCGCAGTTTTTGCGCATCAACCTCAAGCGCACCACAGGCCTGGTGACCCTCAGCGATGAGCTGGAACATATCGACGCCTACCTCACCATAGAGAAAGCGAGATTTATCGATAAGCTCAGCGTGCATATCGACATTCCAGCAACGCTGCACCAGTACCGCCTACCGGCCTTTACCCTGCAGCCCATCATAGAGAATGCGGTAAAGCATGGTACCTCACACCTGCTGGAGCCCGGGGAAATCTGGGTCAGTGGCAGAGCCGAGCAAGATTTATTAATATTGGAAGTAAAAGATAATGCAGGTCTGTATCGGGAAGAGCTCAATGCAGACACCTCAGGATTAGGTATGTCCATCGTCCATAAGCGGATCCAGAGCCTGTTTGGCCCCCACTATGGCGTTAAGATCAACTGCGAGAAGGACCGTTTTACTCAAGTCATTATTACCCTGCCGCTAAATGATGTGGCACAGACGGAACCCACAGCGTGATCACTTGCTTAATTATCGACGATGAACCCTTTGCCCGTGAAGCCCTCAACGACCAACTCAAGATCTATCCCGAGCTCGAGGTGATAGGCCAATGCAGCAACGCCATCGAGGGGATGCAGGCCATAGGCAAGCTCAAGCCGCAGCTGATCTTCGTCGATATCCAGATGCCCAAGATAAGCGGGCTCGAAATGGTGGCCATGTTGGATCCCGACAGCATGCCCAGGGTGGTGTTTGTCACCGCCTTCGATGAATACGCCATCAAGGCCTTCGACAATCATGCCTTCGACTATCTGCTCAAACCCGTGGACGAGGCACGCCTGGCCACCACCATATCCAGGGTGCGCCGGGACTTGCGCCAGGTGCCACTCGACGCCGTGCTGCCCACCCAGCTCGAACATGTCCCCTGCTACTGCGGTAACCGTCTCAAGGTGATCAACGTCGAAGAGGTGGAGTTTGCCTTTAGCGATCTCAGCGGCATACATGTCACCACGGCGCAGGAGCAGGTGCACACTCATCTGACTCTCAAGGTGCTGGAAGAGAAGACGGATCTGGTGCGCTGCCACAAGCAGTATCTGGTCTCACCCCAGGCGATCAGCGAGATCGTTATCTTAGAAAACGGCGCCGAGGTCCTGACCCACTCGGGGAAGACGGTTCCCGTCTCCCGCCGCTTCCTGAAACCGATAAAACAGCTCTTCGGCTTTCACTAATACAGTTACTGGCTCGATTTTACCGCTTAATCTGCTTATTCGACCACTCACCTAAATGTCGGTTTCCTTAAATTGCCGACAGGTTACACTCTTGTTAACTTTAAATGGGAGTACTAATTATGATGTGGTTTCTAATGTGTGTCGGCCTGCTACTCGGCGGATACTTCATCTACGGTAAGTTTGTTGAGAAGGTGTTCGGTATCAATACCGCTCGCCAAACCCCCGCCTTTACCAAGACAGACGGCGTCGACTATGTGCCTATGTCAAAAGGTAAGGTTTACCTGATCCAGCTGCTGAACATTGCAGGTGTCGGCCCCATCTTCGGCCCTATCTTAGGTGCCCTCTATGGTCCTGCCGCCATGCTGTGGATCGTGATCGGTTGTATCTTCGCCGGTGCGGTGCATGACTACTTCTCTGGCATGCTGTCGGTACGCAACAATGGCCAGTCTGTGCCAAACCTTGCCGGTAAGTACCTGGGCAACAGCGCCAAGCACTTCATGAACGTGTTTGCCATCATACTCCTACTGCTCGTGGGCGTGGTCTTCATCTCTGCGCCTGCTGGACTGCTCGGCAAGTTGACCGGTTGGGACGTTAGCCTGTTCCTCGGCATCATCTTCACCTACTATCTGATCGCCACCATCGTGCCGGTCGACAAAATCATTGGTCGCCTCTATCCCTTCTTCGGCGCCCTGCTGCTGTTCATGTCTGTGGGTCTGACCATAGCACTGATCGTCTCTAGCGAGCACACCCTGCTGCCAGGTTTCAGCGCCGGTGACTTCCTGTCTAACCTGAACCCTAACGACATGCCACTCTGGCCTGCCCTGTTCATCACCATCGCCTGTGGCGCCGTATCTGGCTTCCACGCCACTCAGTCACCGCTGATGGCTCGCTGCGTCGAGAATGAATCTAACGGACGCTTCGTGTTCTACGGTGCCATGATAGGTGAAGGTATTATCGCCCTGATCTGGTGTGCTATCGCCCTGTCATTCTTCGGCGGCGTAGAAGGCCTGAATGCCGGCATGGCGGGCAACCCTGCAAACGTTGTGTATGAAGCTTCTACTGGCCTGCTAGGCGCTGTGGGTGGATTCATGGCTATCCTAGGTGTGATTGTTCTCCCTATCACCTCTGGCGATACCGCATTCCGCTCTGCACGTCTGATCTTGTCTGAGTTCTTCAAGATGCCACAGACTGCATTGCCTAAGCGTCTGGTGCTGGCTATCCCACTGTTTGTGATTGGTGCGATTCTGACTCAGGTCGACTTCGGGGTGATCTGGCGTTACTTCGGTGTGGCTAACCAGACCACAGCCGTGATGATGCTTTGGACCGCTTCTGCATACCTGCTACGTCATAACAAGCTGCACTGGATCTGTACCGTACCAGCCATGTTCATGACCACAGTGGTTATTAGCTTCCTGCTGAACTCTGCCACCTTAGGTGCAGGCCTACCTATGACGGTTTCTACCATTGCCGGTGTGGTATCGACCTTGGTCATTACCGCACTCATCATAGTGAAGACTAAGGGCCGCGGCGAAGAAGAGTTACCCGAAGAAGCCTAAACACTCCAGTAACATCCCCCAAAGTAAAAAACCAGTCGCAAGACTGGTTTTTTTATGCCGGTTTCTGTGTCGCTCACAACACCAATCGTTTTAGCACTCAACGCCGAAGCGTCTTATCCCTTTAGCTGCTCAGGGGTAATATGCACGCTGCCGCTATCGTTGGAGAGCCACACCTCTCCCTCGCTGATATTATATTGCAGGCTCATGTTGCGACTGACTATATCGCCCATCGCCTTCACCTGCTCTTCGGGCAGGTTCCACACAGCAAGGTTCTGATAACGGCTGAGGGCCTGCTCATTTTGCTGCCACCAGATAGGCACAGCGCGGCCGCCATAGGTGTAGAGCAACACCCTATCGGCGCGGCTACTGGCCTTCCTCAACCACTTCTCATCGCTCTGACCAAACTCGATCCACAGCTCTATCTCGTCGCTCAAGGATTTCTGCCACAACTCGGGCTCTCCCTCGACGCACAGCCCCTTGCTAAAGGCCAGAGTATCACTGGCGTTCAGGACAAAGGCCAGCAGCCTGACCATCATGCGGGCATCGGTTTCGGATGGGTGCTGTGACAGCGTGAGGGAATGATCTTGATAGTAGCCACGATCCATGTCGGCAATCTGCAGCTGTACTTTATAAACGGTTGCTTTGGGCGCCATAATGCTCAGTCGTTAACAATAAAGCGCCTAGTTTACCCTAATTAGGCGCCCTTTGAGCAAGAGATGCGTTACAGTGCGCCCGGGCGCAGGTGTTTCGCCATGGGGAAATGGGCCACCAGCTGAACTATGGTCTCGGTTTCGGCGTAGACCATCACCCGCTCGCCCTTGTCTAACCTGGCTGATAACTCACTGAGCGGTAACATGGGCTGACGCCCGGCGTCGCGGCGCACCAACTCAGACAGACGCTCTGGCAGCGCTAAGTCACTACATAGCCAGTCGAGACGCTGCATCATAGGCACGGCGGCCAGGGGCAGCAGATCGATTGGCGTGTGGGCCTCGAGCAGCAAGAGCTCGCCACTGCCCGAAAGCGTACCGAACGCCTGCTCGAAATAGTTATCCGTGCGCTCATCGAATCTGTCGCCATTGAGGCGGAAGAACTGCTCCCAAAACAGCTTACGCTGCTCAAACGCCGGCAGCCGATGCTGCACCTCGGTGCGTTTATCGGCGATGAAATCGAACAGTTCACTCAAGGATGATGGCAGCCAGGTCTCCAAACGAGCCCTAAGCTCGCGGGCAAACACGGGGGCGGCGCCACTGGTGCTGATAGCGACCTGTAAGCGGCCCCTGTCGACGATGGCGGGGGTGATGAAGTTACAGAGCTTGGGGGCATCGACCACATTGACCCAGAGCCCCAGCGCCTTGGCCTGCAGGGCAAACTGACGATTGAGAGGCTCGTCACTGGTGGCCATATAGAGCAGATCTATCCCTTCGAGGTCGTCGAGTTCGGCGAATCTCTGCTCCAGGGCGATCTGCCCCTGGTTTGCCATGGCCATCACGGCGTCGCAGACATCTGGAGCGATCACCCGAATATGGGCCTGGGTGCGGCTCAGCAACTCAAGTTTGCGGCTGGCGACAATGCCTGCGCCTATCATCAGGATCTTCAGCCCATCGGCCTGGGCGAAAATGGGAAAATATTGCATCGATTAAATGACTTGTCTCGACTAAGGATAAGACAAGAGTAAAGTAAGCCTCTGCGAGCGGCAAGCACTACTAGCTAAGCTGCTCGCTACGCTCGGCGCTGCAATGCCAGCAGAGCTCAAAGTTACCTTCATTCATCTCGTGGCATTTGACGCATTGCCACTTGGGACTCTCACTGTTTAGGGTCTCAAGCTGCGCCCTGGCCGCCTCATACTGAGACTCGGCCACCCACAGCTCGACATCCTGTAGATCCACCGGCAACTCGCCGATCCCACCTAGCAAGGCCTCGCCTCGCAGTTCGACCCCGATACCGCAGGCCTCCAACATCCCTTTCCAAGCATGGGCCTGTAACAAGTTACCACCGGCCACCAACTTACTGCGCTCTTCCATCTTTATCCCCTACAACGCTTGCTCTTTTTGGCAAATTATCAGGTGTATTGATTAATCGCTGAACATCCTAGCCTTAAAACTTACATTTTGTCGAGTCGGGATCCGGCCAAATTGGCAATAAAAAAGCCACGAAATCGTGGCTTTTTCATAACACTGGTCGGGCAGCTTGTGCCTACGGCATCAATGCATCCTGATCCGCGCCCTCTTTTTCTATTTCAACAGGCATCATATGTTCGCGGTTGATCCCTAGTTTTACAGCCAGGAAACTCGCCACATAGATAGAGGAAAAAGTACCCACGAAGATACCCATCAGCAAGGCTGTCGCGAAGCCGTGGATCATGGTGCCCCCCTTGAGGAACAAGGCCACAACCACCACCAGGGTAGTACCTGTGGTGATGATGGTACGGCTCATGGTTTGGGTAATAGAGTTGTTTACCACCTCTTCAGGGGTGCCCTTACGCATCTTGAGGAAGTTCTCACGGATACGGTCAAACACAACGATAGTATCGTTGAGCGAGTAACCTACTACCGTCAGCACACCCGCCAGCACCGTCAGGTCGAACTCCAGCTGGAACAGTGAGAACACACCGAGCGTGATGATCACGTCGTGCGCCAATGCCGCCACCGAACCGAGGGCCAGACGCCATTCGAAACGGAAAGAGACGTAGATAAGGATACAGATCAGCGCCACCAAGACGGCCAGGCCGCCCTGCTCGGCGAGCTCTTTACCCACCTGAGGACCAACAAACTCGACACGTTTCTGGCTCACACCTGGATCGACTTTAGCTGCGGCCTCCATCACATGCGCAACCTGTAGGTCGCTCTTCACGCCTTCTTTAACAGGCAGACGGATCAGCACGTCGCGGCTTGAACCAAAGTTCTGCACCACGGCGCCATCTGTCTCGTCTGAGGTCAGGGCTGCGCGCAGCTGATTCAGATCGACAGGGTTCTTAAACTCCATCTCAACGACGGTACCGCCGGTGAAATCCAGACCCCAGTTTATTCCATTAACTGCCAGTGAAGCCAGAGAGCCGATCACTAAGATGAGTGATAGCGCACTGATAGCTACGGCGTGACGCAGGAAGTTGATCGTGCCTTTAATTGATAAAATCTCGAACATGGTCAACGTCCCCTTAAATAGACAGTTTCTTCACGCGCTTACCGCCCCAGATAGCGTTAACTATCGAGCGAGTACCCACGATGGCGGTGAACATAGAGGTCGCGATACCTATCATCAGGGTCACGGCGAAGCCTTTCACGGCGCCGGTACCCACGGCAAACAGGATCAAGGCCGTCATAAAGGTGGTGATGTTGGCATCGGCAATGGTTGAGAACGCGTTGCCATAACCTTCATGGATCGCCTGCTGAACGCTGCGTCCGGCACGTAACTCTTCACGAATACGTTCGTAAATCAGTACGTTACCGTCAACCGCCATACCGACTGTCAATACCATACCGGCAATACCCGGTAGGGTCAGCACGGCGCCAGGGATCATAGACATGACGCCCACTACCATTACTAGGTTAGCCGTCAGCGCCAGGTTAGCGATAAGGCCAAAGCCGCGGTAGTAGACCAGCATGAAGATTAACACGACCGCCATACCCCAGATCATCGCCTGCAGACCGTTGTCGATGTTTTCCGCACCCAGGCTAGGACCAATGGTGCGTTCTTCGACAATTGAGACTGGCGCGATCAAGGCACCGGCACGTAGCAAGAGGGCAAGGCTTTGCGCTTCAGAGTGGTCAAGACCGTTAATAACGAAGTTACGGCCCAGACGCGCCTGGATGGTCGCAACCGAAATCACCTCTTCGATCTTATCCATCTTCACGCTGCCGTCAGGATTCTTGGCACCGTTATCTTTATACTCGATGAACAGGGTCGCCATCGGCTTGCCGATGTTGTCCTTGGTCACGTTGGAGAAGATAGAACCACCCTTAGAGTCCAGGTTAATAGACACCTGAGGACGGCTGTATTCATCGAAACTTGGCTGTGCGCCCTGAATATGGTCACCTGTGAGCATTACCTCTTTTTGCAGAGCCACTTTACCGCCTTCACGACGATCATAGATCTGCGAACCTGGAGACACGCGACCGGCTGCAATCGCCGCGGCATCGGCCTTCTCGTCTACCATGTGGAATTCGATAGACGCGGTAGCCCCCAGGATATCCTTGGCGCGGGCCGTGTCTTGAACACCCGGCAATTCGACGATGATGCGCTCCGCGCCTTGGCGCTGAACCACTGGCTCGGCAACACCCAACTCGTTTACACGATTACGCAAGGTGGTGATGTTCTGCTGCAGCGCTTCCTCTTTCACTTGCTTGAGGTAGATCTCGCTCATGTTCGCCAGCAGCATGAAATCGCTACCAGACGACGCATCGACGAACACCATCTCGTTAGTGCGGCTCTTGAGGAATCGTTCTGCCTTGGCTAAATTCTCGGCATCACGAAACTTGATCTCAATCCCTTTAGGGGTATTGCGAATACCCGCATAACGAATTTTTTCACCACGAAGATCGGTTCTGAAATCGGCAATTTTCGCTTCGGTCATCTTGCGGATCGCCTCGCTCATGTCCACTTCCATCAGGAAGTGCACACCACCGCGAAGGTCCAGACCCAGCTTCATCGGGCTACCACCCATAGACTCCAGCCACTGAGGCGTAGCCGGGGCCAGGTTAAGCGCCACGATATATTTGTCGCCGAGTACCTCGGCAATTGCTTCTTTCGCCAGCAGTTGCTGGTCCGCATCGGCAACACGTACCAATAGCTGACCGTTTTCCAACTCTGAACGCTTCACCGCGATGCCTTTCGCCGACAGGATGTCAGTGACTTCACTCTGAGTCGAAGCATTAACTTCCGCGCCACGTGTGGCCACGACTTGCACCGCGTGATCTTCACCAAATAAATTTGGTATTGCGTAGAAGGCACCGACGGCGATGATCAACGCCACCATCAGGTTCTTCCACATTGGGTATTTATTTAACACACCATCGCCCTCTTGGCTTAAAGTGACTTAACTTTCAACTTAAAGTGACTTAATAGACCCTTTAGGCAAAACAGCCGCTATGTAATCCTTCTTGATTGTGATTTCTGAGGTTTCGTTGATCGTCAGCAACACATAATCGTTGTCATCGCTGATCTTAGCGATCTTACCCAAGATCCCACCACTAGTGAGCACTTCATCACCCTTGCTCAACGAGCTCATCAGGTTCTTATGTTCTTTTACACGCTTAGATTGCGGACGGAAAATCATGAAGTAAAAGATCAGACCGAAAATGACCAGCATGAAAACCAGTTCCATGGTACCACCCGCACCACCTACTGGCGCATCGGCTGCGTATGCATTTGAAATGAACATATTTCTCTCTTCTTATTAGCAGTAAAATTAATCGGATAACTTAGGAACTTCGCGACCTTGACTGGTATAGAACTCCTCAACAAAGGCGTCTAATGTACCTGTCTCGATAGCGCCACGCAAACCTTCCATCAACATTTGGTAGTAACGCAAGTTGTGAATGGTGTTTAAACGTGCTCCTAAAATTTCATTACAACGATCTAAATGGTACAGATACGCCCGTGAGTAGTTCTTACAGGTGTAGCAGTCACACTTAGCATCGAGCGGTGAAGTATCATCACGATGACGCGCATTGCGGATCTTGATAACCCCTTCACTGGTAAACAGGTGGCCGTTGCGCGCGTTACGAGTCGGCATGACGCAATCGAACATGTCGACACCTCTACGTACCCCCTCAACGAGATCCTCCGGTTTACCTACCCCCATCAAGTAACGCGGCTTATCGGCCGGGATCTGTGGGCAGACATGCTCAAGAATACGGTGCATATCTTCCTTAGGCTCCCCAACCGCCAAACCGCCGACGGCATAACCGTCGTATCCTATCTCTAACAAACCTTTAAGGCTCTCATCGCGCAGGTCTTCATACACACTGCCCTGAATGATCCCGAACAGAGAGTTAGGGTTTTCCAGACGGTCGAACTCATCGCGTGAACGCTGTGCCCAACGCAGTGACATCTGCATCGACTTGCGTGCCTCGTCGTGGGTCGCCGGGTATGGCGTACATTCGTCGAAGATCATCACCACATCTGAGCCTAGCGAGTATTGGATCTGCATCGACTTTTCCGCGTCCATGAAGATCTTCTCGCCGTTGATTGGCGAGCGGAAATGCACGCCCTCTTCGGTGATCTTACGAATGTCACCCAGGCTAAATACCTGGAATCCGCCTGAATCGGTTAAGATAGGACGCTGCCAATTCATGAAGTCATGCAGATCGCCATGCTTGCGCATGATCTCTTCACCAGGACGTAACCAAAGGTGAAAGGTGTTCCCCAGCAGAATATCGGCGCCCGTGGCGCGCACTTCTTCAGGCGTCATCCCTTTTACCGTACCGTAGGTGCCCACAGGCATGAATGCCGGGGTCTCTACCGTACCGCGTTCGAACACTAAGCGACCGCGACGCGCGCGACCATCGGTTGTATCTAATTCAAATTTCATTTTTAACCTCGCCAGAGAAACAGTCTGACTCTCTTCGTGCCATTAAAACAGACACAGCTGAACAATAGAGATAAGGGCAAACAACTCAGTATCAACCCTTATCAATAAAAATCTCTAAAAAAATACCCACCTCAAGTGTGGGTGGGTATTTTAAAGCAAAATCATCGCTTAGATCGCTTTTTTAGTCACAAACATGGCATCGCCATAGCTGAAAAAGCGGTATTTTTGCGCAATCGCGTGCTGATAGGCGTTTTTCACCTCATCGAAGCCGGCAAAGGCGCTGATCAACATGATGAGGGTCGATTCCGGCAGGTGGAAGTTAGTCACCATGGCATCGACAACCTGAAACTCATAACCTGGGTAGATAAAGATATCGGTGTCGTTGCTATAGGCCTGCAGCTCACCTTCGCTGGCCTTGGCCGCACTCTCGAGTGATCGTACAGAGGTGGTGCCCACGGCGATGACGCGATTACCGGCCGCCTTGGTGGCCTTAATACTATCGACCACATCCTGAGGCACCTCGGCCCACTCTGAGTGCATCTTATGATCTAAGATGCTGTCGACCCTAACCGGCTGGAAGGTGCCCGCGCCCACATGCAGGGTCACGAAGGCAACGTTAACACCTTTCTCTTTCAACGCGGCAAGCAGAGCATCGTCAAAGTGCAGACCCGCCGTTGGCGCGGCCACTGCGCCAGGGTTCTGGTTGTAGACTGTCTGATAGCGCTCCTTATCGGCATCCTCATCGGGACGGTCGATATAGGGCGGCAGTGGCATATGGCCAACCTCTTCGAGCACCTCGAGTATGGTGGACTCGCTATTGAGTTCAAGCTCAAACAGGGTGTCGTGACGGGCTAGCATGGTCATCTCATAGCCGCCGTCTAAGCAGATGATGGTGCCGGGCTTAGGTGACTTGGAGCTGCGCACATGGGCCAGAATACGCTTGTCGTCCAGCATACGCTCAACCAAGATCTCCAGCTTGCCACCGGTTTGCTTCTGACCGAAGACGCGCGCCGGGATCACTCGGGTGTTGTTGAACACCATGAGATCGCCAGGGTTAACCATCTCCAAGATATCGGTAAATTGCTTGTCCGCCACCGCGCCGCTATTACCATCGAGTGTCAATAGTCGGGACGCCGTGCGATTAGGCATGGGGTAACGGGCGATCAACTCATCGGGAAGATCGAAAGAAAAGTCGGCAACGCGCATAGTCTGTCTCTGCTTAGCATAAATCGGCCGCTAGTCTATTGGCAGATGATGATAAGATCAAGACACACAGCTTAGCTGGCCTTCTTCTCCTTGTCGGCCACAACAATATTGGCCTGAAGATCTAAGCTGGCTTTTCGATAACTGTGCTGTTCGAAGGGGATATCGACCTCGACCCGCCGCCGTCGAGAGGAAGATTTTTTGCCTAGGCGTTTCATTAACCAGTTCCACATCATCCATGATCCTTTAAACCGATAATTAATATGAGGAGTCATAGGTGCACATCCTGTCGATTCCAATACCTAAGCGAGCCGTCGGTTAAAGATAACGTCGCGTAGAATAAAGGTTTCATCGCACCTTCTGGCATGATAACGTGAAAAGCGTGATTTAACAAAGCAATTAACTTTATCTAATGAACTTTTTGGCTCATCTGCACCTGGCAGATAACAGTAAAACCGATCTTGCCGCCAATCTTGCCGGTGATTTTGCCAAGGGCAATATCGCTGACCATCCCAAGGCCCTGCAACAGGGGATCTGGCTGCACAGGCAGATAGACTCGCTTACCGATAGCCATGAGCTCACCAAGGAGCTCAAGGCCGCGTTCCCTAAGACGCTGCAGCGCGCCGCGCCGATACTGATCGATCTGGCCTTCGACCATATGCTGGCCAAATATTGGGAAGAGTATCATCACCTGTCACTGCCCGACTTTGCTCAGCAGGCTTACCTAGCGCTCAGCAGCGCCGAGCAGCTGCCGGTCAATCTGAGCGATCTCATCATTCGCATGCGCCAGGAAAACTGGCTAATCGCCTATGAGAGCCGTGAAGGGCTGAATCAGACCATCAAGGCGGTAAGCAAAAGGGTTTCTAAGCCGGAAATTTTCGATGGCGCCATCGACACGGTTAAGCGGATGGATACCGAGATAGAGATAGCCTTTCGCACCTTCTATCCCCAGCTGATGGCCTACAGCCGCATCTGGACCCGCCAGACGCCGCCCGAGTTTCTCTAGCCGGTGAGGCGCTAAACCTAAGGGTTCAATTCTGTGTCATCGACCTTCAAAAGCCGGGCAAGCAAGCTAATGCCGTTCGTTAAGCCTAGGCGCAAGCGGTATCGCTATCTCAGAGATGCCGCATTAATGGCGCTACTTGCCTTTGCGGTGCTCAGCTATCAGCAGCGCAACATGATCTCAGGCGAGGCCCCGCCCCTCAAAGACATCACCACCCAAGGTCAGCCCATTGCACTTGAGCAGGGGGAAGTTACCCTGGTCTATTTCTGGGGCACCTGGTGCCCGGTCTGCCGCGTTACCTCGCCCATGGTCAATAGAGTGGCCGAGCAGCACAAGGTGATCAGCATAGCCGTCGCCTCGGGCACGGATGGTGAGATCAACCAATTCATGGCGGAGCACGGCTATCAGTTTGACGTCATCGGTGATGAGGTGATTCTGCACCAAGCCTGGGGCGCAAGCGTTTTCCCCGCCATCTATATCGTCGACAAGCAAGGGCAAATTCGTTTTAAGACCTCTGGCGCCACCAGCAGCTGGGGCATGAGACTCAGGCTGTTGCTCGCGGCCTGGTGAACTATCGCTTTAATTGACATAGACGCTATCAATATTCCTCAAGCAACAGCAGGCCGCTAATGCGGCAACACAGCGAATCTAGACCAGCTGATATTTCTCCAGGCGATAGAGAAAGGCCTTATAACTCAAGCCTAAACACTTAGCCGCCTTGGTGCGATTGCCCTCGAAACGGTCCAGGGCCTGGCGCAGGCAATCCTTCTCGAAACTCTCCCACTCGATACCCGCCTCGGGCAAGACAAAACGCTTGGTATCCAGCGGCTGCGGCGCGGCGCCGAGTTCCTGCACCATCTCCTCTTCATCGCCGAGTAACACGAAACGTTCGATGCGATTCGCCAGCTCACGCACATTACCCGGCCAGCTATGGTCCAGCAGCGACTTTAAGGTATCCCGGCTTAGCTTGGGCACCTCCATGCCATATTGATTGGCGTGGAGTTTAAGAAAGTGCTCCACCAGTCGGCCGATATCCTCCGGTCGCTCCCTAAGTGCCGGCATATGGATAGGCACCACGTTGAGGCGGTAATAGAGATCCTCGCGAAAGCGCCCCTCGGCCACCTCCTGCTGCAGATCCCTATGGGTCGCGGCGATCACCCTGACATCCAGCTTGATCTCGCTGTTCTGCCCGAGACGGGATATCACCCCCTCCTGCAAGAAACGCAGCAGTTTGGTCTGTTGCAGCAGGGGCAGCTCGCCTATCTCGTCGAGAAAGACGGTGCCGCCATCGGCGGCCTCTAGCTTACCTATCTTCTGGGTATTGGCCCCCGTATAAGCCCCCTTCTCGGCGCCGAACAGCTCAGCCTCGGCCAAGGACTCGGGGATCGCGCCGCAGTTGATGGCGACGAAGGGCTTATGGCTACGCGCCGACAACTGATACAGCGCCCGCGCCGCCAGCTCCTT
Source organism: Shewanella loihica PV-4 (assembly GCF_000016065.1). Lineage (NCBI taxonomy): Bacteria > Pseudomonadati > Pseudomonadota > Gammaproteobacteria > Alteromonadales > Shewanellaceae > Shewanella > Shewanella loihica. The sequence goes on from NC_009092.1 coordinate 2,735,371, forward strand.
GCCCGTGCCACTCTCGCCGCCAATCAGCACGGTTGCATCTGTGGCGCTCACCCGCTGCACCCTCTGATACACCTTCTGCATCAGGGCAGAGCGCCCCACCAGCCCCACCAGCTCCTGCTGCTGAGACAGCTCGGAAGAGAGGCGGCGGTTCTGCCGCTTCAGCGCAATAGACTTGGCCACCTTTTCGATGGCCAACAATAGACTCTGGCGCTGATAGGGCTTGGCCAGATAGTCGTCCGCCCCCGCTTGCATGGCATCCACCGCGTGGGTGATGGTGCCGTAGGCGGTGGCGATGATAAAGCCCATATCCGGGTGTTCGCGGCGCACATAGTTAAGCAGATCCATGCCGGTTAACTGCCCCAGCTTCCAGTCGGAAAACACCAGATCCGGCGCCGATGCCTTAATCATCACGATCGCCTGCTCGACACTGTCGGCACTCTCCACCAAATACTGGTTGGCCGTCAACATCTGTACGATCAATGCTCTCTGATCCGGCTCATCCTCTACCACCAAAATATGCAACTTAGGCTGCTCCATCATACTTCCTCTGTCTGGGGCTTATCTTCTTGCTGTGTTTTATTACTATCGGGCTTGGCGAAATAAAGAGTCACCAGAGTGCCGCCGCCGGGATTATCATCGAAGGTGATGCGCCCACCGTAGTGCCCTTGAATCAAACGCTCGGCGATATAGATCCCCATTCCAGTACCTTCCGCCTTAGTGGTCACATGGGGCTGGGCCAGCTTATCACGCACCTCAGGGCTGATCCCTTTGCCGGTATCGGCCACCACTAAGGTATAACTCTCATCATCCTCCGCCAGGGTCAGGTCGATACGGCCTGTGTCCGGGGTGGCCTCCACCGCATTGATCACCACGGCGTGCAAGATGCTACGGATCTCCGACTCGGCGCCCTGCACCTGGATCCCTTGATCCTCACAGTGAAAGGCGATGCTGGGCTTGCTGCCGTTGATCGACAGTTCCAGTAAGATATCCTGCACTGTGGCTGCCAATGGCACCCAAGACTGGCGATTCACCTGAGTGCTCGACAGCGTCAGCAGAGATTGAATGCTCTTATCCATCATGGCGATCTTCTGCTGCATCTGGCTAAGCAGCTTGTTTGCATCCTCTATCGATTCTGACTGAGCGACCGCCTCAGACAAGAGCCCCAGGGTGTGCAGCGGATTACGCAGGCTATGGGCGATCCCACGAGTCACTTCACCCAATTCGGCAAGCTGTTTCTGCTGCGCCATCTGCTTCTTCTGCTCGCTTAGGGAGGCGAGCTGACTGCTCATCTTATTAAAGCCGTTGAGGATACTCTTTAACTCTTTGACCCCACGCTCATCCACCTGATAACCAAGCTCCCCCTGTCCCAACTTCTTATGGCCCTTCGCCAGGGCCGAAAGCGGCGCGCTGATCACATGGCTGAGCATATAGACCAATAAGAGGCCAGCCAGTGAGCTCATCAGAATCGCCCCTATCATGGACTCGCTGAAACGCTCCAATTGCTCGTTGGTCTCCTGATTAGGCAAGTTGATATCATGGGCAAATTCCACCGCAACCTTACCCTTCTCCGGCGTGGTGGGCGAGATAGGCGCGTCTATAATGGCCACGTTCCCCTTGTCGAGCCAGCTGTTGGTGTCTATCTCAATATGGCTCACGGCGTCATGCAGGCGCCTGCGATACTCATCGGCGGCCTCGCGCTTGGCCTCTGCAATACTGGCTCTCTGACGCTGCTTAAGCTCCTTCTCGTAGGACATCATGGCGTTGAGATGATCCCTAAGCTCCTGCTGCTTGGCCGCTAGCTTGGCGCGAAAGAAGGCTTTTTGCTCGGCGGAGGCGTTGTCCGTCTCCATCTCCATGCGCACCACCTCTTCGCTAAGCTGGGCAATCGCCTGGGAGACAGATTCAATATCCTGCTCAAACTCCTGCCTGAGCGCCTCGGCATCTTGTAGCGACTCCTGCAAGGCCTGCTCATCAAACTGCACCACAAACTCTTGCTCTGTGCCGACGTTGTCGATCAGCACTTTCACCAGATTTTGCGACAGATCCCGTGAGCGCTCGCTGAGCTCGCTCTGCAACTGCGCCTTATAGAAATGGGACACCAGCAGCTGGCTGCCTCCCAATATCAGGATAAGCGCGCCAAATAGCACAAACAGATAACCTTTAATCGACATAGAGCCCTCTAGTTTCGATAACAATGCCACGCCGGCGCTTGAGAAAATTAGTAATAGAGCGCCCGCCTCTCAGGTTATACAAAAACAGTACCAAGATAAAATCCCTTGTGGATCACCCGATTAGCCACCGGGGGGATCTAGCCATGCCCAGACTAAGCCATGAATTTCCCCAAATCGGGAAATCCATGTCCCATATGGGGGTGAATCGCCAGGGGCGAAAGAACTTATTTTTCAACCAGAGCCTCACCAATGCCCATCCAGACTGGATTTCGCTAGTTTGGCACGCCTCTAGCAACACATAGGGAAATCATAATTCATCACTACGGAAGGAAACACCATGAAACTCAATAAACTCACTTCGTTTATCGCCTGCTCTGCGCTGTTGTCATTTACCCTGGCGGCGGCACCTACCGACATGCGTCAAATCGATTTTAATGACAACCAACTCAAGGCCAACCTGATTCAAGATGGCGACAAGGACACTAAGTTGACCCTGGACCTCCAGGGTAAACAGCACCACTACAGCTTCAGCAATGATGAGATAAAAGATGAGAAGCTCATTAGGCAGAAGCTCGCCAAGCTGCCTAAAGAGACCCAAGATAAGATGGTCCGCCTGCTCAAACAGATCGACAGTGACGAGTCTCACTACCATTACCTGCGCCACAGTGAGCTATCTGAGGCCGATCAGGCCAGAATGGACGCGCTCACCAAGAAGATGGCCAAGAAAGAGGCCGAACTAGCCAAGCACATCGCTAAGATAGAAGTTAAAGTTGCGGCCAAAAGTGCTGAAATGGAGGCCAAAAGAGCCGAAATGGAACGTAAAGCCGCAGAGCTTGAGGCTAAGGCCCGTGAGTTTGAGGTGATTATAGATACGCAAGACGGCGAATTTAATAAAAACATAGAGCTGTTATCGGACGATATCGCCGAGATCGCCACCGAGATAGCCGAGATCGAAATGAAATACCACGGTGACGGTGAGCGAGAGTTTGTGGTGATAAGAAGCGACGACGAGGCCGATGTGGAGCAGCTGATCCAGCTTATCGAAACCGGCAAGCTGAGCGATGACCAAAGGCGCAAACTTCAACAGGCGCTAAACAATGATGATCGCAAATAAATGAAATTGTGAACAATGCGATAGAATGCGCCGTTGCCCCAAGGTAATCTGCCACCAAGATGTTTACTCTCACTCCGACAACTTGAGGCAATTATCATGTGGTGGCGCATTCTCATCATCTTTCTCGCTTTTGCACTGCTCGGTGCCCACTTTATGCGCTTCGGCCAGACGCTGATCAGCGTGGCCTTCATCTTAGCGCCACTACTGTTACTCATTCGCCACGTGGCCATCACCCGCACCCTACAGTTGGTGCTTTTCTTAAGCGCCATCTTCGTCTGGGGCCTGAGCGGCCTGGATTATGTGCAGATGCGCATCTCGATGGACGCCCCCTGGCTAAGACTCGCCATCATAATGTCGGCGGTGACCCTATTTACCCTGCTGGCATCATTTTGCTGCCAAGGCGTGCAGCGCCTGCGACAGGCTAGGCGCTAGACTCTCATTTAATAGTCATGCGCTAATAAGTCATGCACTAACGAGTCATTCGCTAACTTGTCTTTCGCAAAAAAGTTAGACCACGCAAGATACCTGGCCGACCGCCATCCCTTGATTCAGGCGCTTGGCCAGCATTCGCCGCGCCAGGCTATCCACCAGCACGTTGAGTAACGCGGTCACGATAAGCAGATAGAAGGCGTTGTTGTAACGTATCTCGCTAAAGGCGCTATCGATATAGAAGCCTAGCGTCATCACCCCCAGCACGCCAAAGATGGCGGTCTCCCGCAGTATCACCTCGAAACGATAGAAGAGCAGCGACATCAGGTTGGGATAGATGCGCGGCAACACCTCATAACCATAGTGGTCGCTGCGGCGCTGGTACAGGGCGCTGGGTTTGACCAGGCTGTCCTGGCGCGTCAGCAGGTAGGCGATCAGGGAGCCGTTGTGCAGCCCCAAAGCCAAGATGGCGGGCAACATGGAAGGGCCACAGAGCATCATGAAGATGAACGCCAGAATATACTCTGGCATGGAGCGCAGGATCAGCAACAAGAGTTGCCCTATGGGCATAGAAAACTTGCCGCGGCTATGCATGCTGGCAAAACGATGGCCGAAAAGTGCCAGCAGATGGGTCAAGCCAAGTGCGCTTATCGCCAGCACTAAGGTGGCCCCCACGCCGGGTAAGGCCTGCTCCAGCGTCATGCGCTGCCACCAGCTGGCAAATCGCGACAGTCCCTGGGCAAACTCTTGCTGCCCATAGATCACCTCGCGGATCCCCGGAGGCAGAATATCCACAGTTAAGAACTGCCAAACCAGCTGCAGATCCACGCTGGTCAGCTTAGGCAGGGTAAATAGCGCCGCCAACAGATAGAGCGGCAACAGACGCCTGCGTGACCAGAGCGGGATAGTGCCAATCAGGACCACGAAGAGGATGAGCAGCGCAGCCCCCTCATGATACTTACCCTGACGAAAGGCTGTCTCCAAGTAGAAACCCAGGGTCGGCATGCCGATGAAGCCAAGCACTGCGCTGCTGCGCAGGGCACACTCGAACCGGTAGCGCACATAGGCCAGCATCAAAGGCAGCACATGGCCAAGCTTACCGTAGAAGTAGGCGCTTAGCCTGTCGCAACCAAAAGGCAAGGTGTCATTGGTGTTACTGGGTGCCTGCTGCAGTATGTCATGAAACACCCTTGCAAAGGTGGCGCCATAGGGTAAGGCGATCGCCAGCACACCCGTCACCGGCGACAGGCCAAAGACTTGCAGAAAGAGCAGCGCCCAGAAGATCTCATGGATCCCCCGCACCATGGCGCAGATCCCTGCTATCCAGGGCGAGCGATAAACCAGTGCCAAGGGGGAGCCTAGCAGCAGGCCGAAGCTGACCCCGAGCAGTGCAAAGCTCACCGTCTGCCACAGGGCATTGACCAGCGACTCGGTGGCGAAGAAATCTGGCATCAGCAGCCCCTGCCCCATGCGCAGCAGTTCCCCCCAGGGATCCAGACTGATGATCTCAATATCGACAAACAGCAGACTGATCGCCACCAGCAGCCAGAGGCCCAATGTCAGCCGCTGCCAGGGACCGACAAACTTAAACATCTGATCTAAACATCGAATGTGAACATCTAATTTTAAACATCTAATTTTACAAACCCTAGCTCGTCGCCATCTGGTTATCGAAGAAGCAGGCCAGCTGCTCACCATCGAGCTCACACGTCGGCTTATCGAGCACCAACTTGCCCTCGCTAAGGCCTATGATGCGATCGAAATGACTCAGGGCTAAGTCGCTGTCATGCAGCACCATGATCACGGTTTCGTGACGGGCCTTGACCAGACTCAGCAGGCGCTGAGCCATCACGGGATCCAGGGCGGAAAACGACTCGTCGCCGATGAAACTAGGTTTTTGCTGATAGAGCGCCCGCGCCAAGGCAACCCGCTGGCGCTGGCCGCCAGAGAGCGAAGAGACAGGCTTCTGCAGCGGCGCCTCAAGGTACAGCTCGGCGCACAGCTTGGCCACCTCTTCACGCCTTGCCGCCAATGGCCAGGCGAGATTTAACAGGTTATAGGCAAAGGAGTGCCTGGCCAGCGCGCCCATATAAACGTTATGGAACACGCTCAGGGCATCGACCAAACCTTGGGACTGACTACATAGGGCGGCGTCTTGCTTAAGCTGCTCGTAGATATAACTCAGCAGCGTAGACTTACCCGCCCCAGAAGGACCGACTATGGCTAAGGACTCTCCCCGTTTAATCGACAAGTCGAGATCGTCGATGACCCGAGTCTCACGATAACTCAGGGAGAGTGATTCTATTTGGAGCACAGAATTAATCTAGCAGGCCGATCGCCGTGGCCACAGATTCGATAGGCTCGTAATCTGCGTTGTCTGCCTCAACAAACGACTGACGTGGGAAGCTGGCTAGCAGATCCGGATCTTTCATCTCCAGTAGCGCCTTGGTCAGCTTCTCAGTAAAGCCTGCACCGAAACGTTGATCGGCGTCGGCACGTACCGTCCACTGATAGTCTGGATAGGCTGGGGTTTCCCAGATCACCTTCACCTTGCTGGTATCCACAGTGCCATTGGCCACCGCCGTTTCCCATACCTTGTAGTTTACCGCGCCCACCTGATAAGCACCGGCCTCGACTTGGGCGATGGTGCGGCTATGGTCGCCAGAGAAACCGATACGGGTAAAGATATCTTTCACCTGCTTGCCCATGTTGCGCTCGATGTAAAATTGCGGCATTAGGCGGCCAGAGGTCGATCCTTTCGAACCGAAGGTAAAGGTATAACCGTTCAGGTTAGGGAAGTTGGTCGACTGCTCGAGCGGAGTCGAGGCATTGGCGATGAAGAAGCTCTTAAAGTATTGATCTTCATAACCCTGAGCAATCGCTTGTGAGCCAGGCACCAGACGTCTCGCCTGCACGCCAGAGAGGCCACCAAACCAGGCCAGCTGCACCTGATTGTTACGAAACGCGGTAACGGCTGCCGAGTAAGATTTGACCGGGACATAGTTCACCTTAACGCCCAGCTCAGTCTCCAGGTACTTTGCTACCTTGTTGAAACGCGTCTTTAGCTGACTCTCGTTTTCATCAGGGATGGCGGTAAAGGTAAAGGTTTCGGCTAATGTCGCCGGCACAAACAAACAGGTAAAGATTAAGGGTAGAATTTTAGCGAAGGACATATCTAGGCCTAAACGAGTAAGAAATTTACCGGATTCTAACCATTTGACAGGCAAATTAACAGGCGGAACATGACCTTATTGCTCACAAAAATCTAACAACTAAACTTTGTTTGAAGATGAGTCAGTCCCTGTTAAGCTAACCTATTATAAATTAATGTTTTATAAAACGTCCTCCGCTTGGCTAACAATTGCCCTAATGGGTCACCGAGCGAGCACTTAAATAAACATAGGCAAAGCATATGAGAATTTTGGTCGTTGAAGATGATCCCCTACTGTCCCACCACCTCAAGGTACAACTGAGCGAGTTAGGCAACCAGGTTCAAGTCGCCCAGACCGCCAAAGAAGGCTTCTATCAAGCGACTAACTATCCCATAGACATTGCCATCATAGACCTTGGCCTGCCGGATCAAGACGGTATCTCGCTGATCCAGTCGCTGCGCAAGGCCGAACTCAAGGCGCCTATTCTCATCCTCACCGCCCGGGTTAACTGGCAGGATAAGGTCGAGGGGCTCAACGCCGGCGCCGACGACTATCTGGTGAAGCCCTTCCAAAAAGAGGAGCTGGTCGCCAGACTCGACGCCCTGGTGCGTCGCAGTGCGGGCTTCGTCAAACCGCAGATCACCAGCGGACCGTTGGAACTGGACTTGGCCGCCAAACAGGTCACGCTGGATCAGAGCCCCATGGAGGTGACCGCGTTCGAATATCAGATCCTTGAATACCTGATGCGCCACTGTCACGAGGTGGTGGCCAAACAGCGACTACTGGATGTGATCTATGGCGATAAGGAAGGCGATCCCAACACCATTGAAGTAATGGTCAGCCGTCTGCGCAAGAAACTGACCAAGGGCGGACTAGAAAACCCCATTGCCACCATTCGTGGTCAGGGCTACAAGTTTAATCTGCCATGCAAATAAGGTTTAAACCCAAACAGCGTCTGCTCACGCGGATGTTTCTCACCTCGCTCTCCATCATCGCCTTGGTGGGCTTCGGTCTCGCCTGGCTGGTCAACCTGTTGTACGCCCAGAATAGCTACAACGAGGAGACCGCCGAGCTTATCGCCGAGATCCCCAAGGTGGCCGCCGAGCTGAGGGAGCACGACCTGATCCCCGAGACCTCAGAATGGCTCGACGAGAACAACACCCCGGAAAAATATATCATCGCCAGCTGCAACGAGGAGTTTAAGCAGGTATGGACCTCCTCTCTGGCCGTAGATCGTGGTCTGTTCGACACCTGTGAGCGCTTCAACGAGATACGCTTCGACTCGCCACCCTACTACCTCAACCTTGCCGACAGTAAAAACTACTTCGTCTATCTCTTGTCGGTGGAGATCGCCAAGCAAAAATACAACCTGCTGGTGATGAAAGATGCCCAGAAGCTGGAGCAGGAGTTCGACAAGTTCAGTCGCCGCACCTACTGGCGCCTGGGCATGATCCTGGCCCTGGCCCTGGTGCTATTGATCAGTGCCGGCTACTGGGGAATGCGCCCCTTGGTGCGTATGCGTAACGAGCTGCACCAGGTCAGCAGTGGCAAGGCCAAGGCGCTCTCCGAGGATTACCCTGTCGAGCTCGAAGGGGTCACCCAGGCGCTCAACCAACTGCTGGTGCAATCCAGCGCCCAGCAGGAGCGTTACCAGAACGCGATGAACGATCTCGCCCACAGCCTAAAGACGCGTCTGGCGGCGGTGCACGCCATCACGGACGATCAGACCCTGAGCAAGTCGGGGGCCAGCGAGAAGATCATGGAACAGGTGAGTCAGATGGATCAGTTGGTCAAGTATCAGCTCAAGCGCGCCATGCTCGGCCGTAAGGGCCTGAAACAGGAGCAGACCCTGGTTGCACCGCTGATCGACCAGCTGTCGCAGATGCTGTTTAAGGTCTACCGTGACAAGCAGATCCAATTTAGCGCCGATATCCCGGATGATCAGGTATTCCCCGGCGACAAAGGCGATCTGATGGAGCTGTGTGGCAACCTGATGGAGAACGCCTTCAAGCTCTGTATCAGCAAGGTAGCGGTCACCGCCCGTTACGGCGATAACAGCGAGTTTATCTTGATCGTGGAAGATGACGGCCCGGGGGTCCCCGAGGCCATTCGTCAACGGATCATTGAGCGCGGTGTGCGCGCCGACACTCAAAAGGCTGGCCAAGGCATAGGGCTTGCCGTCTGTAACGAAATCGTCTCCAGCTACAACGGCAGCCTCAGCATAGATACCTCATCCCTTGAGGGAGCGAGGTTCACCATCAAGATCCCGCTTTAACCCACAGGGGCGTATAGCTTCTCGGCGCGGTTAAACATCACCCAGGAGGTGGCGATATACTTGTCGCCACTAATGGGCATATTGCCCCTGTGACTGTGAGTGAAGCCTGCAGGCGCAATTACCATGGTGCCCTTCTTCGGCTTGATCTTACGCTGCTGATAGAAGAACTCGGTTTCCCCCCCCTCTTCCACATCGTTCAGATAAAACATATAGAGCACGACCCTGTGCAGCGCCTCGTTGTGTCCCATCTGCGGAAACTGCTCCGAGTGCCAGTGGGGATAGCCCCCTTTGCCCTGCTGGTAGTGTTGAATATTAATGGTGCCGCTGCGATACAGGTACTGCACCAAAGGCTGTACCCTGTGCCTTCCCAGGGTATCGAAGTTGTCTGGGGTCAGTGTCTGTGGCTTACCCTGTTCGTCCGCCAGAGTGACCGCCACAGCTCCCATCAACCCCAGGGCATATTTTTCAAAATATTGCGCGCTGTGTTTTAGCGTATAATTAAGGAGTTCGTTTCTCAGTGGCAGTAACTCCTGAAAGTTATCCATGGTTATGTCACGGCTAATTTTCTTTTCCAGGTCAACACCATGACCCGTAATACCATCAATGACACCAGGATGTGTGTTGACGGTCTCGATGAGACGATCGCACAGTTCATCTGGAATGGCATTGGGGTAGACTTCGATGAAATCCATGTACAACTCGCTAAATTAGACAAATTTGTGATGCAACTATGCTGACACATAGCTTAAGTAATTGTAAAGCCAGCTGGTTCAGATAAAATAACGCGCAACTTAAGGCAAACGTAAAGACACATGAGCAGAAGCTGTAAGGTAAACACAAACCAACTACAAGTGGGCAATTTTGTTAGATTACCTGTCTCCTGGAAAGACCATCCCTTTCTATTTAATTCCTTTAGACTCAAGCAGGAAGCTCAGATCGAACTGATTAAAAAACTCGGTATCGAGTATGTGTTTGTCGACCTGGATAAGAGCTCCGCGCCGCCGCTGGGCAAAGAAGATGCCTACGATGCCCCAAGCTTTAGAGATGACGGCGACCTGACCAAGCTCAGTCAGCAGATGAATCAAAACAAGCAGGAGCGCATCGAGCACCTCAAGAAACTCAAGCGCGATCTCAAGAAAACCGAGCAGGAATTTGACCGCTCCGTCGCCATGATGCGCAACCTGATCGCCAAGCTGAGAAATCGCCCGCTTAACGCCATTTCCGATGCCAAGGAGCTGATCAACAGCATCACCGAAGAGCTGCTCAACTCTGACAACCTGGTACTGCACCTGATGAGCGACGCCAAAGACAGCGATGGGATCTACTATCACTCCCTCAACGTGGCGGTGCTCTCTATGATGATCGCCAAGGAGCTGGACTGGCCGAGAGAGGATATCGAGGCGGTCGGCATGGGCGCCCTGTTTCACGATACGGGCAAGCTCAAGATCCCGCCTCAGCTACTTCGTAAAAAGACCCCGCTCACCCAGCCCGAGCTGAACTTCATCCGGCAGCACCCCGCCATGGGGATAGAACTATTGAAACTGGCCAATAACTTCCCCGAAGATGCGGCGCCAATCGTCAGAGACCATCATGAATTTCTCGATGGCAGCGGCTATCCCAGAGGCTTGAAGGCGGAACAGATCAGCCTGCCGACCCAGCTGGTCGCCGCAGTGAACCTCTACGATCAGCTCTGCCACCCAGAGGGGCAGGTTAAGGCGCGAACCCCTTATGCGGCGCTGGGCTACCTGTATAAGAACTACAAGGAGCGGCTAAATCAGGAGGCAATAGGTAAGCTCATCAAGATGCTCGGCGTCTATCCGCCTGGCAGTGTGGTGGAACTTTCCAGCGGACAATATGCCATGGTGATGGCGGTGAATCTCGAGAAGATCCTCTTCCCAAGGATCTTGGTATACGATGCACTCGTGCCGAAAGAGCAGGCGCCTATCGTGGATCTGGAGAGCGAAGGCCTAACTATCGTCAGGTGTATCGCCCCCTCGGCCCTGCCGGAAAAGATCTTCAAATACCTGAGTCCCAGAGAGCGGGTCAGCTATTTCTTCGGTGGCGATAAGAAGGCGTAACGCACACCTGACTGTCTTTCTCCGCAGGCCAGACTAAAATTAGAGTACTGGCCTTGCATTATGGCGTTTATGCACTAAGGGGAAAGAGTATGGTAGAACTACCCGATTTCGACAGCCTGAAATGGCTGGCACAGCATGCGCCGCAGCAACTGGCCACCCTGCAGAAAAATCTCAACCAGGCCTTGATCAGCGAGGCCCATGCCAACAACCGCGCCCAACTGGAAACCATTCGTCATCATCTCGAGTTCAAGCTATCGCGCTGCAGCACGCCCTACGCCCGAAGTTATATGGCGCTGCGGCTGATGAATGACAAGTTCATCACCTTAAATCAGGTGATCAATCAGCCCGACCTTTACACAGATAACAGAGCCAAGGTGCTCTGTTATCCGGGTAAATAACTCACGCCGTTAAGATGTGCGTTTGGCTGCCGACCAAAGCTGTAAACCAGGCCGGTACCAAGCTCAGGCTAATATCAGAGCCAGCCTTTACGCTTGAAGAAGAAATAGGTCGAGGCCGCACTGCCAATCATCATCATGATCGCCATAGGATAACCCCACTGCCACTCAAGCTCTGGCATGTTGGCGAAGTTCATCCCATAGGCGCTGGCAATCACGGTCGGAGGCAGGAAGATCACCGCCGCAACCGAGAAGATCTTGATGATCTTGTTTTGTTGTAGCCCACTGAAACCCATGGCCGCATCGAGCAAGAAGTTCAACTTATCGAAGATGAACTGACTGTGGGGCATCAGAGATTCGATATCCGACAACATCTCCCGCAGATCTTTCAGATCTTCATCGGTCAACTTACCGCGATAATAACGCTGCATGTAACGCAGGGAACGCTGGGTATCGAGCAAACTCAGACGGATCTTACCGTTGGAGTCTTCCTGCAAGGTGATCAGCTTAAACACATCGTCGAGTTCACTGCTCTCAAACACCTGCTCACCCACACTATCAAGCACGGAATAGACATCTTCGATAAGATCCGAGAGGTAATCCACCTTAAGATTGAACAGCTCCAGGAACAGCGCCTGTGGCGTCTGTACCTCTAAGCGGCCTAAACGCAGATAGTTACGCAGTAAGCGGATCAGCCCCACATCATCTTCCCTCAGGGTCACCAGAAACTGTGGACGCAGGTTGAAGGAGACGTTCACCCCTTTAACATCCTGTCCCACACGCTGGGGGAACAATGAGTTGATGTGTAGACCATCCTTGTTTTGATAGAAACGCGCCGAGGCCTCAATTTCGTTAATATCTTCCTCGTCCGGTAGCTCCTCTACCGAATAGCCCCTCAGCCATTCACGTTCGTCATCTTCAGGTTTGTAGAGATCCAGCCATAAGGTACCCTCGGGAACACTGTCTCGAATATTCAACTCGACAATGGATAACTTATTCGCTTGAAAGACATAAGCCGTGATCATAGGACCTCCTGAAAAAGACACTTAGATGAAAACGCACCACATCCAAGCGCAGGGTATAATTTGGCGTTATTCTACCGAATAACGCGCCATTGAACAGCCTAATCGACTGCTAATGAAGGGAATATAACCAAAATAAAAATGAAGCGGTGTTAAAAACCAGCCTACCTCATATTCGGCGGGGTATCGGCTATCACGATCCGCTCTTGAGTCGACAAGCGAACCTTGAGGCCGTCGACAGTGGTGAAGGCATCGCTCTGTAACTCGCGTTTACGTACCTGGTAGACCTCTTTCGAGGCAGACGCCGGCGAGATAATGGTGACATACACTAGCTGATTGCCCTCTTGCCAGGACCAATACCAGTAGCCAGCACTCCCCAGCAGTGCCAGGGCGGCGATACCAAAGGCAAGGTATTTAAATACGATTCGCTGACCCAACTGACTGGCCGTCGGTTGGCTGACCACCTTAGGTCGTCGAAGATAGGCGATCGCCGCGGCAATCACTAACAGAGTCACTAAAATTTTAGTTAACACGCTAAGCTCCTGAAATTAATCCCCACCATTATAGAGTCTTAGCAAACAAATTACTGTAATCCATCCCCCAGGATGCTCAAAAAGCCCAATGGCCGCTTGTAAAGTTGTCCAACTGGGCCACGAGGTGCTATAACACAGATAAATTATTCTTTTCCCGGTTTACCATGAAATCTTTAATCCATTGCCTATTCTTGATCCCACTCTTTTTTGTACAAGCGCACGCCGAAGTCACCATCACACTGCCAGATAGCGCAGAGCCACTGCTGCTTAACGGTAAGGATATCACTAGCCATCAGCTGATCTCACAAAATGGCCCGCAGCAGCTGGTCTTTAATGCCCGCGCCAGCTACCGGGAATTTGGCCAACAAAAGCGCTTCGTCTCAGAAACCCTTATCGTCACCTTCTCTGGCGAAAACAATCACTATCGCGTCAGCCTACCTAAGATCAGCTCACCTAAATCGGCGGAGAAATTTAACGACGTCCCTCAAATTGGTCTCACGGATACCCAGGGCAATAAGGTCGCTTACAAGATAGATAAGTTGCTAAAGGATGGAATTCAGATAGGCCGCAATTACAGCGAAGAGATAAAGGCCTACAACATCGGCCAAGGCGTTGCGGCCATAGCGATCAATCAGCCTGTCCAGATGGCACCTAGCACCTCAAGCAGTGCCTCAAGCGGCGCGGCAAGTCCTGCGGCGACCTCAACGGCCTTGGCAGCGCAGCAAACCACTGCGCCACAAGGCGCTCAGCCGGTTGGCCAGCCAACTAGTCAACCAAACACCCAGCCTGTAAGTCAAACAGGCACGCCGCGCCGCGATCAGATCAATGTCGGCCAGATGCTAGATTTCTGGTACGAACAAGCGGATGAAGCCACCAGAGAAGCCTTTAAAAAGCGTATAGGGCTCATTGAACAGGCTCAGCGAGACGGGCACTAAGCCAGCCGGTTAGATACTCTCGGTATCGATAGGCGGCATGACTTTCAATGAAATAGCTTTAAGTAAAATAGCTTTAGCCAGCATAACGTTATGCGGCGCATTTCATGGTGGAAAGGCTATCCTGTTTCAGGAACTTAAATCCCGCCAGCCGCCCGAGGCGATAATCCCTATCAAGCTCTGCCGTCGAACTGCCGAGTAACTTGCTCGCCAGTGCGCGGCGGGGAAATAGCTGAATGATCTCCACGCCCTCAGGTGGATTGTCGATAAAGGAAAGTGAGCGCTTATATTCGGCTTCATGATGCAGGTAATACTCTATCGCCCTCGGGCAGCGATTCGAGCTACAGATCCTAGACTTGAGACGATTCACCCAAGGGGTATAAGCCTGATATTCCTCGGGCATAGTACGGATCACCACTATCTTAGTCGCCCCACGCCGATAGGCCTCCTCCACCGGCAACGGAGCCGACAGGCCGCCATCGACATAAAAGCTGTCCTCTAAAGGCACTCCTTGGCGATAGAGAAACGGCAGCGCGCTCGACGCCTTGAGTAACTCCAGCCAGTTCTGCTTATCGGGCTGACGAAATATCGCCTGATAGTTGGAACCATTGGTCATGCTAAAAAGCAGCTGGCGATGTCTCAATGCCCGCATCCCGGCAGACAGATCCAAGCCTAACGACTCGCCTTGCACCTGATTAAAGTACCAATCGAGATCCACAGTACTCTTCCCGGCAAGACCGCGACTCACCTTCACAAATTGCGGATCGCGGGACAAGCCCTTAATCGCCTGCTTGGCAAAGCCAATCTGCCCCGTGAGATAACTCGAGAGATTCTGCGCACCAGCCGAAGTACCGATGAGCAGCGCAAAAGGGTTATAGCCTCTCTCAAGCCAGGCATCCAACACACCTGCGGTGAATATCCCCCGCTGCCCACCGCCTTCGGCAATCAGCGCCGTATTGGCCTGTACGGGCGTTAGCTCTTGCCCTAGCTGACTGTCCTCTTCCTTAGGAGTCAAGGATGGGTCCAACAGAGAAAGCGAGCCGGTAGAATCAGTATTTTGAGAACCAGTGTTAGGAAAACTGGCAGTAAGAAACCCAGCATTAGGAAAGCCAGAATTAAGAGAATGCATCACAGATTTAGTGCCCGAGTTAACCATTAGCTTCATACCCTAAATCTAAATCCCCATAGCTCCCCTGTATAATTGAATGATCAAATCGTGCAGATAGAAAACATCTATTAACGCCCAAGTAAGCTCAAAGTAACCTATCCGAGCCTCTCACATAGAGGCGTAAGACATTTGCCAATTCAACGCTTATTAACGGATGTATTAACGGATGGAGATAAACTGCTAGGTCGAAGCCCAGCAAAAGAAATGGCATACGCAGACGGCCTCTTACATGGGGGCGTAAGACATCCAATTAGAACTGAACACAGGGAATAAACATTCCAGTTACTTTGTCAAAAGCAAAAGAACGGTAGCAGCTGAAAATGACCTACTCGGTTCGCGCAGCTAACACATGGGGGTGAAAGTGAGGCGCTTTAAATACGCAGTATTTAGCCCCACTTGAACGCGGAGAAGCTATGCTTCGTCGCCGGAGACCCCGCTTAGCGGTGAGCGACCGCCATGGATGGCGGAAGTGTCGATATAGAAGGAGCATTTATCGACTGACGTCGGGAGTAGGCGCCTGTCATGGCCAGCTTCGAGCAAAGCTCTCCGCGTTCATCCCTTGCATCAAGCGTTGTTTGATAAACGCAAGTGCTTCACCCTACTTCACATGGAAATGCACCTCACTGCGTTCGGGCTCTTATATTCCCCATGTGAGAGTTGATATTTCAAAGGCTGTTAAACGAAAAAATCCCCAACACTAGGTGCTGGGGATTCTTCGTTTATTAGGCGCCTGGAAATGACCTACTCTCACATGGGGAGACCCCACACTACCATCGGCGCGATTGCGTTTCACTTCTGAGTTCGGGATGGGATCAGGTGGGGCCACAATGCTATGGTTTCCAGACAAATTCTTACTGGTTAATTCTTCGTCTGACGGCATTGTTTCCTTGCTACAGTGCTCATGTACTCTAGTACACTCCGCGCTTCGCTTCGTTACGGCTTTGTCAGCCAAACAATTACCTGCGTAATTAACCAAAATAGTAAATTTAGAAAGCTGTTTGAGTTCGCACTTCAATCAAGTACTTTGTATTCTTTTGATTTTCGTAAACCATTACTTACTTTGCAGTAAAAACCCTTTTGGGTTGTATGGTTAAGCCTCACGAGTCATTAGTACAGGTTAGCTCAACGCCTCACAACGCTTACACACCCTGCCTATCAACGTCCTAGTCTCGGACGGCTCTTTAGAGACCTTAAAGGTCTAGGGATGACTCATCTTAGGGCTCGCTTCCCGCTTAGATGCTTTCAGCGGTTATCGATTCCGAACGTAGCTACCGGGCAATGCCATTGGCATGACAACCCGAACACCAGCGGTTCGTCCACTCCGGTCCTCTCGTACTAGGAGCAGCTCCCTTCAATCATCCAACGCCCACGGCAGATAGGGACCGAACTGTCTCACGACGTTCTGAACCCAGCTCGCGTACCACTTTAAATGGCGAACAGCCATACCCTTGGGACCGACTTCAGCCCCAGGATGTGATGAGCCGACATCGAGGTGCCAAACACCGCCGTCGATATGAACTCTTGGGCGGTATCAGCCTGTTATCCCCGGAGTACCTTTTATCCGTTGAGCGATGGCCCTTCCATTCAGAACCACCGGATCACTATGACCTGCTTTCGCACCTGCTCGACGTGTATGTCTCGCAGTTAAGCTGGCTTATGCCATTGCACTAACCGTACGATGTCCGACCGTACTTAGCCAACCTTCGTGCTCCTCCGTTACTCTTTGGGAGGAGACCGCCCCAGTCAAACTACCCACCAGGCACTGTCCTCAACCCCGATTCAGGGGCCAGAGTTAGAACATCAACACTACAAGGGTGGTATTTCAAGGATGACTCCACGAGAACTGGCGTTCCCGCTTCAAAGTCTCCCACCTATCCTACACATGTAGGGTCAATGTTCAGTGCCAAGCTATAGTAAAGGTTCACGGGGTCTTTCCGTCTAGCCGCGGGTATACGGCATCTTCACCGCAATTTCAACTTCACTGAGTCTCGGCTGGAGACAGCGTGGCCATCATTACGCCATTCGTGCAGGTCGGAACTTACCCGACAAGGAATTTCGCTACCTTAGGACCGTTATAGTTACGGCCGCCGTTTACCGGGGCTTCGATCATGAGCTTCTCCGAAGATAACCCAATCAATTAACCTTCCGGCACCGGGCAGGCGTCACACCGTATACGTCATCTTGCGATTTTGCACAGTGCTGTGTTTTTGATAAACAGTTGCAGCCACCTGGTATCTGCGACTCCCGTCAGCTTAGAGAGCAAGTCTCATCACCAACAGGAGCGTACCTTCTCCCGAAGTTACGGTACCATTTTGCCTAGTTCCTTCAGCCGAGTTCTCTCAAGCGCCTTGGTATTCTCTACCCGACCACCTGTGTCGGTTTGGGGTACGATTCCTACTAACCTGAAGCTTAGAAGATTTTCCTGGAAGCATGGCATCAACTACTTCATCACCGTAGTGACTCGTCATCAACTCTCAGTATTAGGTACCCGGATTTGCCTAAGTACCCTACCTACAGCCTTAAACGCGGACAACCAACGCCGCGCTAGCCTAGCCTTCTCCGTCTCTCCATCGCAGTTAGCAGAAGTACGGGAATATTAACCCGTTTCCCATCGACTACGCCTTTCGGCCTCGCCTTAGGGGTCGACTCACCCTGCCCCGATTAACGTTGGACAGGAACCCTTGGTCTTTCGGCGAGGAGGTTTTTCACCCCCTTTATCGTTACTCATGTCAGCATTCGCACTTCTGATACCTCCAGCGTGGGTTACCCCTTCACCTTCAACGGCTTACAGAACGCTCCTCTACCGCACCAGCGCAAGCGCTAGTACCCATAGCTTCGGTGTATTGCTTAGCCCCGTTATATCTTCCGCGCAGGCCGACTCGACTAGTGAGCTATTACGCTTTCTTTAAATGATGGCTGCTTCTAAGCCAACATCCTAGCTGTCTAAGCCTTCCCACATCGTTTCCCACTTAGCAATAACTTTGGGACCTTAGCTGATGGTCTGGGTTGTTTCCCTTTTCACGACGGACGTTAGCACCCGCCGTGTGTCTCCCGAGTAGTACTCATTGGTATTCGGAGTTTGCAAAGGGTTGGTAAGTCGGGATGACCCCCTAGCCTTAACAGTGCTCTACCCCCAATGGTATTCGCTCGAGGCGCTACCTAAATAGCTTTCGAGGAGAACCAGATATCTCCCGGTTTGATTGGCCTTTCACCCCCAGCCACAAGTCATCACCGCATTTTTCAACATACGTGTGTTCGGTCCTCCAGTTGATGTTACTCAACCTTCAACCTGCCCATGGCTAGATCACCGGGTTTCGGGTCTACACCTTGCAACTAAACGCGCAGTTAACACTCGGTTTCCCTACGGCTCCGCTATTCGCTTAACCTCGCTACAAAATGTAAGTCGCTGACCCATTATACAAAAGGTACGCAGTCACGGTCTCAAGAACCGCTCCCACTGCTTGTACGTATACGGTTTCAGGTTCTATTTCACTCCCCTCACAGGGGTTCTTTTCGCCTTTCCCTCACGGTACTGGTTCACTATCGGTCAGTCAGGAGTATTTAGCCTTGGAGGATGGTCCCCCCATATTCGAACAAGATATCACGTGTCCCGTCCTACTCGTTTTCACCTAAAGTTAGTTTTCATGTACGGGGCTATCACCCTGTATCGCTGTGCTTTCCAACACATTCCACTAACACCCTCTAGGCTTAAGGGCTAATCCCCGTTCGCTCGCCGCTACTAGGGGAATCTCGGTTGATTTCTTTTCCTAAGGGTACTTAGATGTTTCAGTTCCCCTCGTTCGCCTCACTAAGCTATGTATTCACTTAGTGATGACACCTTATGGTGCCGGGTTTCCCCATTCGGACATCGTTAGCTCAAATGCTTGTTACTAGCTCGCCAACGCTTTTCGCAAGTTACTACGTCCTTCATCGCCTCTGACTGCCAAGGCATCCACCGTATACGCTTAGTCACTTAACCATACAACCCAAATGAGTTTCATTTGAGCTGCATCGCAACTAACGGTTTCTACTTTCGCCAAAAGAATACTCAAGTCACTTGATTAAAGTGTGTTTTGAGAACTCAATTATTTTTCGCAATAACCTTTCGGTTATTACTATCAGCTTTCCAAATTTTTAAAGAGCGGGCTTAAAAAAGCCAAAGATAAATTCTGCATTTATCTTTGGCATCTCTAACCATAACTGCATGCTCTCTTCTAGAGCAAATGGTGGAGCTATGCGGGATCGAACCGCAGACCTCCTGCGTGCAAGGCAGGCGCTCTCCCAGCTGAGCTATAGCCCCATTACATGCAGCGAACAAAGTATACCATTGCCAATTCGAGTTGAAACAAGGCATGTATTGAGGACGTTTAGCCAGCTAAACGACGAAATACATAACGCAGTATCAACGAAGAATTGGTGGGTCAGAGTGGACTTGAACCACCGACCTCACCCTTATCAGGGGTGCGCTCTAACCAGCTGAGCTACAGACCCATTTATACTTGTTTCTTTGCTCCATCGCGTTGTTGTTTTTCATTACTCACTCAGTCATGTAGTTATCTACATTCCTTCGTTAGCAATTCAAACGCCTAGCGCTGAAACAAATTAACAACGTCTAATTAGACGTGTATATCTTTGCTCTATCTTCTATCAAGTAATCTGTGTGAACACTCAACAAATATCAGTCAATCGTATAGGTAAGGAGGTGATCCAGCCCCAGGTTCCCCTAGGGCTACCTTGTTACGACTTCACCCCAGTCATGAACCACACCGTGGTAAACGCCCTCCCGAAGGTTAAGCTATCTACTTCTGGTGCAGCCCACTCCCATGGTGTGACGGGCGGTGTGTACAAGGCCCGGGAACGTATTCACCGTGGCATTCTGATCCACGATTACTAGCGATTCCGACTTCATGGAGTCGAGTTGCAGACTCCAATCCGGACTACGACCGGCTTTGTGAGATTAGCTCCACCTCGCGGCTTCGCAACCCTCTGTACCGACCATTGTAGCACGTGTGTAGCCCTACTCGTAAGGGCCATGATGACTTGACGTCGTCCCCACCTTCCTCCGGTTTATCACCGGCAGTCTCCCTAAAGTTCCCGGCATTACCCGCTGGCAAGTAAGGATAAGGGTTGCGCTCGTTGCGGGACTTAACCCAACATTTCACAACACGAGCTGACGACAGCCATGCAGCACCTGTCTCAGAGTTCCCGAAGGCACCAATTCATCTCTGAAAAGTTCTCTGGATGTCAAGAGTAGGTAAGGTTCTTCGCGTTGCATCGAATTAAACCACATGCTCCACCGCTTGTGCGGGCCCCCGTCAATTCATTTGAGTTTTAACCTTGCGGCCGTACTCCCCAGGCGGTCTACTTAATGCGTTAGCTTGAGAACCCAGTGTTCAAGACACCAAATTCCGAGTAGACATCGTTTACGGCGTGGACTACCAGGGTATCTAATCCTGTTTGCTCCCCACGCTTTCGTACCTGAGCGTCAGTCTTTGTCCAGGGGGCCGCCTTCGCCACCGGTATTCCTTCAGATCTCTACGCATTTCACCGCTACACCTGAAATTCTACCCCCCTCTACAAGACTCTAGTTGACCAGTTCGAAATGCAGTTCCCAGGTTAAGCCCGGGGCTTTCACATCTCGCTTAATCAACCGCCTGCGTACGCTTTACGCCCAGTAATTCCGATTAACGCTTGCACCCCTCGTATTACCGCGGCTGCTGGCACGAAGTTAGCCGGTGCTTCTTCTGCGAGTAACGTCACAGCTAACGGGTATTAACCGTTAACCTTTCCTCCTCGCTGAAAGTGCTTTACAACCCGAAGGCCTTCTTCACACACGCGGCATGGCTGCATCAGGCTTGCGCCCATTGTGCAATATTCCCCACTGCTGCCTCCCGTAGGAGTCTGGGCCGTGTCTCAGTCCCAGTGTGGCTGATCATCCTCTCAGAACAGCTAGGGATCGTCGCCTAGGTGAGCCATTACCTCACCTACTAGCTAATCCCACCTAGGTACATCCAATCGCAGAAGGTCCGAAGATCCCCTCTTTTCCCCCGTAGGGCGTATGCGGTATTAGCAGTCGTTTCCAACTGTTATCCCCCTCGACTGGGCAGTTCCCTAGGCATTACTCACCCGTCCGCCGCTCGTCATCTTCAAAAGCAAGCTTTTGAAATGTTACCGCTCGACTTGCATGTGTTAGGCCTGCCGCCAGCGTTCAATCTGAGCCATGATCAAACTCTTCAATTAAAAGTTTTTGTGTTTGGCTTGCGCCAAACGACTCAATGAATTCTACTGTTTCTCATTCACTGCGTTCATAAAGAAGCAGCAAACTCGATACTTACATTTCTGCAAATAACATAAATTGCTTTGATTTCACTTTCACGAAAGAGAAAACCAAAGTTGCTATGAACACTCATTATCTCTAATGAGAAATTGCATTGAGATTTAAATCGTTTTCGATTAACTCAATACCTGTGAGTGTCCACACAGATTACTTGATAAATTGTTAAAGAGCGTGCCCATGGTGGCTTAAACACCTCATGAGCGCTAGCGCATCTCGGCAGTTCCAAGTGGCTAGGGCTGCGTATTCTACTCAGGGCGACCGAGGCGTCAAGACCTTTTCTCAGATTGTTTTATAAATTCGGCTCAAATGCTCAAACATCGAACAACATGATGAATTAGGCATCAGAAAAGGCACATTTTGAGGAATGATATAGTGATTTTCGGTCGCTTGGTTCGTCTAATCTAGTCGAGATAAACGAGCAAAAGGGCGATTCTGACTAGATTCGCCCATCAAAGGCATATAAAGACGACTTAATAGCTATTGAAAACACATTCATCAGATAACACATTCATCAGATAAGGACTTAATCCGATAATGACTTCATCACGAGCTTATAAGGACTTGTAACTAGTTTAGCGACGCCAGGTAAGTCGGCACATCGGCGATAGAGTCTAAAACAACAGTAGCCGCGGCTATGGCTTCATCTGTTACCGTTTTGCCAGTGCGCACTAAGATACGTGTAGGCACCCCTGCGGCCTCGGCAGCTAGCATATCGTCACGCTTATCCCCCACCATAACAGAGCGGCTCAGGTCTATCTTTAAAAACTGCGCCGCACTCTTGAGCATGCCGGGTTTAGGCTTACGACAATCACAGTCCTGCTTATACTCGCCAATGCCTTTTTCGTTGTGATGAGGACAGTAATAGATGCCATCGAGATCGACACCCTTATCGGCGAAGTTCCAGTCCATCCATTCGGTCAGGCTGTGAAACTGCTCTTCTGTGTAGAGTCCGCGGGCGATGCCCGACTGATTGGTCACCACCACCAGCTTATAGCCTTGCTGCTTTAACGCGGCGCACGCATCGAATACTCCCTCGACATATTCGAAATCATCGACCTGATGCACATAACCATGGTCGACATTAATCACTCCATCTCTATCCAGGAAAACGGCACGATTCACGAAAACTTCCCCAATCCGACTGAACCCAAAAATTAGTTGGCCATTATTATCACACTTGAATCAACAAAATGCACCGAACAATCACGAATAAAGTCGACGAGGACTAGAAATGAATAAAATATACAAATATAGTTAAGCCATTCGCATAAAGCTATAAAGAGATAGGGATAGAGATGCCCGCAAACAGCCAATATGTAATTAGACGCCAACGCCTCATGGATAGCCTACCCGAGGACAGCTTTGTAATCCTCGTGGGTTATCAGCAAAAGGTGCGCAGCAAGAACATCAAGTATCACTTTCGCCAAGACAATGATTTTCTCTACCTCACAGGTTTTAACGAGCCTGATGCGGTTGCCCTGCTCTATCGTGGCCCGCAAGGCGAGATAAATTACACTTTGCTCTGCCGACCAAAGGATCCTCAGCAGGAGGTCAGCTTCGGCGCCAGAGCCGGCATTACCGGTGCCATCGAACAATTTGGCGCCAACCAGGCGTTTGATATCGCCGAGCTAGACAGCGTCATCGCCGCCAGCCTCATTCATCAGACTCAAGTATTTATCAGCGACGAGCTGGGCCGTTTTAATCATAAATTGCTGGCGTGGTGTAACGCCCAGCGTCATGGCAACGCCTTCGATACGCCTAAATGCTTTCGCAGCATCACGCCGCTGGCCAAGCACCTACATCCACTGAGAGTGATCAAAGATGAGAGCGAGCAGGCTGCTATTCGCGCTGCGGTCAATGCCTCTATCCACGGCCATAAAGCAGTAATGACAGCCTGCCGCGCAGAGACAAATGAGGCTCTGCTTGCCGCTACCTTTAATTATGCCATAGCCGCTCATGGTGCTAACGAGGTGGCCTACCCCAACATAGTGGCGGCCGGCGACAACGCCTGCTGCCTGCATTATGAAGAGAACTGCTGCGAGCTCCAATCCGGTCAGATGCTGCTGATCGATGCCGGTGCCGAGCTCAATCACTACGCCGCCGATATCACCCGCAGTTATCCGGTAGATGGCCGCTTTACGCAGGCTCAAGAAGCGATCTACCAACTTGTGCTCGATGCCCTCGATGCCGCCATCGCCAAAGTCAAACCAGGCACACCCTGGAATCACCTCTATGAGACCTGTATGCAGGTGATGGCCCGGGGCCTCATCGAACTTGGCCTGTTACAGGGGAGCTATGAAGAGGTAATGGCCAGCGAAAGCTACAAGCGCTTCACGGTACACAAGACGGGTCACTGGCTGGGAATGGATGTCCATGATGTCGGTCCCTATCACGATGAGGGTGGCAAGTGGCGCAGGCTTGAGCCAGGGATGATCTTTACCATAGAGCCAGGCATCTATATTCCGGCCTCTGCCACCGATGTACCCGAAGCCTATCGCGGCATGGGGATCCGCATCGAAGATGATATCCTGGTTACTGCTGATGGCCATGAAAACCTGTCAGAGCACGTACCTAGGTCAATTGCCGAGATCGAGGAATTCATGGGCCGAAGCTAGTTTTTAATGACGTGAGCGCTATAACAGCATTAGGGTTCCAATGACTCGAGGTTTCTTGGGTTTAGAACTCTAAAGACGCTTTTGCGCGATAGCGCTCGCCACCCGAGCCTTGAGTACGGGCAATAATTCGATTTCAAACCAAGGGTTACGCCTGAGCCAGAGATTATTGCGAGGGCTGGGATGCGGTAGCGGCATTATGTGGCTGCCATGTTGTTGCCAGCCTTGCACGCACTCGGTCACCCCGCCACACTGCTTACCGAAATGATAGGCCTGGGCATATTGGCCGATCACCAAGGTGAGTTGAATGTTTTTTAGGTGTGCCAGCAGAGGCTCTCGCCAGGCCGGCGCACATTCTCCCCTTGGCGGCAAATCCCCAGAGCGTCCCTTCCCCGGATAACAAAACCCCATGGGGACTATGGCAAACAAGGAAGAATCGTAAAACTGCTCGCGGCTAACACCGAGCCAATCCCTGAGCCTGTCACCGCTGGGATCGTCAAAGGGAAGCCCGCTGGCCGCGGCCTTAGTGCCCGGCGCCTGACCGACAATCAACACCTTGGCGCTTGATGCCGCCTGCAGCACGGGCCGCACCTTATGGCTAAGATGCGGCTGGCAGATCTGACAGCAGGCAATACGCTCGAGTAGTTGATCTAAGGTTTCCATAGAGGCTCCGGCAAAATATTATTAGGCACTATAATGCTACAGCAATGCCAGAGCTAAAGCGCAATCGAATCTTTACCGAGATGCGATCTTACAAACATGCATGCCGGCTTTCTTTTATCTCGTTATCCTTGAATCACTAAGTTTGTCTCTTAGCATGCCGCTTAGAATCGGTCGATACGGTAGGGTGTCATATCCACCGTAACCTCCTCCCCCTTAATGGTTTCCGCCATGAGCTGTGCGCTAAAGGCGGCCCAGGAGAGTCCCAGATGTTGATGACCAAAGGCAAAGAAGATCTTATCGCTCTTAGGTGAGGCGCCCAGCACAGGCAGGGAATCGGGCAGCGACGGTCTAAAGCCCATCCAGCGCTCTCCCTGGGAGGTTTTAGCACTGGCCAACACATCTGGCAGCAGCGCCTTGGCATGGGGCAGCAGACAGTCGGCCCTGGCCTCGATCAGCGGCGCCTTAAGACCGCCAAATTCAACCGTGCCGGCCAGACAAGTCCCCCGGTTCATGGGGGTGATGATGAACTTACGCTCAAATGAAGCCACCGGCCGCTGCAGACGACTTTGCTGTGGCATCATCAGATGATAGCCACGCTCGGTTTCCAGCGGCACCTTAAAGCCAAGCTGCTGCGCCAAAGGCTTAGACCAGGCGCCGGCGCTAAGCAATAACTTGTCGCTTTGGTAAGTTACTCCGCTAGCGACACTGACATTAACACCTTTCTCTTTATTATCTCCCTTACATTCAGCAGCCAACTGAATTACCTCAGCGATCACCAGCTCGCCCCCCAGTTTCTCAAACTGCGTTGCCAAGCGATGACACAGCTCGGCCGGGTCCGGCGTATGGCCGACCTGGGTAAACCACAGTCCGTGGTTGATATTGGGGCTGAGATCCGGCTCTAGCGTCCTCACCTCCTCACCGCTGAGTAGCTTCACCGCCACGCCAGCATCACGGTAACTCTTGTATACCCGCTCGACCTCGATAAAAGGCGTCTGTTCAAACACCAAGAGACTGCCCTCGAGTTTGAGTAACTCGGAGCAGCCACACTCGCTCACCAACTGCTGCCAGGCTTGGATACTCTTTTGATTTAACGCCTTGATCGCCGCCGAGTTATGGGCGCGTCTTGCGGGCAACATATTGACTAAGAAGCGCATGAACCAAGGCAAGGCCTTGAGAAAATAGCGCGGCTGAATGCGAAACGGCCCTAATGGGTCGAGCAACATGCCAGGCAGTTTGAATAACATGGCCGGGTCGGCCAGGGGAAACATCTGCTCGGTGGCGAAGTGGCCCGCGTTACCAAAGGAGGCGCCCGCAGCTACCCCTTGCTTGTCGATGACGCGCACGCTAAAGCCCGCCTGTTGCAAGGCGATGGCATTGGCAAGGCCTACAACGCCAGCGCCTATGACTGTGACATCCGCGTTTTGGGTAGAGGCTGCGCAGGTCTGCGAGCCTTTGTCCTGGCCAGTTAACTCATGTTTTGTCATGTGATTAGCCTCGATCATCTGAGCATAAATCCCTGCTGAAACTGATCCTTAGGATCTAAGATAAACTCATGACGCCCGGTAATAAAGGCGCGGCCGCTCACCTCGGGGATCACCGCTGCCTTGCCATAAAAATCGGCGTTATCCAGCGCGCAAACCTGCATGGCGCCATCGACTATGCTCTCAATCCTCAGGCGCTCACCCAGTGCGACCTCGCCTCGAGCGTGAAGCAAAGCTATTCGACCCGCGACCCCTGTGCCCGTAGGCGAGCGATCCACCTCGCCATCGGCAAAAACGCACACGTGCCGCGAGTGGGCATCATTGGAGCTGGTCTTGCTCGAGGTAAATATCGTGCCGTAGAGAAAGCCTAAATCCGCTTCTAATGGATGGGCTAACGGATGCTGAGCCATCACGGCGTGTTTGATACGACGTCCCCAATCGATCAGCTGAGCGACATTTTCCGGCGCGCAGCTTAACCCCAGCCCATCGGCATCGACATAGGCGTAATAGGCACCGCCGAAGCCGATGTCGTAGGCCACCTCGCCTATGCCCTCGACGGTTACGCGACAATCCAGCGCCTCGGCCCAGGAAGGCACGTTACGAAAGCTCACCTTGAGCTCTCCCGTCTCATCACGATAGGCCTTGGCATGAATAAGCCCTGCAGGCGCATCTATCTTTATCTCTCTTGGCGTATCGCCAAGCGCTAGGGTGCCTGTCTCGACCGCCACTGTTACCAAGGCCAAGATGCCGTGACCGCACATGCTGCTGTATCCCTCGTTATGGAGAAACAGCACGCCAAAATCCGCGCCCGTAGTGATAGGCGCTGTGATGATGGCGCCATACATGTCGGCATGGCCCCTGGGCTCATGCATCAAGAGCTTACGATATTGGTCCAGATGCGCCGTGAGATATCTGCGTTTGGCCAAAATGGTGTCCCCAGGGATCTCGGGGTATCCCTCCAGCAATATCCGAAGCGGCTCGCCTTCGGTGTGAGCGTCGAGGGTCTTAAATCGGGTACAGGCATCGAGAAAGCTAGGACTTAAATCTAATAGGCGCATAGGGACTTCCTTTGTTATTGTTTGTATGCAATATATAGTATTTTCCGGTGAGAGATAAAAACATAAATAGCGGCAATCTCACCAAGGGGCTTTTCTTCCCTTCAAAATTGTATACAATATACTATAGCTTTTGGTAAACGCCAAAACTTGATATAACTTTTTCGCCGCGCACGTTGCACGGCAATATCTATAGAGGTCTGAACATGAAAGTAAACTGGCAAGGTGTATTCCCAGCAATTTCTACCCAATTTAATGACGATGGTTCGATCAACTATGAGTCGAACGCGAGAATGCTGGAAGACCTCATTCGTGATGGTATCGATGGGGTGATCGCCCTGGGTACCATAGGCGAGAACGCCTCCCTTTCTCCGGAAGAAAAACGTGAATTCATCAAGCACACGGTCGAGACGGTCAATGGCCGTATCCTGGTGCTCTCTGGCTGCACCGAAAACACGGCACAGCAGGCGGCGAAATACGCCCAGGATGTCGAGGCGCTCGGTGTCGATGGCCTGATGCTACTGCCCGCCATGGTCTACCGCGGCACTGACCGCGAGGTGATCGCCCACTACCAACACGTAGCGCGCTCGACCAAACTGCCAATCATGATCTACAACAACCCTGTGGGTTATGGCGTCGACATCAACCTGGAGATGACCGCCGTTCTGGCCGAAGAGCCAAACATAGTGGCCATCAAGGAATCGACCACAGATACTCGCCGCCTCACCGAGTTGCAGAGCCGCTTTGGCGATCGTTTCAACATCCTCTGCGGTGTCGATGATATTGCGCTGGAGAGCATTTTGCTGGGTGCCACAGGTTGGATCTCTGGCCTAACCAATGTCTTCCCACGAGAATCTGTTACTCTGTTTAAACTGGCCCGTGCCGGCCGTATTGAAGAAGCCCGTGAGATCTACCGCTGGTTCATGCCGCTGCTGCGCCTGGACACCATTCCGACCCTGGTACAGTGCATCAAGTTTGCCGAGCAGATCGTCGGCCGCGGCAGCGAAAATGTACGCCTGCCTCGCATGACCTTGATCGGTGACGAGCGTGCCTATGTAGAAAAGGTGATGGCCGAAGCCTTGGCTACCCGCCTGGATCTCGACAAGTACAACCTCAACTAAATCTAGGGAGTATGGCATAGATGTTAAAAGGTACCTTCTTTTGCGTCGATGCTCATACCTGCGGCAACCCGGTCCGTTTGGTCACCAGTGGCCATCCGGACCTCAAGGGTCGCACTATGAGCGAGAAGCGCCAGGATTTCCTGGCGCAGTATGACTGGATCCGCAAGGCGCTGATGTTTGAACCCAGGGGCCACGACATGATGTCCGGCGCCTTCCTCTACCCCCCTTGCAGCGACAACGCCGATGCCGCCATCCTGTTTATCGAGACCAGCGGCTGCCTGCCCATGTGTGGCCACGGCACCATAGGCACCATCACAGCCGCGCTCGAGTCTGGCCTGTTAACCCCCAAGATGCCGGGTCAGCTCACCATAGACGTGCCCGCCGGGCAGATTAAGGTGCAGTACCAGCAAACCGGCGCCAAGGTGGATTGGGTCAAGATCTTCAACGTACCCGCCTATCTGGCCCATAAAGATGTGGTGCTGGATATCCCAGGCCTTGGGCCGCTCAAGATAGATGTCTCCTACGGCGGTAACTACTACGCCATCGTCGATCCCCAGGCCAACTTCCCTGGACTGCGCCACTGGAGCGCCGGCGATATCCTGCGCTGGAGCCCGATCGTGCGGGAAGTCGCCCACAGAGAACTAAACTGCGTGCACCCGGACGACCCCACGGTCAACGGCGTCTCCCATGTTCTTTGGACCGGCGACACCATCAGCGAAGGCTCAAACGGCGCTAATGCAGTGTTTTATGGCGACAAGGCGATCGACCGTTCACCCTGCGGCACAGGCACCAGCGCCCGTCTGGCGCAGCTCTATAGCCGCGGCGAGCTCAAGGTCGGCGATGAGTACACCCACGAGAGCATCATAGGCAGCCAGTTTGTCGGCCGCATCGAAGCCGCCACCAAGGTTGGCGCGTTTGACGCCATCATGCCAAGTATCAAGGGCTGGGCGCGGATCACCGGGCACAACGCCATCACGGTCGACGATAACGATCCCTATGCCTTCGGATTTCAGGTGGTCTAACCGGCCAGCCCAAAAGGACAATTGCTATGACACTAAGCATCACCAACAGATTAACCGGTCAGCATTACATCAATGGCGAGTGGCAGGGCGAAGCAGACGCCTTTCAAAGCTTTAACCCCGTCGCTAATACTCAGATTGATTGGCACTTTGCCAGCGCAAGCGACGAGCAGCTCGCCCAGGCCACCAAGGCGGCTGAGCAGGCCTTTAATAGCTATCGCAACAAGAGCGACAGCGAGCGCGCCGCTTTTCTGAGCTCCATTGCCGAGCATATCGAGGCCGACAAAGAGACGATCATAGAAGCCGCCCACCTCGAAACCGGCCTGCCTCTGGCCAGGTTACAGGGCGAAACCGGGCGCACCTGTGGTCAACTGCGCCTGTTTGCCCAAAATCTTGTTAACCCAATAGAGCAGTTAATTGCCGACATGGCTCAGCCAGAACGTCAGCCGCTACCAAAGCCAGATACCCGCCTAGGCAAGGTTGCCTTAGGGCCTGTGGCCGTCTTCGGCGCCTCTAACTTCCCGCTGGCATTTTCCACTGCCGGGGGCGATACCGCATCGGCGCTCGCCGCTGGTTGTCCCGTCATCGTCAAGGGCCACCCGGCGCATCCGGCCACCAGTGAGCTGGTCACCCAGGCCATAGAAAAGGCGATCAAGGCTTGCGACATGCCGGCCGGCGTATTTAGTCTGCTGCAGGGACATACCCCGGACCTCTCGACGGGCTTGGTCGAGGCGCCAGAGATCAAGGCGGTGGGTTTCACCGGCTCATTAAAGGTAGGCCGCATCCTGGCCGATCGCTGCGCGGCGCGCCCCGAGCCAATCCCCTTCTATGGTGAACTGGGCTCTACCAATCCACAATTCCTACTACCTGGGATACTCGCCGAGCAGGCAGAGACGCTGGCCGAGACTCAGGTGCAGTCTATGATGATGGGCCATGGTCAGTTCTGTACCAGTCCAGGGCTGATTGTCGCCGTCAAGGGCGAGGCGCTGACCCGCTACTGCGATAGACTCAGCCAGACCCTGGCCGAACAAGCCGCCAGCGCCATGCTCACCCCAGGCATCGCCGCCACCTATCAGCAGCAGACAGAGGCACTGCTGGCACACCCGCAGCTGACGCTTTTGTCCCAGGGCAAGGCAGCCGAGGCCAGCCACCATACCCGCCCGGCGGCGGTAAAGGTGGATGCGGCAGGTTATCTGGCCGACAGCGCCCTGCAACAGGAGGTCTTTGGTCCCTTCGCGATAGTAGTCGAGTGCCAGGACGCCGCGCAGATGCAAGCCGTTGCCGAGCAGATTGAGGGGCAGCTTACCGCCACACTTCATGGCAACGAGAGCGATTGGGCTCATGCCCATAGCCTAGTGGATGCCATAGGCCAGCGTGTCGGCAGGCTTATCTTCAATCAGATGCCAACAGGCGTCGAGGTGTGTCACTCGATGAACCATGGCGGTCCCTACCCTGCCAGCACCGACAGTCGCAGCACCTCGGTGGGCAGCATGGCGATACATCGCTGGACACGGCCCATCTGCTATCAAAACATGCCAACCGCTTTGCTGCCCGAAGCATTGCGAGATGGACAAAGTCTCCTAAAGCGCTTCTAACAGGCATATTAAATAAAGGGAAACCACGGTTTCCCTTTATTTATAGTGCTATAAGCGGTAATCTTATGCGGATCACATATAATAACGAAAAGACATTACGGGAACTATGAGCCGAACAACTCCAATCGTTCATAAAACGCGCACCCAGGTCGTGGTGGAAGTCTTAAGAGAGAAAATCCTTTCAGGCGAAATTGCCGCCGGCGAACCTTTACGCCAGAGCGCCTTAGCCGAGGCACTGAACGTCAGTCGCATCCCGGTAAGAGAAGCCCTGCTGCAACTCGAAGCCGAAGGACTCGTAAAGTTTGAAGCCCATAAGGGCGCTACCGCCACCGAATTGTCGGTCGATCAGGTCACCGAGCTGTTTGAGCTAAGGGCCCTAATCGAAACCGATCTGCTTGCCAAGGCGATCCCGAATCTCGATGATGAGATGCTGGCTCAGGCCCAGGGTTACCTGGATGAACTGGAGGCGGCTTTCCAACAGGAAGATGCCGTGAGCAGCTGGAGTGAACTCAATACCAAGTTCCACACCTGCCTGTATCAGGCGGCCGATCGTCCTCACACCATGGATGTGGTACACGGTCTAAATACCAACTGTGATCGCTACATACGTCTACAGCTTCTGCTGGCAGGCGGCATCCCCAGAGCGGCGCAAGACCATAGAGACTTGCTCACCTACTGTCGTAACCAAGAGATTGACAAGGCAGTAACGCTTCTGAGAGACCATATATTACATGCAGCCAATGCCATACGTGAGCTGGTTGCCCAACAGGTGAGCTAAATCACTGTAGCTTGCTTGACTTATTGCTAGGCTTATTAGATTAGTTTGATAAGGCAGAGCTGATGTACTCTGCCTTTTTATTTTTGAGAGAATATTCAGATGCAGTACGCCACCATTACCGGCTGGGGAAAATGTGTTCCCCCCGCAACGCTTACCAACCATGATCTTGCCACTTTTATCGACACTTCCGATGAATGGATTAAGCCGCGTACTGGGATCAGTCAGCGACACATCAGTCATGTCAACACCTCTGAGCTAGCGACCGTTGCCGCCCAGCGCGCCTTGGCCGCTGCCGGTGTTAAGGGCGAAGAGATAGATCTTATCATACTGGCGACCGCCAGCCCTGATACGCTGATTCCAAACATAGCATCAACCGTACAGGCCAACATTGGCGCCAGCTGCGGTGCGTTCGATATCAACGCCGCCTGTAGTGGTTTCCTTTATGGCTTAGGTTTGGCCAGCTCACAGATCAAGAGTGGTCAGTCGAAGAAGGTATTGGTGATCGGCGCCGAGCGCCTCTCCTTCTACCTCGACTGGTCTCGCCGCGAAACTGCGGTCCTCTTCGGTGACGGCGCAGGTGCCGTGGTCGTCGAAGCCACAGACCAGCCTGGCGGCGTATTGGGCTATGAGCTCAACAATGACCCAGCCGGTCGCGATATCCTCAAGGCGGGCTTTGGTACCGCCATGGACAGATTCAACGCCGCTTCACTGGATTTCTACATCGAATTCAACGGTCAGGAGATCTTCAAGCGCGCCATCGCCGGTATGGGTAAGCTCAGCAACACAGTGCTGGAAAAATGTGGCGTCGACAAAGACGAAGTGGATCTGGTGATCCCGCATCAGGCGAACGAGCGCATTATCGATACTCTGATCAACCGCATGAAGATCCCGAAAGAGAAGGCAGTGGTGAATATCGCCAACTACGGCAACACTTCGGCGGCCACTATCCCTATCGCCATCTGCGATGCGCTGGAGAAGGGTCTGATCAAGCCAAATCAAACCATCTTGTCTTGCGCCTTCGGTGCCGGCCTGACCTCGGCCGCAGTGCTGTTCAAGTGGGGCGAGCGCGTGACACCGATCAGCGAATCGGATGCCGAGCTACCGCCATGCGAACAGACAGGCATCGAGCTGGTCAAGCGCGCCGTGAACTACTTCTGCGGCGAATAATCGCCAGATTTAAAACAGAAAATGCCGACATGATGTCGGCATTTTTTTTTAGCTTAAGACTTAATGAATTGACCTTCGGACCAGGCCCAAGCTAAGCCTTTCTTAATCACACTTAGCTATTGCGGCCTCATCCCAATAGATGGCCTGGGCGAAATGGCTGGCCAGCAGACGATTAAACTTATCGAAACTCGAGATACTCAGCTCCTCGCCGGTAAGACAATACCAGACGAAGCGATGGCAGTTGTTATCGAAGAGATCATAGTCGCGATACTGATAGATGGCCTGCTGCGCCCTCTCAAGCACGGATTCACCAATTAAGGGTCTATGTTGATGGTCACAGGCGACGAAGATACGGCTACCGGTGCGCCCCGCCAAGAAACGCTTAGATGACACAGGCCGGATCAGACCGCAGCCGTGCAGCTCAACCAAGGTATCGTCGCCAAGCCAGATACCTGTATGCTCTATCACCCCGAAGACGAAGCAGCACACCATAGCGCCGGGAGGCGGCGTGACCTTGACCTCACCAAGGTGCAACACACTGGGGGCGAGTGGGCTCACCCGCTTACCCTCTGGCGCCTTGGGCGCACGGCCTAACCGCCTGTCTAAGGTCAACTGTCGTTGTTTCTGTTTGGCGTCGGCGATAAAGGCGGCCCCTAGTGCGGCCCCGCCGAGCCAGAGTAAAGGAAGCGCCATGATTAACCTCTTTGCTCTAACCGTTACACTGCCGGACACCTACTTGTCTCAATGCGTCCAACATCTTGTCTCTACTGAGATAATGGCGGAAAGTCGCCAAAGATAAAGGCGCAAAATGTAACCAAGTATAATCAGGTATTAAGGCAGCAGCTCGGCGATCTTCACCTTAGTTGCGCCGCCCATGGCCGCCACCTGCGCCAGCAGCAACTCGCCGCAGGCCAGCGCGTCGATGAGTGCGTTATGAGCGGCATACACGGGCAGACCATATCGGGCGCGGCTGCGCCCCAGGCGCAGACAGCCCTCTTGCAGATGTTCCTGTTGTCTGAGCAGTCGCTGCTTCTCTAGCAATAAGGTATCGATGGCTAGCAGGCGCGGCTTCTCTCCCAAACAGGCCTGCAGGCCAGATTGTAAGAAGGCGAGATCCAGCGGCGCATGGTGGGCCACCAACACCATGCCCTCACTCACGGATAAAAACCAGGCCATCGCCTGCTCCGGGGTCAAGGCCGCATCCAGATGGGTATCTAAGATGCCGTGTATGGTGGCGCTCTGGCCGACGCTGCCCTCTATCTGCACCAACTTATGCTGCGCCTCGCTGAGAATAAGCTGCCCCTGACGGATAGGCACCACGCCGATACTTAAGATCTGATCGAAGCTGGCATTGAGCCCTGTCATCTCGAGATCTATTGCCAGCAGCTCCGCCTCCGCGAATGGCTTGTCGATAACCGGCATCAGCGCCTGCTGATAGGCCTTGAGCCCGGCATCTTTTGCCATCAGGGCTCGCCAACAGAGCTGCGACCTGACCTTAATCCCTGCCAGCACCTAGAAGCTCCGGGTAAATTTAAGTTTTAGGCCCGCCTGCGCGTCATGCACCACCTTGAAGGCGTCTCGCAGCTGATGACGTACCAGAGAGGAGAGCTGCTGGGGCATCAGATAGTTGGTGAGGGGCTGGTTGTGAGTATACTGATAGCCCTGATTCGACAGGCGCATGTGAGCGATAAACTCGTGGGCATCGGCGAGATTCAGGGCATCTTTGCGATTGATGATGTTCTGCTCCATCAGCAGGCGAATGCGCTTGGCGGTGTTGACCTCGCTAATGCCCGCCGACAGGGCGTAGACTCTGGCGATGTCGTTGATGAGTGCACTGCCCTTGTGCTTAAGATCGATCCCCTTCACCTCCTGGCCGTCACGCTCCAGCACAAACTTCTTGAAGAAGCCTAGGGGCGGTGACACCTGTAGGGCGTTGCCCGCCATGCCCGCTAGGAAGATATCGTTATCCTTGGTGGATTCCAGCACCTGAGACTGCAGCCCCTCAAACAGGCTCGACGGCCCATAGACACAGCGCATATCGAAGAAGATGCTGGCATGCATCAAGGCTTTAGGCTCGGGGTGCTCGACCCAGTTGGCAAACTTCTGTTGCCACTGGGCTAGTGTCATTCGCCATTTGGGGTTCTGCGCCATGATATCCCCAGGGCAATAGACATAGCCGCAGCGATCCAGTCCGGCGCAGACCGCCTTGGTCAGGGCCTCGAAATACCCCTGAGCATGCTCGTCCATCTCATGTGCCAGCAAGAGGCCATTATCCTGATCCGAACAGGCCGCCTGATCCTGGCGCCCCTGAGAGCCAAACGCCAGCCAGCAAAATGGCATGGGCGCTTTACCGAGGATCTGCTGATTGAGCACGATCAGCCGCCGGGTCAAGGCATCGGTTACCGAGGTCAGCACCCTGCCTATCTCCTCGGCCCTGGCATCGGCGCTGATGAGGTTTTGCAGCAACAGCGGGATCTGTTTAGAGACATGGATCAGGCTCTCGAGATCATGCTGACGCTCTATCTCGCCAATGAGCAGCAAGGGCTGCGAGCTCTGCCCCCGCAAAATATCTGTGCTGGTGATCACCCCTATGGGGTGCCCCTCGTCCATGATAGGCAGATGATGAATGTTGTGTTGGCTCATCAACAACATGGCCTCGAACACCAGGGCATTGGCGCTCAGGGTGGTCGGGGTTACCGTCATCGCCTGGTGCACAGGTAGGCTGCCGTCGAGGGACTCGGCCAGCACGCGGTTACGCAGATCCCTGTCGGTAAGGATCCCCGCAAGCTTTTGGTTATCTATGATAAGTACCGATGAGACCCTGTTATCCCGCATCAGACGGGCGGCGTCGCTGACGCTGGCATTGATATCCAGACACAGGGGTTGCTTGGACATCAGGCTGCTGACCCTGTTGGTTGAACCAAGCTCCTTGGCCTTGAAGCGCCCCTGATGGCGCAGCCGCTTGGCAAAGGCGCGGTTAAAGAAGCGATCGAACTCGCGGCTCTCGCTTCTGAGCTGGTTAAACGTTTCTGGGTCTAAGTGATATACCAAACCATCTTCGAGGATCTGTACTCTGTTGCTCACCTTCTCGCCGGAGAGCAGCGAGGGAAAGCCGAAGAAATCGCCATCACCAAGCCTGTCGATCAGGTCGCCATCTTCGCCGCGCACCTCGAAGGCGCCGCTGCGGACGATATAGAGCTGAGGGTGCTCCTCATCCAGCGGTACATAGACGGAGGAGCGGCTGTAATAACCGACGGTGAGGGCGCGGCAGCAGCGCTCCAGGGTCTGCTCAGATAGGCTGTCAAAGGGCGTCAGCTGGCCAAGAAATTGGGTAATAGGTTGCAGTTCGCTCGCGTCCATGATCTCCCTCTTACGCTATGGTCGGCATCTCGCCCTGGACTCTCGCCAAGCATCGGCCGTTCTATTCACTATAGCCTTAACAAACAAACTCTTGTATACGACTAAAGGCCAGCCGATTCCCTAACGCAGCCTGGCAATGATGAAGAGATCCACATCGCCCCGCTCAGGATAGTCCTGACGATGACAGCTTAGCAGCTCAAAACCTGCCGAGCTCAGCTCAGCGCTGAGCCAGACGCCGCAGTGATAATAGATGAAGGCCTGATCGCCACTGCTGGAGGTCTGAAACTTAGAGGCGGCATAATCCCCCTCCATGGTGCTCAAATAGAGCAGCCCACCAGCATTCAGCCTTCTTGCCATCGCCAAGATCAATACCTTTGCCTCATCCCGACTGAGATAAGGTAGGCAAAATCCACACACTATGGCATCAAACATTTCCGTTAGACTGCCGATGGCCAGGCAGTCCATCACCTCAAACTGAGCGGTGGGATTATTCTCTCTTGCCAGGCTCACCATCTGCGGCGCCAGATCTGTCCCCAGATAATCGAGCTGAGGACGGCGCGCCAGCAGATAACGGGCAATGTTACCCGGGCCGCAGGCAAGCTCCAGCACCTTATCTTGCTCGCCGAGTAACTCACTCAGGCGGGCATAGGTGGGCTCGTAGAGCGGCATCTGCATATATTTATCCTGATACTGGCGCGCCAGCTTATTAAAGGTCGCCACAGATAATTGATAGTTACTCACCCCTACTCCCCTAAAACTCCAAACATGAATCCCAACCATAAACTCCAAACATCAATCCTGAGACTGCCAGACAAGCTAAAGATAAATCAATAAGATATGAAATAAAAAAAGGGAGCGCATTGCGCTCCCTAGGCCGATAAGCTTATCAACTTAGTGGTCGTGGGCCTCACCGGCTCCCTTAGGGAAGCGGATTGATTCAACCATATCAACCACATTCTGTGGTACCGCAGCCGTTACCTTGCTGACGATAAAGGCTACCGCGAAGTTGATGATCATCCCCAGCATGCCTATACCTTCTGGCGAGATGCCAAACAACCAGTTCGACGCGTTGTTATCACCTGGATTCACAAACTTGAAGTAGATGATGTAGCTCGCCGAGAACAGCAGACCTATCACCATACCGGCAATGGCGCCCTCTTTATTCATGGTGCGAGAGAAGATACCCATGATGATCGCCGGGAAGAGTGACGATGCCGCCAGACCGAAGGCGATTGCCACCACGGCCGCTACGAAGCCTGGAGGGTTGATACCGAAGTAACCCGCCATGACGATACCCAGCGCCGCGGCGATACGGGCATAGAGCAGCTCCTGCTTATCCGAGATATCCGGCATGAAGTTCTTCTTCAACAGGTCGTGCGATACCGACGTTGAGATAACCAGTAGCAGACCCGCAGAAGTTGACAGCGCCGCCGCCAGACCACCTGCCGCAACCAGCGCGATCACCCATGCTGGAAGATTAGCGATCTCAGGGGTAGCCAGTACCATGATGTCGCGGTCGATCTTCATCTCATTGGTTTCGCCCTTGGCATAGTAGATCTTGCCGTCGTTGTTCTTATCGTCCCACTTGATCAGACCTGTCTTCTCCCAGTTCTTGATCCAATCTGGCGCCGTTTCATAAGCCACACCCGTTGACTCTGGACCATTGATTGTCTCAATCATGTTCACGCGAGAGAAGGCAGCCAGTGCAGGAATAGTGGTGTACATGATGGCGATAAACACCAATGCCCAACCCGCTGAGACGCGCGCATCTTTCACCTTAGGTACGGTGAAGAAGCGAACGATAACGTGTGGCAGACCCGCAGTACCGAACATGAGTGCACCCGTGATGAAGAAGACGTCGATCATCCCCTTAGAGCCCTCTGTGTACTGAGAGAAACCAAGCTGAGCAGACAGACCGTCGAGTTTTTCAAGCAGGTAGACACCCGTGTTGTTGCCCGCGGCATCCACCAACTCGGCGCCGAAGCCAAGCTGCGGCAGGATATGCCCTGTCATCATCACAGAGATGAAGATAGCAGGTACCATGAAGGCGAAGATCAATACGCAGTACTGAGCCACCTGAGTATAGGTAATGCCCTTCATGCCGCCGAGTACCGCGTAGAAGAAGACCACGGCCATACCGATATAAACACCGGTATCGACCTCTACTTCCAAGAAGCGTGAGAACACCACGCCCACACCGCGCATCTGACCGGCGATGTAGGTGAAACAGATGAAGATGGCACAGACTACCGCAACGGTACGGGCCGCCTGGGAGTAGTAACGATCGCCGATAAAGTCAGGCACGGTAAACTTACCAAACTTACGCAGGTAAGGTGCCATACAGAGCGCGAGCAGCACATAACCGCCAGTCCAGCCCATCAGGTAGACGGAGCCGTCATAACCGACGAAGGAGACGATACCCGCCAGTGAAATGAAAGACGCCGCCGACATCCAGTCTGCCGCCGTGGCCATACCATTCATCACAGGGTGTACGCCACCGCCAGCAACATAGAACTCTTTAGTTGAGCCGGCGCGAGACCAGATCGCAATGCCAATATAGAGGGCAAAGGTAAAGCCCACTATCAAATAGGTTAACGTTTGAACATCCATCTCATTGCTCCTTAGTCTTCATGAACATTGTATTTTTTGTCTAAGGCATTGGCTTTCGCCACGTAGACAAAAATCAGTGCAACAAATACATACATGGCCCCCTGCTGAGCAAACCAGAAGCCCAGTTTGAAGCCCATGAAATGGATCTCATTGAGTACATCGACCAATAAAATACCGCAGCCAAATGACACTGCAGCCCAAATTGCTAGCAGTCCGAGCACTAGACGTAAATTTTCACGCCAGTAACCTTCTGCCTTTTCGTTATTTTCAAAAGCCATTGCGACTCCCCTGTGCTGATTATTATTAAGTCATGAATTAATCTAGCAAGCGCAGTCATTAGGACAATCGCGACTTTGGTCTAACGCCAGCGTCAACCTGAACGCAAATTAAAACATTTTCGTTACAAAACAATAAGATCGAAGTTGACGTCAACGTAAACCTAAAATTTTCATAGGTTTGCAAACTAGACTAAGGTCGAACAGAATTGTTAATGGATTGTACAAAAAAGCCGCCAAGCGGCGGC
The DNA here is from genome assembly GCF_000016065.1 of Shewanella loihica PV-4. NCBI lineage: Bacteria > Pseudomonadati > Pseudomonadota > Gammaproteobacteria > Alteromonadales > Shewanellaceae > Shewanella > Shewanella loihica. The sequence continues at coordinate 2,774,961 of NC_009092.1, forward strand.
TGATGGGATAGAGAGGCTTCCCTGTTGAGAAGCTTCACTGATGAGAAAAGTGACCTATTTCAGGGTCGAGAGATAGGCAAGCAGATCGGCCAACTCCTCGGCGCTGCGCTGCTTATTGCTCACCAGATATTTACCGTTTACCAGTAGCGAAGGCACCCCGCGGATCCCAGATAATTGTGCCTGAGTATCATAGTCGGCGACCGCCAACTTGTTATCTACCGACGCCAGCGCCTTGTCGACCTCTGCCTTCGACAGGCCCTGCTCGACAAAGAACTGACTCAGCTCCTCCTGACGCTTAAAGGCGCCATTACCCTCATGGATCCGCTTAAACAGATTGCCATGGGTCTGTTCGGTCACATGGAACTTCTTCGCTAGGTAGTAGGCTTCCTGGCTCAGCTGCCAGGCCGCGCGGCCGCCCGCCACCGGCGTACGCTCAAATGCCAGCTTCTCACCCAAATCGGCCTTTAACTTGGCCACGGCCGAGGTGATCAAGCCATCCTGACGATAACAGTGGGGGCAGTTATAGGAGAAGAACTCACGCACCACAGGCTGATTCACCTCAGGGATCCCCGCCACCTTCACATAATCGACCCCTTCGACATACTTAGCCTGAGCGCTAACCTGAAAGGCGGCCAGGGCGATAAACAACAGACCCACATAACGACATAGATTCACGACTCTTTTCATAACCAACTCTTCTTATTATTGAAAAAATGTTTGCTCCCCAGGCTTAGCTGAGGCTATTTATTTATCTTGCAACCTTATCTCACAACCTTCTCTTACTATCTTCTCTTACCATCTTCTCTTACCAAGACAAGGACTCATAAATTCAGTCAAAAGCGCAACCAAATACGCTTCGGCCTTTTGAACGCAAACCTTTATGAACATTAGCCTTCACGAACACTAGCTTTCACAAGCATTAGCCTAGCAATGGGTCAACATGGCTAGGGGATCGGTAAACTTATACTGATAGTTTAACTCCCGGGTGATAAGGCCTCCATCGACGCGCTTATCTTCAGCTAAGTCTCCCTCGATAAAGCTGGGCGGCGTGAGCCCCTGCTGAGTCGCCGCTTTTTGATAAAATTCAGCTTTGGTGGGATGCAGCGGCGCGCAGAGATTATAGGCTGGCGATAAAGCCCCCTCGGCTTTCAGCAGCAAGGTCACGGCACCAATGCAATCATCGAGATGCACCATATTCACCGCTAGGTTACCGCCTGGCACATCTTCTCTTCCCGCCAGGAATCGTCCTGGATGCCTTTTGGGACCAATGAGACCGGCGAAACGCACGACGACGCAGCTATTGTTAGACTCGCTACCATCAGAGTGATTGTTGGACACGCCATCGGCAGAGTTAGCACCTGAGAAGAGCGCCTCGGCGGCCAGTAAGGTCTCGCTCGCCGGGCTGTGGACCTTAGCATCGCTCTCGACGCAACCACTGCCAGAGCTGTCGCCACCGGCAGGATAGACACCAGACGTGCTGATAAAGATGATGCGCTGATATTCGTGAGTCCCCATTAACGCCTTGAGGCGCTTGAGGCGGTCCAGATAGCCGTTATCACCACGGCGAAGTCCTGGGGGAATGTTGATCACTATGGCATCACAGGCGAGGCCTTGGGTTATCGCTTCGCGGGTCTGAGAGGACAAATCTTCACTCTCAAGCGTTTCTAAATCCAGCGCAAAGCCAGTGATTCCATCGGCTGATAAGGCCTCGGCCTCCTGTGGCGAGCGCTTGGAGCCCGTGACCTTTAATCCTTGGCTTAACAGGGCCTTGGCCAAAGGCAGACCAAACCAGCCGCAGCCGACGACGGCAACAGAAGTTATCATCTTGAATGCTCTAAATTAAAATATTTTGACTTGAAACCAGACTTCTAAAATAACGCAAGGGGACTAGGGGGTGCCAGCAAAATAAAAACTAATTCCACTGTCGGCCTGTAACACGCGCATTGCACCTTCGGTTAATTCTTCTAGCTTTAGCACGCTATCGACAAACACCTCCTCCTGACTGAGGAAACGCAGGCCGGGCTCGCTGCCGTCGGGATGACAGGCCCACACCTGAGGCTGTTTCACCGATTGAGTGGTGACCATCACCTTACCGACATCGCCATCGCTGAGACGCACCAGAGTGCCCGGCGGATAGATCCCCAGCAGCTTGACCAACACGGCGATCAGCGTTTCCGAATGTTTCCCCGCATGATTCTTAAACAGATAACCCAGGGCTATCTGAGGCGAGCGGCTCTCTTCGGCCCACAGCTGACCGTCATAATCATTCGCCAGGCTCACCAGCTGGGTGATGATGGGGATCTTCTTCTCTGTCAGGCCATCGGGAAAGCCAGAGCCATCGATAAACTCGTGATGATGCAGGACGATGCTGAGCACCGCCTTATTAAACAGGCCCGTCTTGTTGAGCATCTCGTAGCCAAAGTTGGGGTGCATCTTGAGGAAATTGGCCTCGGAAGCCGTTAACTGTGTCTTCTTGCGCCGGATAGACTCGGGTACCTTGAGCTTACCTATGTCATGGAACAGGCAGCCCAGGGCGATGTCGCGCATATCCGATTTGGGCAGCTCCATGGCCCTGGCGATCATCAGCGCCAATACCGCCACCGAGATGCCGTGTTGGGTCACGCTATTATCGCTCTCACCTGCGGTCACTAACGCCAGGTGGGTCTGTTCATACTCAAACATATGCTCGATGAGGGACTCCACCAGCGAGGCGGCCTCACGATAGGCGCCCTCGGGATCGCTGGCTATCTTGCTAAAGGTCGAGCGACACTCGTTGACACAATCGATGAAGCGCTTCTGACTCAGACGCAGAGACTTCCGCACATTACGTTTGGCTTCTACGATGGGATCCACCACCTCTTCAGCCTTTTCAGCCTGCTCGTCCCCCTCCTCACTCTCCTCTTCCAGCAGTTCTTCGCCCGACACCAACAGAACATAGGGCACGCCAAGACTCTTGATCAGCTCTATCTGCGCCTCTTCTTCAATCTTGATGCGGTTAAAAAGGAAAGGATGGTTTTTCCAAGACAAGGGTAACTTAACAGTGATACCTGTTTGTAACTTAGACAGGGGTAATTGTATCGGCTCAGTTCTGGCCACTCGAAGCAACTCCATTGATTTTCCCCATACCCATTAGGTCCCCTCATCCAGATCTGGATACAGGATGATCCCCTAAGAATATGAAAAGCAACCTAACTTTAATAACATAACTATAGTCAATAGCAACTCAATTTGTACAATCTGTCATTAAATTGACCACTTACGCACAGATTGACGCCAAAGTGCACCGAGAGACGATTAGCTGCTGGTTATAAGATATGCAAAAAATCTAAACTAAGATTGAAATTACTTATTGTATACAATATCCAACTAGTGTTAGTATGCTTCTGTTCTTTAGAGAGACGTAGCAACCCCGGATTATGTTTCTTTAAAGAGTGTTGCTGTCAATTGTCCTTAATATAAGTCCTGTGAATTTGTTGTTTTTCACATTGATTTATAAGGTATTTTGTAACATTCCGATATCTTGAGACTGAATTTTCATTCAAAGAGATATGCTTAGCGCTGCATCTTGCAGCGCTTTTTTTTGCCCGCGATTTGCTAATCCGTCTGATTGCGCCAATCCTGCAGGTAGTATTTGAGGTGCTTCGACTTGGCGATATAGAGCAGGCTCCAGAAGAGAAACAGCGCGTCCAGACCGAAACTCCAGCTATAGAGAAAATGGTTATGAATCAGGCGCTGCAACAACAGGCCGGCATCTACCATCAAGAGCGCGATCAGCAGAGGTTTAAGTTGATTAAAGGCGGGTCTTAACCAGAGTGGAGCGCGTTTACGCTCGGCGATCACTAATCCATAGAGAAATAAGCCACCGACGCCTGCGGCCAAGGCCATCAGAAAGTCAGACTTTTGCGGATAGATGAGGGCGACCAAACCGGCTCGATCGCTGGCCTGAGTCAGGGAGGCGATAAACACGCACCATCCCCTGGCGATAAAGGCCAGCATCAGGTACAACATAAGCGGCGGCTTAAAGTGTCCCTTATCGTCTAACCAATTAATATGTCCAAAATTCAATAGCGTTCTCCCTCCCCCGTTTCTCTCTATATGGTGATGATGTCGCGGATTTCAACATCTGATAACAATTGGTGGCGGTGAACGATAAAAAAAGCGCCATCTCTCGATGACGCTCTCGTTTAGCTTCAACCTAATTTAGTAGGTTAATTCACACTGCCAATTTAAGAGCCTAGGATAGCCAAGAGCTCTGCCTCATCGATCACCTTAACTCCAAGCTCCTGCGCCTTGGTCAACTTAGAACCAGCGGCCTCTCCGGCAACCAAGCAATCGGTATTTTTCGAGACGCTGCCTGCCACCTTGGCACCTAATGCCTGCAGCTTAGCCTTGGCATCGTTGCGATTGAGTTGCGTCAGGGTGCCGGTTAATACCCAGGTCTGCCCCTTCAGGGAGAGCGCCTCTTCGGCAACCTCTTCGATGTCGGGCCAGTGCACACCGGCCTGCAGCAGGCCATCGATCACCTCAAGGTTATGGGGCTGCTCGAAGAAGTGCACCAGATGCTGGGCGACGATCACCCCGACATCGTCAACCTTCATAAAGGTCTCGGCGTCCGCCTGCTTGAGATGCTCAAGAGTCTTGAAATAGTTAGCTAGGTTGGCGGCGGTGGCTTCGCCCACCTCCCTGATCCCCAGCGAATAGAGGAAACGGGCAAAGGTAGTTTGCTTGGCCGCTTCCAGGGCATTGACCAAATTAGTGGCTGACTTCATCCCCATGCGATCCAGCATAGTGATCGCCGAGGCGGTCAGCTTGAAGAGATCCGCAGGGCTGGCCACCAGCTCCTTATCGATCAGCTGCTCCACCACCTTGTCACCCATGCCATCGATATCTAACGCCTTGCGAGAGGCGAAGTGCTTGATTGCTTCCTTACGCTGGGCCTCACAAACGAGGCCGCCGGTACAACGGGCAACCGCTTCACCCTCGACGCGCTCTACGTCGCTGCCACACACGGGGCATTGCGGCGGGAACTGGATCGCCTGGGCATCACTCGGGCGCTTCTCGGGCACCACGGCAACGACCTGAGGGATCACATCGCCGGCGCGGCGGATGATCACGCTATCGCCTATCATCACCCCGAGACGGGCGATCTCATCGGCGTTATGCAAGGTGGCGTTGGAGACCGTAACCCCACCGACAAAGACAGGCTGCAGGCGCGCAACCGGGGTCACGGCGCCGGTACGCCCCACCTGGAAGTCAACTCCTTCGAGCTGGGTGATCTCCTCCTGGGCCGGAAACTTATAGGCGGTGGCCCAGCGAGGCGCCTTAGCCACGAAACCAAGAGTCTGCTGCTGGGCGATATCGTTCACCTTAAGCACCACGCCATCTATCTCATAGGCCAGCTCGCTACGACGGGTCAGTATGTCCTGATAATAGGCCAGCACACTGGGGATATCCGCACATACCTTGACTTCACTGCTCACCGGACAGCCCCACTCTTTAAGCTGCACCAGCTGCTCGAAATGGCTGGCTGCCAGCGGCCAGGTTTCTGGCTCCACCACGCCCAGAGCGTAGGCATAGAATGCCAAGGAGCGACTGGCGGTGATCTTGCTGTCTAGCTGACGCAGGCTACCGGCGGCGGCATTACGCGGGTTGACGAAGAGCTTCTCGCCCTTGGCGCGGGCCTTATCGTTGACCGCCTCGAAAGCTGCCTTAGGCATAAAGACTTCGCCGCGCACCTCTAGCAGTGGCGGAAAACCGCTGCCTCTGAGTCTCAATGGCACAGATTTGATGGTGCGCACGTTCTCGGTAATGTCCTCACCGACAGTGCCATCGCCGCGGGTGGCGGCGCGCTCAAACACGCCATCGCGATAGAGGATACTCACCGCCAGACCGTCGAGTTTAGGCTCACAGCAAAATGCTGGCGTATCCGGCAGCTTATCGCCGACACGCTTATAGAAGGCGTTGAACTCCTCTTCGCTGAAGACGTTATCCAGGCTCAGCATGGGCTTGAGGTGAGTCACCTGATTAAACTTGCTCAGGGCCTCGCCGCCGACTCTCTGGGTTGGCGAGTCGGCCAGCGCCAGCTCGGGATGCTCGGCCTCCAGCTCCTGCAGGCGACGCATCAGACGGTCATATTCGGCGTCGGGAATAGAGGGCGCGTCATCGACATAGTAGCGATAGTTGTGCTGATTAAGCTCGTCGGTTAACTGTTTAATCTCGTCTTGTATGGCTTGCATGTTTGTTATCCAGTTTAAGCAACAGAGGCCGCTGATGCGGCCTCTATCTTGAATATCCGATTAGGTATCACATCTGCGCGCGAATGCGCTGCAGGTAAGACTGTTTGGTCTGCTCGCTCCAGGCGCCGCGACCACCGTCGAGCACTTCGCCGCCTAGATCATCGGCAAGCTGATGGGCCGAGTTAAGCATGATGGAGAAATTCATCAGAGGATCGCCATAACAAGGCAGCGTCATAAAAAGCACTATGCCCTGAGTGGTAAACTGCTCCATCTCATCTGGGTTGAATACCCCAGGCTTAACCATGTTAGCCAATGAAAACAGCACCTTGCCTGTACCAGCATTATCCTCATGACGATGGAAAATATCCATATCGCCAAACTTGAAGTTGAGGGTTAGCAGGCTAGGTAGCAGCTCGGCGCCATTAAGGGCCTCACCCTCTTTAGCCACCACGTGCAGCACCAATACATCCTGTGGATCGCCAAGCGGCGTCTCTTCGGCCACTTTTGGCGCTGGCTCTGGTTCAACAGACACTGGCTCTACAGACGCAGGCGCTACTGACTGAGGCGCTTCGACTCTCGGTGCGGGACGCACTGCTTCCTGCTTACGCTCGGTAACCGGATCTTCAAACAGCGAAGGCTGCGCCGGAGCCTGACCCAGGCCAAGCTCCATCTGCTCGAGATGGGCGTCGCTAACTTCCTCGTTAGGAGTGGCCGACATCACCGGCTCTTGACGCGAACGCGGCGCCTTCTGCTTAGGCTCATCCGACAGGGAGAAGCTAGGCGAGACATCTGCTGGCTCGCTCTCTTGCGCGCGTGCACCAAAAGGTGTGGCACGACTGGTCGAGGTGGCCTTGGGAATGCCTTGCTCTGCGTTGTTTTTAACGACTCTTACAGGGCCAACGCCATCGGCGTCGAAACCGTCACTGTCACGTGTCTTATCTGTGTATAGCCCTGTCATGGGCGATTCTTTTAATGATTTAGGTTGCTGCCGCCTAATGGACCAAAAACCATGCACAAGTACCGCGATAATGGCTACCGCGCCTAACACGAACAATACCAGTTGCAAATTTTCCATTGATTACCCTGTTTTTCCCAAAATTATACTGCGTCGGCTAATGCCACCGCCTCATCGATATCGACGGCAACTATGCGTGAAACCCCTGGCTCGTGCATAGTGACACCTATTAGTTGATCGGCCAATTCCATGGTGATCTTATTGTGACTAATATAAACAAATTGCACGCTCTGAGACATCTCTTTTACCAGTCGGCAGAACCTGTCGACATTGGCATCATCGAGCGGTGCATCGACCTCATCCAACATACAAAAAGGCGCCGGATTCAGCCTGAAAATCGCAAATACCAATGATAAAGCGGTTAATGCTTTTTCTCCACCCGAAAGCAGGTGAATCGTACTATTCTTTTTCCCCGGCGGTCTGGCCATGATGGTCACGCCAGTCTCCAGCAGATCATCATCGGTCAGCGCCAGATAGGCACTGCCGCCGCCGAACACCTTAGGAAACAGCACACCAAGATCTTGGTTGACCTTATCGAAGGTCTCCTTAAAGCGCGTCTTGGTCTCGCGGTCGATCTTGCGGATCGCCTCCTCCAGGCTGCCGAGGGCCTTGGCCAAGTCCGCATCCTGACTGTCGAGATAGGCCTTGCGTTGACTCTGCTGCTCGAACTCTTCAATCGCCGCCAAATTTATCGCGCCAAGATGTTCGATCTGCGCCTTTGTGCGCTCAAGCGTCTTCTGACGATGACTCAGGCTCACAGTCAGATCCAGCGTTGCCTGCACCTCGGCGATATCCACCTCCTGGCTCCTGATCTGGGCTAACTGACTGTCAATTTGACCTTTTATCCCTTCGCGACGTAACTTTAACGCGCTGATGGCTTGAGTCAAGTGCTCTAACTTGCCAAGTTGTTGTTTTTGTTTGGCGCCGATCTCGTCTGCTTGATTTTGCAGCTCAGCCTGCTGCAGACGCAATGCATCGAGCGCCGCCTGCACCTCCCCCTGACGCGCCAAGGCATCATTGAGCTGGGCCGCCATGGCATCGGCTTGCAGCTTACCATCTAGCTTATCCTGCCCCTCGAGTTGCCCTTGAAGCTCGCTCAGCTCTTGGGCCAGCTCCTTCATCTGCCGCTCGAGCTGCTCACCCTGCTGACGGCTAAGCGCCTGCTCGGTATTGATCGCCTGCAGCGACTGCTGTAGCTGCTGGGACTGCAGCGCCAACGCCTGACGCTCGCGGCCCAGCGCCTTATGCTGAGCGCGGCGATCGGCAAGTCCTGCCACCTGGCTGTCGGCTGAGCGCGTCAGCTCAGTCAGCTGCGCCTCGTCTTGATCGCGACGACTTGTCAGCTCACTTAGGCTTTGCTCCACGGCTTCTAGCTCGCCGATCTGCTCTTCGAGCAAGGCCTTCAGCCTGGCTTGCTGCTCCCCTTGCTGGGCGATACGCTCCTGAGTCGCCTGAGCCTGTGCCATCAGGCGTTCACGCTCAAGCTGCGTCCCCTGCAAACTGGTATTAAGCTGGGTGAGCGCCTCACGCTGCTCATCCAAGGCCTGATTGACCTCGGCAAGCACCGCCCTGCGCTCATCTATCGCCTCGACACTGGCCGCTATGCTGAGCTCAAGCGCCTGCTGCTCGGCCTTGAGCTGTACCAGCTGGCGGCCCTGCTCGGCCTTTTGCAGCACAAAGCCGTTACCGACGATGTAGCCATCGGCGGTCACTATGCGCTCGTCATCTTCGATTGACCCCAGCATGGCCTTAGCCTGACTCAGGCTATCGGCCCAATTGAGTCTGGACAGCCAGGGCGCCAGGTTGACCTCGCTGCTGAGGCCAGTCCACTTCTGAGATCTGCTTAACTCAAAGCCGCTCTCATTCTCTGTTTCCATTCCGCTGTGCTTGTCACTCACCTTCTGGGTGAGCAGACCGTCGAGCAACAGGTCGACCGCCGCTTCCCAGCCAGGCGTGACCTGAATCGCCTGCCAGAGGGCGCGGCCCTGAAGCGCATCTTCCTGAGGTAAGATACGTTTGACCACCGCCAGGCGTCCCCGCTCCTCGGCCAAGGACTGCGACAGGGCTTCGACCTGCGCCTGGGTCTGGCGCGCCTGCTCCTGTCGCTGAGACTGAGTGGCGGCCCCCAGCTCTATCTCGCCCTTCAGCTCATCGAGCCGCTCGGCGAGCCGTTCACACTGAGCATGTTGCAGCGCAAGATTGTCGGTTTCATCCTGATGGGATAACTGCTCAAGCTGGCGTGACGCGCTCTGATGTTGCGACTTTACCTGAGCCAGGGCGCTCTGCTTATGCTTGAGCTCCCCCTTGGTGAGCTCCAGGCGTAGCTGACATTGGTTAACCGCCTGCTTGGCTTGGCTCTCGGCTTCCTGTGCCTGCTCCAGGGATAACTCAACCTCGCCAAGCTGCTCATCGAGTAGCTCGAGCTGCAGCTGCAACGCCTGATGAGCCTCCCTGGCACCGTGCTGACGTTCATCGAGATCGCCGCGCGCCAATATGAGCGCCTGCTCCTGAGCCTTTAGCAGCGCCAGCTTCTCTTCGTCCTGTTTGATACGCTGCTTGAGGTGCGCATCTTGCTGCTGACGATGCTTGACCTCCTGTTCGAGCTTGGCGATCTGATTGCCATTGAGATAGAAGGCCTCGACCTGTTGCTGCTCCTGGCGCTCAAGCTCATCGAGTTTGAGTTTAATCTCGGTCAAGTTGCGCGACAGGGCTTCTCGCCCAGCGTCGCCCTCGCTCTGGGTCAGCGTCTTAGCCTCTATCTCCTGGGATAACTTGTCAGACTGGGCGCTCAGCTCCAGATATTTGGCCACCTCGAGCTGGGCATGTTGATCCCGCTCCGTCTGTTTCAATGCCCGATATTGACGCGCAGCCTCGGCCTGCTCGGCGAGCTTGTCTATCTGTCGGCCCAGCTCCTGACGGATATCCCCTAAGCGTTCGAGGTTCTCGCGGGTATGGCGGATGCGGTTTTCCGTTTCGCGTCGCCGCTCCTTGTAACGGGAGATGCCGGCGGCCTCTTCTATGAAGACCCTCAGCTCCTGAGGCTTAGATTCGATAAGCCGTGAGATGGTGCCCTGCTCGATAATGGCGTAGCTGCGCGGACCGAGTCCCGTGCCCATGAAGAGATCGGTAATGTCCTTACGACGACACTTCTGGCCATTGAGGAAGTAACTGGATTCACCGTCGCGGCTCACCTGACGTTTTACGGCGATCGCCTGATAGCTGGCGTACTGACCGCCCAGACGGCCCTGCTGATTGTCGAAGCTGAGCTCGACACTGGCCACAGAGACAGGGCGTCTGGCCGAGGAGCCGTTAAAGATAACGTCAGCCATGGAGTCGCCGCGCAGGTGCTTGGCAGAACTTTCGCCCAACACCCAGCGCACCGCGTCGATCACATTGGACTTGCCACAGCCATTGGGGCCGATAATTGCCGTAAGCGGTTGGTTAAAAGGGATTTTAGTGACATCGACAAACGACTTAAATCCAGCAAGTTTTATCTGTGTGAGTCTCATTGTGCCAGTTTGGTCGTCTATTGGGAGGCGCGCTTGGTATCGCTGTTATTATTGCTAGCCACTTTATCAAAGCATGCCGCATTTTGTAACGTTTTTTCTGTTACGCGGCGTGATTTCACCCTTGTTTTTACAACAGGGCTGACACACAATCGGCCTTAAGCAAGACATAAGGATATTCTGATAAGACTATGAATCAAAAAGCAAGCAAGCCCGCTAAGAGTGGCGTGAACTATTTTCTCGACGGCTTTCGGCTGATCAAACAACCGGGGCTGAGACGCTTCGTCTTCATCCCGCTGAGCGTCAACCTGGTGCTGTTTGCGGCGGTGATCTACTTCGCCATCGGCCAGCTGGAGCAGGTGTTTCAATGGATCAATGGTCAACTGCCAGAGTACCTGAGCTGGCTGAACTTCCTGCTCTGGCCGCTGGCGGTGCTCACCCTCTTGGTGGTGCTCTCCTTTATCTTCAGCTCCGTCATGAACTGGATAGCCGCCCCCTTCAACGGCCTGCTGGCGGAGAAGGTTGAGCAGTATCTCACCGGCAAAGACCTCAATACCGGCGGCACCATAGATTTGATTAAAGATCTGCCACGCATCCTGGGGCGCGAGTGGATAAAACTGAAATATTACCTGCCCAGAGCCATATTGTTTCTCATCCTCTTCTGGGTGCCTTTTATCGGCCAGACCGCCGCGCCTGTGCTCTGGTTCCTGTTTAGCGCCTGGATGATGGCGATCCAATACTGTGACTATCCCTTCGATAACCACAAGGTGCCTTTTAATGATATGAAGTTTGCCCTCAATCAGACCAAGGGCAGCAGCTTTAGCTTCGGCGCAGCGGTGACCCTGTTTTCGATGATCCCCATTATCAACTTTATCGTGATGCCGGTCGCCATCTGTGGCGCCACCTCTATGTGGGTCGACAAATACCGCGCCGCCTATCGCAATGAGCAGATTGCGCCTGAATAAAGCTCACTTCAAAAGAAAAGGCCTGCAGTTGCAGGCCTTTTTATTACGAATCAGGCGCCACCGTATACCTCAGGGGAGCTCTCCTCTGCTGGGATTTCTCTTGGCTTAGAGAGATCAACAACGACAGTTTCTGAGATCTTATCTTGAATCGCCTGACGGTTAGCATCCCAATATATCTGTAGGAATCCGAGTAAACCTGTGGCGAAACCGGCGCCATAACCACCATATCGCCCAAAGGCATCCCATAACGAGATAGATGAGGCATCCAGCGGCACCACCCGAATGTTGAGCAGCTTCTTACCCAGTGTCTGACCATCGAACCAGGCGGTAAAGATAGTGAAGTAGAAGGCGGCCCAGCCAAAGCCGAGCCCGAGATCGTTTAAGATGCCTTTGGCCCATTCCAGCAGGCTGTAGGGCGAAGGCTTATCTTCCTCCTCATCAAGTTTATCCGGGTCAATCCCGAGCGCTGCTGGCTCATCCATTAAGGCTTGTTGGCTTGACTCGCTTGCCTCTTGCTCCACCGTGCTTTGTTTCACCGTCTCTTGCTTCAGTGCTTCTTGCTGCAGTGCTTCTGGCTTCACCGCGTCTTGCTTAACCTCGCCTTGCTTTACAGCAAAGCCATTAGGGTAAGCCTGCTTTAGGCGCTGCATCAGTGCTTGTTTTTCCTGACTCGGCAGAGACAGCTCGTCGATCAGCTGAGATGCCAGCGCCACTTTCTCCCTGTCGCTTGCCTCTAAGCTGTCCATCGCGCTAAGCAGCTTAGTTAATTTCTCGTCGGCGCAGCTTGCCTCCTCACACAGGCTAAGGGCTATTATCTGCGGCATGACCTTAAGTGCATTCAGCGACTCCGCCTGCTGACCCGTAGTTTGCGCCACTTTCTCCCCGTCTTTACCTTTATCCGCATCGCCGTAGGAGATGATGTTGTCGCTGGTGACCCAGATTGTCATCAAGAGCATGGCAAGATAGAGGCCCCACTTCAAAGCCTTGCCCAGTTGATGGCTGCGACGCTCAATCACTAAGGTTAAACCGACCAGGAGAATAAACAGGGCGCCGGCCTGCTCAGCTAATACGCTAATCAGCAAACCATCGATCAGCATCGCTAGGCCACGCTTGAGTGGCGAGGCCAGCGGGGTATAGAGCAGCTCTGGCGCTACATGAAAGGCGAAGGGGGTGACTATTGTCTTAGGGTCCTTGCTCTTAGGATCTTTGGTCTTACGATCTTTGGAGTTTGGAGCTTTTGTCTTAGATTTTTTAGCTGAATCAGGGCTCGCAGATTGATGCGCTGTGCTCGGCATATTTGCCACATCCCCTATCCTATCGTTTGTGCTGCTCACTCATCTGCTCCCTGCGATTTATTCTGCTTATTTTGGCTAGCGGGCTTGATACATTTCGCTAACTTATCAATAGGATCCCCATTAGACCAGCCCCCTTAGCGATGTAATTATGATATAAGTGACAGCTTTTATAACAGAAAAGAATAACGAAGATGAAACTATCATTTCTAATGCGCCCAAACCACACTATGATTTAGCTGTATACATTAAGGAGCAAGTAATCCATGAGTAAAATTTTCGAAGACAATTCATATACCATAGGTAATACACCTCTTGTTCGCCTAAATCGCGTCAGCAAGGGAAATGTGCTCGCCAAGGTTGAGGCCCGTAACCCTAGCTTTAGTGTAAAGTGTCGTATTGGCGCGAATATGATTTGGGACGCCGAAAAGAAGGGCTTGCTCACTAAAGACAAAGAATTGATTGAGCCGACCTCAGGCAACACAGGTATTGCACTGGCCTATGTCGCCGCGGCCCGTGGTTATAAGCTAACCCTGACCATGCCAAACACCATGAGCCTCGAGCGTCGCAAACTGCTTAAAGCCTTGGGTGCCAATCTTGTGCTGACCGAAGGTGCCAAGGGTATGAAGGGCGCCATCGACAAGGCTGAAGAGCTGCGTCAATCTGCGCCAGAAAAATATCTGATCTTGGGCCAATTCGATAATCCAGCAAACCCAGAGATCCATGAGAAGACCACAGGTCCAGAGATCTGGAACGACACAGACGGTGAAGTCGATGTGGTTGTGGCGGGCGTGGGTACCGGCGGCACCATTACCGGTGTGAGTCGTTATATCAAGCAAACCCAAGGCAAGGCTATCACCTCGGTTGCAGTTGAGCCTGCAGACTCTCCTGTCATTGGCCAGACCATGGCCGGTCAACCTGTGCAGCCTGGTCCACATAAGATCCAAGGTATCGGCGCAGGTTTCATCCCAGGCAACCTAGACCTTGACGTGATCGATCGCGTAGAAGCCGTGACCAACGAAGAAGCGATCGAGATGGCCCAGCGCCTGATGAAAGAGGAAGGTATCCTGGTAGGTATCTCTTCGGGTGCAGCGGTTGTTGCGGCAAACCGTATCGCCGACTTGCCAGAGTTTGAAGGCAAGAACATAGTGGTGATCCTGCCATCTGCGGCCGAACGTTACCTCTCTTCTGTCCTGTTCCAAGGCCAATTTGGCGACGCGGAAAACGTTCAGTAAGACTCGCCTAATAAGGCTGGTTAGCTAACTTGAGGCCCCGATAGTTTTAAACTATTGGGGCTTTATTTTATGGCGCGCAGGATCTTGTCGATACAGGCGCCAAGGGTCTGCTGCAAAAAGTCGCTGTCCAGATTGCCACTGATAATGCTCTGATACTCCACCCAACGAATCAGCCCCAACAGCTGATGGGCATCGGCATTGGCCGTGGTTGATCCTAAGGCGGTAAAAAACTGCTCGATAGTGCTGACAAAGCCATTGTCCAACAGTTGAATCGCTTCGGCGAGCGCGGGATTGCGCAGCGCCTCTTCGTGAAACGCCACCTCCAGAATACGATCGTCCCTGTGACTCACTTGGGTTTGAATATGTTCACAGAGAAATTCGGTCAGATGCGCCGCCACCTTGTCCGGGGCCACTTGGTGACTGTCTGCCTTAAGCACCTCGAGCAGCTGAAAACTCTTCTGCTCTAGAGTGTTGTTCATCCACAGAGTTTTTTCGGCAAAGTAGGTTAAGGCGTCGCTGATCAGATCTTTGATATCTTTAAAGTAATAGGTGGTCGAGGCAAGCGGTACCTGCGCCTCTGTTGCCACGGCGCGATGACGCACGCCGCGAACCCCCTCCTTGACGATCAACCTTAGAGTCGCCTCTAAGATAGCCACGCGCCGCGCCTCACCATCGGCCCTGTGGGTGATACGTCCAACATAACTAAGAGGTTGCTGCATTTATTCTATCCTTATCGATCTAAACCATCGGCGACAGAGCTGATGCTATGTTAACACCGGAGTAACACTTGACCTAGCACAGCATCGTTACACGCCCCTCTCAACGATCAATAACGCCTTGTATCGTAGATAATTTCGGCTATCTTGGGACTGTTTTCGCGAGCCAGGTCGATAAAACGACATAGACTTGATGTCCTCAGCAGGGGATCGGGCTAGAGTGGATGGCATTTCACTCACTCAAGCGTCAGGACTCTGATGGACTTTTACCAATCGCCGAAACAGATATCGGCATTTGATGCCAAATTTGAAGCACAAAAAATCGCATTCGCTCCAATAACCTTCCAGGTTGCCCGTTGCCTGCTGAAATTCGATCTATTAGCCCAAATCGAAGCTAAACCTGGCTCGAGCCGCCCACAGCTCGCGAGTCTGGTTGATCTATCAGACTATGCCGTCGGTGTCCTGCTGGATATGGCCCTGAGCATGGGACTCGTCTGGCAAGATGATCAAGGCTTTCACCTGGACAAGATAGGCCACTTCCTGCTTCACGATGAGATGTCCAGAGTCAACCTTAACTTCAACCATGACGTTTGTTATCAAGGGATGTTCGAGCTCGACAAGGCATTGGAGAATGGCGAAGCCAGTGGTCTGAAGGTGTTTGGCGATTGGCAGACCATCTATCCTGGCCTAAGCCAGCTGCCACCGGCGGCCAAGCAGAGCTGGTTCGAATTCGACCACTTCTATTCCGATCACGCCTTTGGCACTGTGCTGCCACTGATCTTTAAGGCCGAGCCGAAGACACTGGTGGATATAGGTGGTAACACGGGAAAATGGGCACTCGCCTGCACCCGCTACGATGCCGAGGTCGAAGTCACCATCATGGATCTCCCGGGTCAGCTGAAGGTCGCCATGGAAAATGCCAAAGACAAGGGCTTGAGTGACCGTATCCATGGCTTCGAATGCGATCTGTTAAAGGCAGATACGCCCTTCTTTAAGGGAGGGGATCTTTACTGGATGAGTCAGTTCTTAGATTGCTTCTCCGAGGAGCAGATACTGACCATATTAAAACTAGCCGCCGCCAATATGGCTTCCCATAGCGAACTCTGTATCTTAGAGACCTTCTGGGACAGACAACCCTGCGAAGCCGGTGCCTATTGTGTCAATGCCACCTCGCTCTACTTCACTGCCATGGCAAACGGCAATAGCCGCATGTACCACTCGAAAGATCTGCTCAAGCTGATCTCATCGGCGGGCCTCTATGTCGACGAGGATATCGATAACATAGGACTAGGTCATACCTTGCTGCGCTGTCGTAGAAAGCCTTAAATACTTAAACCTAAATTCTTAAATCTTTAACCTTAAATCTTTAACCTTAAAAATCTTAGGTAGACCAATGACCTCAGGTATGCGGTCTACCTAGCTCTCGACTTTCTCTAGTCTCTATAGTACCGATGTGTACTCTGTTAAATAGCGCTAGGTTTGGGTTAATAGATGTATAGACGCTAGATTAATTAGCTTAATAGCCAATTCGACAGGGCCAACTGTGTTGCTAAGCACCTTCTCAGCCAACAAACCGTCGCCCGTCAAAGTGACTTCTCTTTCCCTTTCCCTTTCCCTTTTCCTTCCTTTTGCCCTCTCATTGGTGCAAATAGTCGAGCGGAAAAGAGCAACACAGATTTAACAAGCCTAACCCTCAAACTTAATAATAATGACTTATCATGAGCGCCAAATAGACCATGAATTAAGAAAAACACCGCACATTAGTATTAGAATTTAATCCCCTCACACCTTGCCGTTAACAATATACAAACAATTAAACAGACATGAATAGCGGTGATTTTGGTCACAAACAAATCATTTCCACAATATTTTTCATATTTTTTGTATTTTTTTTAAATAACAAACAGCACAAGTAAAAAACAACTAGACACAAAAACAAAAACAAATGAAAAACAAATAATCGCACAAGATTTCACGCCACCTTTACAAGCGACCACAAAAAATAACATTAGGAAGCGTTTTGAAATAAATCGCTTATTTAACACCCATCTTGCAATGTTAATTGTTTTTTCTTTGTTAAAAAAAGGATAAAAATCTAAGTGCGTGAGTAGGCGTATCGGCTGTAGCCACCTTGTTGCAGTTGTTACCTCTCTATGATTATATCGAGCACGAGGTAAAGATTTATCAATATAAGTAAATATTTGAAAAGTTTTTACTAAATAAAGATCGACACTTAGATCGAATACAAACGGTCAGTCCATAAGTGTTAAATCAAAAATTAAAATAAGTCTCAGGGAGAAACACAATGCAGCCTAATTCTATATTGGCTAAAGCTGTTCGTTTCGCATTAATTGGTGGTGCCGCGACGGCAGCACTAAGCGTACCTGCCGTTTATTCGGCGGACGAAGACAGCGTAGAACGTATTCAAGTAACAGGTTCACGTATTAAGCGTACCGATATGGAAACGGCTACACCTGTTACCGTCATGAGCGCAGAAGACATGGCGAAACAGGGTTTCACTAACGTTCAAGATGCGTTGGAAAGCCTAACTTCAACCACCAGTGCAATGACCACCCAGTCAGTTCATGGTTTCACACCAGCCGCCTCATCTATCAGTCTACGTGGCGCCGGTGCTAACCGTACTTTGACACTGATCAATGGTAAGCGTCTAAACCAATATCCAAAGCCATCTGGTGGTACCGATAACTTCGTAGATACTGCTAACCTACCTATGGAAGCGGTACAACGTATCGAAGTACTGCAATCTGGTGGTTCTGCTATTTACGGTGCTGACGCCGTTGGTGGTGTGATCAACATCATCCTGAAAAAAGACTTCGAAGGTGTAGCACTTAAGTACCGTCACGGTGACACCACAAACGGTGGCGGCGGAAGTGACCGTATCGCGCTTTCTCTAGGTGCTTCATCTGATCGCGGTAACGTATCGACTTTCATCGAATTTACCGATAACGAGCAGCTAAAAGCGACTGATCGTGAAAACTTCGGTCTACACACTGACAAAGTACCATACAGCGAATTTTCTGCTTACAGCTCATACGGTGCTCGCATCGTAGGTTCTGGTACTGGCGCACGTCAACTGACTGAAGAAGAATGTACCGCTGGCGGTTACCTGTGGACTGGCTCTCTGTGTGGTTTCGACCGTTCAGAATGGCGCGACCTACAACCTAAGAGCTCACGTTTCATCAGCTCAACCAACTTCAACTATGAGCTGGCCGATGACATTAGCTTCGTAGGTCGTTTAGATTTCGCCGAAGCGAAATCTACCACTAACATCGAGCCTATGGCGATCAATGACTACGACATCAAAGTCGCAGGCAACAGCGTCACCGTAAGCAATGGCGATCTAAGCAAGACTTTCAACGACAAGACTACTGCCCTAGGCGGTGACTTCGCCAACGCAACCGATGGTGATTACAACTACCTACGTCGTCTACACGAGTTCAGCAACCGTGCTGGCGAGACTAAGACGCGTAACTACTTCTTCACCGCTGGTCTGGAAGGCACACTGGCTGATGAATACAGCTGGGATGCATCAGTTAACTACGGCCGTACTAACGTAGACGTGTTCCGCAGTGGCTATGCTACTGTTGGCGGCATGTTCGACTACATCACTGCCGGTGAAAACGGCAACTCTCTGCTGAAGAACATGAGCGCAGAAGATGTAGAACAAGCCTCTTACTCACCATTTGAGAAGGCTCAGTCTACTCAGAAGAACATCCAGGCTAACATCTCTGGTATGGCGTTCGAAATGCCAGCGGGTGACGCTCAGTTTGCATTCGGTGCTGAGTACACAGAGCAAGACTATGAAACCAACACAGATTCAGAGTCTAAGAAAGGTAACATCCTTACCACTGGTGGTTCTTCAGGTGCCGGTGAGCGTTCTTTCTGGGCAACTTATGCCGAATTGAGCCTACCTGTTCTTGACGTACTGACTGTCGACGCGGCACTACGTTATGACCGCTACGATGATTTCGGTGGCAACCTGTCTCCACAGTTGACTATTGAATACCGTCCACTAAGCGAACTATTGGTTCGTGGTTCTATCAGCTCAGTATTCCGCGCACCAGACATGCATCGTGTATATGGTGATGCGACTAAGGGCTTCTCTACTGTTATCGATTTCAAACAGTGTCAAGCACTTGGTGGTATTCCAGGTCAGGGCTACCCAGGCGATGAAACACTGAATGCTGTTTGTAAGGAACTTCACGTAGACACTACAACAGGTGCTAACAAAGATCTGGAAGCCGAAACTGGTTACACAGCTAACATAGGCGCGGTATGGGGCGGTGATGCACTCAACGCATCATTCGACCTATGGGAATGGAAACTGGATGACATGGTTAGCGACATCAGCGCTAGCAAGGCTGCTCGTGAATACGAACAGTACGAAAGCATGCTGACTCGTGATGCAAGCGGCACTATCACTCACGTGAACGCCGTTGCACAGAACCTGGCATTCCAAAAAGTACGTGGTTTAGATATCACTGCTGGTTATAGCTGGGATCTGGACAACATTGGTGAGCTGAAGCTTAACTTCACCGGTACTTACATCCTGTTGTCTGAGTACCAACTGTCACCAACTGATCCAGTTGAAGACGATCTAGAAAACGGTGGTCTGCCACAGTACCGTGCAAACGTTGTACTGGGTTACTACATCGATGACTTCGAAGCGACCTTAGGTGCTTACCACACTGCGCGTATGCACGGTGTTCAATACAAGACGTTCAAGCAATCTGCTATCGACAACAACGAAGCATTCGACGAAAGCGCACACGAAGTGGCATCACAAACTAAGTGGAACCTGACTGCAGGTTACAACATCACTGATGCTATCAAGGTGAAAGCTGGCGTAGTTAACCTGTTCGATGCAGGTCCTAACTTTGACCCAACCGATACTTCTTGGCCGCACTACCCACGTTCAGTGTACAACGCACGTGGTCGTGAGTGGTTCCTAGAAGGTGAAGTGAAGTTCTAATCTAACTGAACTTTAATGAAAAAACGGCATCCTAGGATGCCGTTTTTTATTGCCAAAATTAAAAACTTGCTCTTAGACAAAGCCGAGATAATGAGCGGCGACTACCACTAGGCTAGAGACCAAAAACAGCGCTAGCATGAAACGCCAGATAAACTTGACCCAAATACCCCAATCGACACGGCATACCCCTAATGTGGCCATCAACGACGCCGACGTCGGCACCAGCACATTGGTGAAGCCATCCCCCAACTGAAAGGCCAACACGGCCACCTGACGCGACACGCCGACGATATCGGCAAGGGGCGCCATCAAGGGCATGGTCAAGGCGGCCTGGCCCGATCCCGAGGTCACAAAGAAGTTAAACACCGACTGGAACAGCAACATAAACCAGGCCGAGGCGACCGCAGGTAATTGGCCAATCAAGCTGCCTGCGCTGTTGAGTAAAGTGTTGAGTACGCTAGGTTCATCAGGCTTACCGCCACCGAGAAGCAGCAAGATCCCCGAGGCGCAGCCTACCAGCAGAGCTGGCTCAAGCATGGTGCCAGCACCTTGCTTGAAGCTGGTCGCCATACGATTCAGCGTCATACCATTGAGCCTGAAGATCACCGCAATCATCCCCACCACAATCCCCATGGCAAAGAACTGACTAGCAATTTCAGGAATAAACCAGGCGTTAGCGACAACGCCCCAAATCACCCAGATAACCGTTAGCAAGATGGTGAGCAGCACCAGACTATCGCCAAGGTTAAACCGGCTCTGTAACTCGTTCGCTCCATGATGCTCGCGAAAATATCTGTCCGACTCATAACAGAGTGAGCTTTGGGGGTTGGCCTGGATCTTGGCGCCGTAGCGCATGGTGAAGATCACCCCCATCAGGGTGAAGCCTGCCCACATGACGCCCCTCACCCCAGCGCCGGAAAGCACTGGAATCCCAGCGATGCCCTGGGCAATCGCCACGCTGAAGGGATTCATCCAAGAGCTGGCAAAGCCCACCTGAGTCGCCACATAGGTCACCATCACTGTGGTGATGCCGTCGAACCCTAAACGTATCATCAAAGGGCAGATGATGATGGCAAAGGCGATCGCCTCCTCCCCCATGCCAAACACGGCGCCGCCAAGGGAGAACAGGATAAAGAGCACGGGAATGAAGAGGCGCTCGTTACCCTGGGTCTTATCAATAAGCCTTATGATGCCGTTATCTATGGTGCCAGTCTCCATCACTATGCCGAAGGCGCCGCCTATCACCAGCATAAACATGATCACCCCTATGGCGGTGCCCCATTTAGAACCCGAGGTTAAGCCTTCGAAGGCAAAGTTAAAGAAACCTACGCCTCCCCCTCCCTCAAATAGGGCTACCGGTTGCTTGAGATGCTCTCCGGCCTCATCCAGGCTAAAGCGAAACGAGTTCGGGTCGACCACACTACGCTGTTTTTCGACGCCATCGGCAAGATAATGGATCTCCTGGGTCTCGAAGGAGCCAACAGGTACCAGATAGGTCAACAACATGGCGGCTAGCGCCACGAAGAAGATGATCACTAAAGTATCGGGTAAAGGAATTTTCTTTTGCGGGTTCACCGCCGGGGAAGGCGCTTGATTTGCCATTGTTTTTCCATGGTTATTCTTGGAATCTAAGTTGTTGCCCGCCAATATAAACCAATTCCCTTTTCACTGCACAAGAATCCCCCGCGCTGGCCAATAATGGATAACCCTCAGACCAGGCGGCCATATTGCTCAAGCATCCCTGGATAGGATTCACGTATTGGTCAAAATTGTCATGGGGCGCACAAGACGCCGCCAAAGAGTGAGGCAGGTCGAGTAACTTAGATAAAATCAACGCTTTACTTGTGAAAGCACTCGGTCGCTCATACAATCAATATCACACAAGCATCAATTTTATTGATAGTTTTCTTTATTGTTTAAATCAGTTAGGACGCCAAAAGCTCGATGAAGTACTCACTAAAACAAATCATGGTGTTCGATGCCGTAGCCAGCCTGGAAAGTGTGAGTGCCGCGGCGCGAAAACTGTCGATGACTCAGTCTGCAGTCAGCATGTCCCTTGGCCAGTTGGAAAACCTGCTCGGCCGCCCGCTGTTTATCAGACAGGGCAATCGCCTCACCCTCAGCCACTGGGGAAACTGGTTACGCCCAAGGGCAAGACGCCTGCTGCAAGATGCACAACAGATCGAACTAGGCCTTCACGAACAACACCTTATAAGTGGTCGTTTCCGTTTATGCTCGAGTCAGACGGCCGCCGAACATCTGCTGCCTGAGCTCATCAGTAAAATCGATACCGATTTTCCTGAACTTAGGATCGAGCTCACAGTGGAGAATACCGAGAACGTGGTCGAGGGCTTACTTAATTACGAATATGACTTTGGCATCATAGAAGGCCGCAACGACGACAGCCGTCTCTATCAGGAGCAATGGTTAGACGATCATCTGGTGGTAGTCGCCTCGCCTCACCACCCCTACGCCAAGCAAACCAACATCAGCCTGGCGCAGCTTGAACAGGCAAGATGGGTGCTGCGCGAACAAGGCGCCGGGACCCGCCGCATCTTCGAGGGAGCCATCCACGGCGTCATCGAAAAGCTTCACGTATGGAAAGAGTATGAGCATGTCTCCCTGCTCAAGGCCTTGGTGAAAAATGGCCCCTATCTGAGTAGCCTGCCTTTCCTGGATGTGGAGAAAGAGGTCGCCGCCGGCGAGCTGGTTATCTTACCAACGCCGCAACTCAATATGCAGAGGCACCTCTCTTTCGTGTGGCGCTGCGATTCAGGCGAGAATCCGCTACGTGACTGCGTGATCACCGAGGCCAGACGCCTGAGCAAACATCGCCAGCACGCCAAAGGCAATAAATAGCGAATTTGGTTAGTTGCACAACTCACTGCCTGCTTAACTCATAGGTAATATGAGTAGGCAATTCGGCTAGCTGTTCGGTAAACATTAAAAAGGGGCATTCGCCCCTTTTTAATGTTTACAGCTGGTCTTGGACACTATTCGTAGATGGCGCATACCTTGGCTACGATGGACTCTCGGTTAATCACCCCAACTAACTTGCCTTCACTGACCACAGGAAAACAGCTGGGCTTACTGGCGCTGGCATGGCGCAGTCGCTCCTCGTAACTGGCATAGGTATGGCCAGTCAGCACCCCCATGTCACTCACGGGAAACAGCTTGTCACGGTCTACCACCATCACCTCAATAAGATCGGCCACCGCATCATCAGGGGTTACCGTCAGCACCCTGGTCTGCATCAGATCGGCCACCTTGTAGCTAATGCCACGAACAAACTCTTCTGACCATAGGCTACGCAGCAGATCTTGCTGAGAGACAAACCCCAGCAGGCGTTGCTTAGCATCAACCACGGGCGCGCCGCGGAGCTGCTTCTCGTTGAGCTGCTTAAGCCCCTCATATACAGACAGCTCGGGGGCTAGGGTAAAAGGTGTCTGCTCCATCAGCACGCTGACATTTAATTTTTGAATCGATTTAGGCATTTGGGTCTCTCCCCTGCAAGCTTTACTAGATAATATTGAGATTGAATTTGCAGCGAGTTCGCTGCCGTTGTCCTGTCTGTTACTCTGATCACTGCGGCTTAACACAGGTTCGAGATGCACCGTCATAGATGTCACCTGAGCGAGTGGGCCAACATGTGCCTTACTTGAATCTATCCACCAGTAACCCAGCCCCACCACTAGGCCACCGCCGACGATATTGCCCGCGGTCACAGGGATAAGGTTATTGGTCAGAAAATGAAGCAGCGTCAGATCACTAAATTGCTCGGCGGTAAATCCGGGGATCTGATACCAGTCCCAGATGGCCAACTGCTTAATGGCGATCCCCAGCGGCACCATGAAGAGATTGGCTATGCTGTGCTCGAAGCCGCTGCTGACAAACATCGCCACGGGTAGCATCAACAAGATGGCCTTAGTCAGCGCCTCCTTACTGGCGAAGGTCATCCAAACCCCTAAACAAACCAGCATGTTACATAAGATGCCCAGTGCGAACGCCTGGCCCCAGGAGTGGTGCAGCTTATGTTGGGCGACCTTCAAGGCGTTGAGTCCCCAGAGTCCACCGTCTAACAGATACATCTTGGCACTGAGGATCAAAGCCAGCATGATCATGGCGCCGCAAAAGTTACCCAGATAGACGCGTCCCCAACAGGCCAGCAGCTCCCGCGTGCTGACACGTTTCTGCGCCCAGGCGACGCTGCTCAGTACGCTACTGGTAAACAGCTCACCACCACAGATCACCACCAACATCAGCCCCAAGCTAAAGGCCAGGCCGCCAACGAGTCGTACCATGCCCCAATCGCCAGATGCCCCCGTGGTAACGGTGAGATAAAACACGAAGGCGAGCGCGATAAAGGCGCCGGCAAACATCGCCTGGCCGATAGACTGCATCGCCTGCTTAGTTACCTTCTCCTGACCATAAGTCGCGACGCGTTGACACAGACTAGGCTCGCTCGAAGGCGCTGGCTCGACCCGCCTGGCTGCAAGTGGCACTAGATTAGGTATCGTCATGGCGCGTCCATCTCCAGCCGAGCGTAAAACAGGGGTGAAATTTCATTAACATCATCTCCGCAAGTGCCAAGTCCCGAAAGACGGCTATTGATTAATAAATGTTTTTACAAAGAGTTAGCCTATTGCTTCACTCTCTGATGCCGAGATTAGCCATTAAAAAGGCGAAATAAAATTTGATAATAATGAATGAAACAATCAGTAAAATTGATAACCAAACCTGGAGGTAATCAAGTTGTTAAGTCAGCAACAAATAACCTTTAAAACGATTAAATACAATAAGTTATAAGAAAACATGTGTTAATTAGGAAAATAGAGATAAAAGCGCCCATGAGGTGTAAAGGCGTGCGGCTCACCAAGCAAACTGGCAACTAACCACCTATTGCCTAAGCTATAAGGCATCTTGATTAACATCCCTGGCGAGTCCTTTGTGTGGGCGCGCTGGAGGCGAAGCGGCAGACGCAGATGAGCATTTTCGAGACGCGACGCACATCGCACAGGCTTTTTGTGAAGCCTGCCCCAGCCAAAAATGTGAGCCGTGCGAGGCATCTCTAATTTGCTGAGAATGGGGGGAGTGGCTCCCAAAAGTGACAAAAGGCGCGATCCATATCCAAACGCAATATATATGCCTAATGTAAAAATTGATCTGAAATGGCGATACAAGATGTTAACTAGCTCCCAAATCATCTAATCACCAGTTTCAAGTTTATTGATAGTTAATGTCAGGTGAAATTCACTATGTTAAGATTTATGAGGTAAATTGGTCAGACCAATTTTAAACAGCGTTAGGGATGCAACTGCTCGCCGGATTTAGGGTGTTTTATCCATTCTAGGGGGCGGACAAGTTACTCGAGTGGCACCTGGGGGTTTTTCAACAAACGACACTCGCTGACTTGCAAGGATTACCTCTAAGTCTTCATCGAATTGATGAGTCAATAAGTTCTTTTCGGAGAATGAGAAATTATGTCAGAAACAGTCAAAAAAGAAGAGATGGAAGCCTCTGAGCTGACTTACAAGGCGCTTCACCGTCCTGCCAGCGAGTTTGCCACTCGTGAAGAATATTTAGACCACGAATTACAGATCATGAAGCCCAGACGTTGGGGCCTCAACCTGCCGGGACGCGACTTCCGCTTCGAGTGGGAAGACTTAGTACCCGCCATCGCTGGTACTATCGGCATCACGGTAATGTATTCCGCCGTAATGGCCGCCTGGGCTTCGGGCCTGAGTGAGCGCTGGGAACACATCAACCTGGGCGCCGAATTCGCCATTCAGGTGGTTCGCGTCGAAATGCTCATCCCCGCCCTGCTCTTCTGTATCATCAGTTCCGGCTTTATCAACCCTCGCGCTAACCTTGGCGGCAACCACGGCCCCATGATCCCACTTATCGGTACCATCGCCTTAGCTGGCGCGCACCCATTAGCGCTTGCGATCCTACTGGGTATCTTTGGTCTGTTGCTCAGTTACTTTAAAGGTGGCTCCAGGTTGGTGAACCTCACCTCCAGCGGCGTCGCGGGGGGACTCTTGGTCTTCCTGGGCTTCATGGGCGCCAAGAGTCAGATCACCTCGCTGTTTGACTGGGCCGGTGGCCTGCAGGCCAAGCACGCCCTGGACTATAGCCTGGGTTATGTTGCCTTCTTCATCCTCTTGGTGAACGTTGTCCTGTACGCCTATCTGGCCAAGGTGGGTAAACGCTGGCTGGCTATTCCGCTTTGTTCAATCGCGGCAATTGCGCTGGCCTTCGCCCTCGGCGCCGGCTTAGATCTGCAGTTTGTTACCGCACCTGGCATCCCTAACCTGAACCCAGTGTACTGGTGGGGCTCTACCGAACACGGCTGGCAGCTAGGCTTACCTAACTTCGAGCACTTCATCGCGTCGCTGCCTTTCGCCATCCTGGCGGTTGCCATGTGGTCACCAGACTTCCTCGGTCACCGTATCTTCCAAGAGCTGAACTACCCTAAAGGCACAGAGAAAGTGCTGATGGATGTGGATGACACCATGACCACCTGCTCACTACGTCAAATCGTCGGTACGGCTGTGGGTGGCGGTAACATCACCTCTTCATGGGGTACCTATATGATCCCGGCGGCGATCGCTAAGCGTCCTATTCCTGCCGGCGCCATCTTACTGGGCAGCCTGTGTATCATAGTCGCGGTACTGGGTTACCCAATGGATGTCACCGTATGGCGTCCAGTAATGTCAATCGCGCTGCTGGTTGGCGTATTCCTGCCACTACTGGAAGCCGGCATGCAGATGGTGAAAGACACCCAAAGCAGCCAGGCGGCGGGGATCTGTATCTTCGCCTCATTCGTCGCCAACCCTGTGCTGGCCTGGGCGCTTACCATGCTATTAGACAATAACGGCCTGATTGGTGATAAAGAACGTGCCGCTAGCCTGAGCCTAGCCGACAGGCTGATCATTCCGGGTCTGGCCTTTGTTATCTGTCTCGCCGCCATGCTCGCGGTGGGGATGATTCAAGGGATCCCGGCGCTACTTTAATCGCGCAAACGACAACGAAGAGGGCTTAGGCCCTCTTCATTTTTATCTCCCCTATACTTACATCAAACTTGCTGATAACAGGCATCAATATGCCCTATGGGCATGGTGCTCATAACGCCAGGGAATCGCCCTTATCCTCGATGTCATTGGCAGTCATACAAAGGTGTGAACCACCTCGCGCAAATAACCGACTCTTAGGTGAGATGCAAACGAAATTTTGCGCCAAAAATGATAACCCGATAGCAATTTTGGCATTAACTCGGGCAAAAGCGGACCGATTCAGATGCAGCGTCTAGGGAGATATGGTACTATGCACATGGTTAATTGGTCTTACCAATTTAACGATAACCGAATCGATTTAGACAGTGAGTGTCAAACGGCTTCGGATATCGCGTAAAACAGATTCAAATCGACACGGTTTACCGGTTCGATAATTCAGTTCCCATCATCCGGGTAATACATTGAAGGGAGCTGCGAAGAATAGCTATTGGTGTATCGCAACGTCTGCAGTGACAGCCTCTCGATAACCAATAACCTTTATCTCAAACAGAAGGTATTAGTACGATGACCGAAAAAACTGAGCTGTTCACCAAAGCGTGGGAAGGTTTTACTCCTGGTGATTGGAAGTCTGAAGTAAATGTACGCGACTTTATTCAAAAGAACTACAAGCCCTATGAAGGAGACGAATCTTTCCTAGCAGGCGCCACCGAAGCGACCAGTGCGCTTTGGGACAAAGTGATGGAAGGTATCAAACAGGAAAACCGCACCCACGCGCCGGTTGATTTCGATACCGACAAAGTCTCTACCATTACCTCTCATGCTGCAGGTTACATCGACCAAGATCTTGAAACCATTGTCGGTCTACAAACAGACGCGCCACTTAAGCGTGCCATGTTACCCAATGGCGGTATCCGCATGGTCGAAGGTTCATGCGCTGCCTATGGTCGTGAACTGGATCCAAACATCAAATATGTCTACTCAGAGCTGCGCAAGACCCACAACCAAGGCGTGTTCGACATCTACACCCCTGAGATCATGCGCTGCCGTAAGTCTGGCGTACTGACAGGTCTGCCAGATGCTTACGGCCGTGGTCGTATCATTGGTGACTACCGTCGTATCGCCCTGTACGGTATCGATTATCTGATGCAGGAAAAATTTGCCCAGTTCAGCTCACTGCAGGCGCAGTTTGAAGCGGGTGAAGATCTTTCAGCCACCATGCAACTACGCGAAGAGATCGCCGAGCAGCACAAAGCCCTGGGTCAGATGAAGCAGATGGCTGCCAGCTACGGCTGTGACATCTCAGGTCCTGCAACCAACGCTAAAGAAGCGATTCAGTGGACTTACTTCGGCTACCTGGCCGCAGTGAAGAGCCAAAACGGCGCCGCCATGTCTCTTGGCCGTACCTCTAGCTTCCTGGATATCTACATCGAGCGTGACATCAACAATGGCGTGTTGACCGAACAACAAGCCCAGGAGATGGTTGACCATTTCGTGATGAAGCTACGTATGGTGCGCTTCCTACGTACCCCTGAGTACGACGAGCTATTCTCTGGCGACCCAATCTGGGCTACCGAGTCTATCGCGGGTATGGGTCTTGATGGCCGTACTCTGGTGACTAAGTCTAGTTTCCGCTTCCTGCACACCCTATACAACATGGGTCCAAGCCCTGAGCCAAACATCACAGTGCTTTGGTCAGAGAAGCTACCACTTAACTTCAAGAAGTACTGCGCTAAGGTCTCTATCGATACCAGCTCTATTCAGTACGAAAACGATGACCTGATGCGTCCAGATTTCGATTCTGACGACTACGCCATCGCCTGTTGTGTGAGCCCTATGGTTGTTGGTAAGCACATGCAGTTCTTCGGTGCCCGCGCCAACCTGGCCAAGACCATGCTTTACGCCATCAACGGCGGTGTGGATGAGAAGCTTAAGACACAGATCGGCCCTAAATTTGAGCCAATCAAAGATGAAGTGCTGGACTTTGACGATGTGATGGGCCGCCTGGACACCATGATGGAGTGGTTAGCCACCCAATATGTGTCTGCACTGAACGCTATCCACTACATGCACGACAAGTACTCTTACGAAGCGGCCCTGATGGCGCTACATGACAGAGACGTACGTCGCACCATGGCTTGTGGTATCGCTGGTCTGTCTATTGCTGCCGACTCACTGTCTGCCATCAAGTTTGCCAAGGTTAAGCCAATTCGTGACGAAAACGGCATCGCCGTCGATTTCGACATCGAAGGTGAATATCCTAAGTTTGGTAACAACGATGCACGCGTCGATGACCTGGCTACCGAGCTGGTTGAGCGCTTCATGGCTAAGATCCGTCACAAGAAGATGTACCGTAACGCGATCCCGACTCAGTCTATCCTCACCATCACCTCAAACGTGGTTTATGGTAAGAAGACAGGGACGACACCAGACGGTCGTCCAGCCGGCGCGCCATTTGCACCGGGCGCAAACCCAATGCACGGCCGTGACGAGAAAGGCGCTATCGCCTCACTGACTTCAGTTGCCAAGCTGCCATTTGCTCACGCACAGGACGGTATCTCTTATACCTTCTCTATCGTGCCAAATGCCCTGGGTAAAGATGACGACGGTCGCCGCGCTAACCTGGCTGCGCTGATGGATGGTTACTTCGCTCACAATGAGACCCGCGAAGGTGGTCAGCACCTGAACGTGAACGTGATGAACCGCGAAATGCTGGAGGATGCAGTGGTTAACCCTGACAAATATCCACAGCTGACTATCCGTGTTTCTGGTTACGCCGTGCGCT
This sequence comes from Shewanella loihica PV-4, assembly GCF_000016065.1. Lineage (NCBI taxonomy): Bacteria > Pseudomonadati > Pseudomonadota > Gammaproteobacteria > Alteromonadales > Shewanellaceae > Shewanella > Shewanella loihica. The sequence goes on from NC_009092.1 coordinate 2,804,714, forward strand.
TCAACGCACTGACACCAGAGCAGCAACAGGACGTCATTACACGTACTTTCACCAAAGGGATGTAATTTCCGTCAATCGAGCGGTCAAACGCTAGATTTTTGGTGAATATAAGCTAGGCTGTGCACTAATTTAGCACAGCCTACTTTAATTGAAGTTTTCGGAGTCACAATGACAGTAAAAGGGCGGATTCACTCACTGGAATCCTTTGGCACAGTTGACGGTCCCGGCATTCGGTTTATCACCTTTATGCAAGGCTGTTTGATGCGCTGCCAATACTGCCATAATCGTGATACCTGGGATCTTCACGGTGGACATGAAATCGAGGTCGACGTGCTGATGGAACAGATCATCAGCTATCGACCTTTTCTCGAGTCCAGCGGCGGAGGCGTCACCGCCAGTGGCGGCGAAGCCATACTGCAAGCCGAATTTGTCGCGGCCCTGTTCAAGGCCTGCAAAGCGCAAGGCATACACACCTGCCTAGACACCAACGGCTTCGTACGTAAATACACACCTGTTATCGATGAACTCCTCGATAACACAGACTTGGTGCTGCTCGATATCAAACATATCGATGACGACCAACACATCGCCTTAACCCATGTCAGCAATCATCGCACGCTGCAATTTGCCCAGTATCTCCAAAAACGCCAACAAAAAGTGTGGATACGCTATGTGGTCGTGGGCGGCTATACAGATGATATTGCTTCGGCAAAGGGCTTGGCAGAATTTATTAAACCTATGACCAACGTGGAGAAGGTGGAGCTACTGCCCTACCACGAGCTAGGAAAACACAAATGGGAAGCCATGGGCGAAGAGTACACCCTCAAGGATATCTCTCCCCCATCGCGCGAAACCATGGAACAGATTAAACAGGTGTTTGTGGAAGCCGGCATAACTGCCGTGTACTAACAAAGGTTAGAGCGCTTCCCAGTAGTGTTTATCGAGACGCTCGAAGGCCATCTTCAAGATGACCGCCATGTCCAGATAACAGGCACTAGCACCTAGCGGGGGACAAGCCACCCCCATCCCCTGGAGCTTGGCGGACAGATTATTGCCCCAATCCAGCAGAGAAAGTGGCAGCGGATGCTTAGCGCGCCAACCGAGCCAAAGCAAGCCTTGAATAGGCAAGCTGATAAAGAATAAGGCGATGGTGATAGCCTGAGGTAACCAGGCCCAGCCATACAGATAGAGTTGACTGCCGCCGGCCAGCAGGGCCAGCAGAGGCATCAAGCGAATCGCCAGAGCCGTCGCGCGGATCACGCGATACTCTGGAAAATAAAAACTAAGTTGTCTAACCATAGGCCAAGTCTTCATATAGCGACGACCGACCCCTAAGGTTTTTAACACTTGAACAGTCAATGATGACACCTAACACTTAAGAGACTGTCTTTACCATAGCACAAGGCGAGCGTCAGCCCCAAGCGACATCGCCTTGGCAGAGACCGAATCTTAATCTCAGGAACGAGAATTTAAAGCGACACCGGCCCTAGGCTTTGTGGTCATTTAATTTTGGTGAATGCCAGTCATTCACTCACTTTGCAAAAGGTTTTAAACATGTCTAACAAACTGGTTTTGGTACTAAACTGCGGCAGCTCATCACTGAAGTTCGCCATTATCGACGCGCTTACGGGTGACGACCAGATCTCAGGTCTAGCAGAGTGCTTTGGTCTGGAAGATTCACGCATCAAGTGGAAAGTCGATGGCAACAAATTCGAGTCTAAGCTAGGGGCCTTCACCGCCCACCGCGAGGCGGTCGAGTTTATCGTTAAAGAGATTCTGGGCCAGTATCCTGACGTCGCCGCCCAGATCCAGGCAATCGGTCACCGTGTGGTTCACGGTGGTGAGAAGTTTACCCATTCGGTGGTGATCGATGACAGCGTGATTGCGGGTATCGAAGATTGTGCCGCCCTGGCACCGCTACACAACCCAGCGCACCTTATCGGTATTCGCGCCGCCCAGGCCTCTTTCCCTGGCCTGCCACAGGTTGCCGTATTTGACACCGCCTTCCACCAAACCATGCCAGAGCGCGCCTTCGTGTATGCCCTGCCCTACAAACTCTATCGCGAACATGGCATCCGTCGCTACGGCATGCATGGCACCAGCCACCTGTTCGTGAGCCGCGAAGCCGCCAAGGCGCTGGGTAAAGAGTTAGCCGACACCAACGTCATCTGTGCCCACCTGGGTAACGGCGCGTCTGTCACCGCGGTTAAAGGCGGTAAGAGTGTCGATACCTCTATGGGTCTGACACCGCTCGAAGGTCTGGTCATGGGTACCCGCTGTGGTGACATCGACCCATCTATCATCTACCACCTGGTAGATCGTCTGGGTTACACCTTAGATGAAGTCAACAACCTGATGAACAAGCAGAGCGGTCTGCTGGGCATCTCTGAGCTGACTAACGACTGTCGCGGCATCGAAGAAGGCTACGCCGAAGGCCACAAGGGCGCGACGCTGGCGCTTGAGATCTTCTGCTACCGTCTGGCCAAATATATCGCCTCTTACACTGTGCCACTGGGTCGTCTGGACGCCTTGGTATTCACCGGCGGTATCGGTGAGAACTCAGATCTTATCCGTGAGAAGGTGCTTAACCTGCTCGCTATCTTCAACTTCGAAGTGGATCCAGCACGTAACCAGGCGGCACGCTTTGGTAACCAGGGTCAGATCACCACAGACAATGGCCCAGTTGCCATGGTGATCCCAACCAACGAAGAGTGGGTGATCGCCGAAGACGCCGTTTCACTGCTAAAGTAATGTTACCGAAGCAGTAAATGCTATCGCGGCGCCCTGCGCCGCCACCAATTTTGACAAGACCCGGCCGTATGTCTGGCCGGGGCATAAGAGGTAACTATGTCTCGCAATATTATGCTCATCCCCAATGGTACCGGCGTCGGCCTGACTTCTATCAGTCTAGGCATGGTACGCGCGCTGGAGCGCCACGGGGTAAAGGTGAGATTCTTCAAGCCTATCGCCCAGCAGCGCCCAACCGATAAGGGCCCTGAGCGTTCGACCACCATCCTAAGCAAGTCGCCGACGGTTAACCCGCTCGAGCCTTTCGACATGGCTCACGCCGAGCACTTGATCCGCACCGATCAGACAGATGTCCTGATGGAGCAGATCATCGCCCGCGCCACCGAGTGTGCCGACCCAAGCGAAACCCTGATCGTCGAAGGTCTGGTACAAACCCGCAACCACCCTTTCTCTGACGACATCAACTACGAGATCGCCAAGGCGCTGGATGCTGACATCATCTTCGTCGCCGCGCCGGGTAACGAAACCCCGACCGCCTTGATGAACCGTCTCGAAATCGCCCACAACGCCTGGGGTGGCAGCAAGAACAAACGTCTCATCGGCGCCATCATCAACAAGATTGGTGCCCCGGTAGACGATGAAGGCCGCGCCCGCCCGGATCTGTCAGAGGTGTTCGATCACCAGGATGTGCAGCGTCCAGACGCCGCTAGCATGTTCCAGCTTCCCGGTAAGAGTAAGCTGCGTATCCTAGGCAGCGTGCCATATAACTTGAATCTGGTCGCACCACGCGCCTCAGATTTGGCCAAGCACTTGAGTGCCCGCATCATCAACGCCGGCGAGATGAATACCCGTCGTCTGCGCAAGGTCACCTTCTGCGCCCGCAGTATTCCTAACATGGTTACCCACATCAAGACAGACTCTCTGCTGGTGACCTCGGGCGACCGCTCAGACGTTATCGTCTCTGCCTGTCTGGCGGCGATGAACGGCGTCAAGGTGGGTGCACTGCTGCTGACAGGTAGCTACGAGCCAGAGCCTGAGATCATGGCCCTGTGTGAGCAAGCCTTCGAGACAGGTTTGCCGGTATTCTTGATCGACACCAACACCTGGCAGACCTCGCTCAATATCCAGCGCTTCGACCATGAGGTGCCTGTGGATGATGCCGTGCGTATCGAAGAGGTGCAGGAATACGTTGCCAGCCATATCGACCAGAGCTGGGTAGAAAGCGTCACCATGAACTCACCGCGTGAGCACAGACTGTCGCCACCTGCGTTCCGCTATAAGCTCACCGAGCTTGCCCGCGCCGCGGCCAAGACAGTGGTACTGCCTGAGGGTGACGAACCAAGAACCATCGAAGCGGCCGCCATCTGCGCCGAACGTGGCATTGCCCGCTGTGTGCTGATTGGAAACCCTGAAGAGATCCAGCGTATCGCCAGCCAACAGGGTGTAACCCTGGGCGAAGGCGTTGAAATCATCGAGCCTGAAACCGCTCGTGAGCGCTATGTTGCGCCTATGGTTGAACTGCGTCGACACAAAGGCATGACAGAAGTGGTCGCCCGTGAGCAGCTGGAAGATAACATGGTACTGGGTACCATGATGCTGGCACAGGGTGAAGTCGACGGTATCGTCTCTGGTGCAGTAAACACCACGGCCAACACCATACGTCCGCCACTACAGCTGATCAAGACGGCGCCGGGTTCTAGCTTGGTTTCCTCTATCTTCTTCATGCTGATGCCGGATCAGGTACTGGTTTATGGTGACTGTGCCATCAACCCAGATCCAAACGCCGAGCAGCTGGCGGATATCGCCATTCAGTCGGCAGATAGCGCCGCGGCCTTCGGCATCGAGCCTAAGGTAGCCATGATCAGCTACTCAACCGGTAGCTCAGGCACAGGTTCAGACGTTGATAAGGTACGCGAAGCAACCCGTATCGCCAAGGAGAAACGCCCTGAGCTGGTGATCGACGGCCCATTGCAATATGACGCCGCCGTGATGCCAAACGTAGCTCAATCTAAGGCGCCAAACAGCCCAGTGGCCGGTCAGGCAACCGTGTTCGTCTTCCCGGATCTGAACACAGGTAACACCACCTACAAGGCGGTTCAGCGTAGTGCGGATCTGATCAGTATCGGCCCTATGCTACAAGGTATGCGCAAGCCGGTTAACGATCTGTCTCGTGGCGCCCTGGTAGACGACATCGTCTACACCATCGCACTGACGGCGATTCAAGCCTCACAGAACTAATCTGTACTCGCCATAAGATCGAAAAAGCCTGTCACAAGACAGGCTTTTTTTATACTCAAACGGTTTGGAAAGATTAAAAAATATTCAGAGATGCACAATGCGTCAAAAAATGACCACACAAATTTACCAATTAAGTTCAGTCACTTAAGAGTTATGCATCGACTCTTCAACATACTTGTCCACAGATTCTGTGGATAACCGTAACAATTTGTTCATTCAGATATGCCAGCCCAGCTCCTAAGAGTCAAGTACTTTTGACTGACGCGCCCCGCTTGCCAAGGCTTTAGAGAATCGCGATACTAGGCCAAAGCCTTTCGATTAAACCCTATGAAAAAATTACTCTTTATCTTCATTTTATTCTTAACGGCCTGCAGCCCAGACTCGGAAACCGTGTCGGGCGTCATGACACCTGAGCAGGTCTCATTAGGATTCTTTCGCGCTATCTATGTCGACAGAGATGTCGAGAAGGCCAAGCAGTTTGTCGATGAGCCGATGCAGAAGGTGCTGTCGCACTACTATATCGCCGCCTCGGTGCAGCGCCACGTGTTAAACCTTTCCATGCGCGACGTGACCCTGGAGATCGAAGAGATAGATATCGACTTCTTCCGCAAATTTACCAAGGATGTCACGGTGATCGTCAAGATGACGGGACTCAAGGGCGGCCAACCTTGGATAGACGATCGCACCATACGCCTGCACAAGGTTAATAAACGCTGGGTGATAGTGGAAATTTTGCCGGAGAAAGGCAACCTCAACTAAGCGCTAGTCTCTTCAAGCCCTAATCTCAACAAGCACTGGTCTCAACAACCTCTTGTCTCAACCTGAGTGGCCGATGCCAGAGTTCTAGCTTTGGAGGCCTAGCTTTAGAGACAGACCTAGCTTAGAGATCGAGCCTACACACGGGCAATAGTGTCGCCCATAAAGCGGCAAAACAATTAGCGTCACAACCACAAAAAAGAGCAGCCCTAGGGCTGCTCTTTCTGTCTGAAGACTCTCACCTTAACGCACCCAGTTAGACTCGGCACCTAAGTGAAAATTCAGTTTGGATATTTCCTTAATCCAAAAACGCTTCGTCATCCATCTCAACGGGTAATGACTCAATTACTTCATCTTGTACTTGGTAATAAGCGCTCTCGTATTCACGGGCTTCCATAACGACTCCAGATTTTTGTGTAGGGTACAGGCATGCTTTTTTATTGGTGCATTTTGCCTTGGGTATAAGCTGCAACTATCTGCTAACTCATGGGCGCTAGTGTAACACTAAAAAAGTGGGACTTACAGAAAACTTTCAGTATTGTGGCCACATTTAGCAAAAAAATGCCTAAAAGTGTCAATATTCAATGAACAGGGTGAAAGTCTTTCATTTTTTTACTGCTGCAAAAACTAAAAAACATTTTCTTTACAATAAAACGATCTAATGACTCAAATGAGAACTGCTATCAATTAATTAATAGCGAATCGTTTGCGCAAGCAGGAGTGAGGTGATGCAATGAACACGCTGATCGAATTTGAGGCCCAAAGGCTAGCCGACCTGTTTACGCAGGGAGACACCTTATCTATCCACCTATTCATGGACTCGATGTCCATGCCCTTTGACGTACAAGAGAAACTGTTTAACGAAATTTCGGCATTAAAAAACCTGGACCACCAACAGATAGCCCAGGTCATCGAATCTCACGGTCAGTCCTTGATTCAGGAACTCTACCGCTACTAACTCTAACGCTAATAACTCTACCCCTACTAACTCTGCCGCTACAAACTAGAGGCTCATGGCTTGAATAGATCTGGCCATGAGCGCGGCTCATTAGCCCTATAGTTTATACTGCTTGGCGCTGACGATAGCGCAGCACCTTCAAGGCCTTGTCGGGATCTTTATCCAGGAATACCTCGGGATTAGCCAGCTGCTCAACAAACTCCAGCGTCGGACTCTGCTCTGCCACCTGCTGTTTGAGAAAATCTATGCCAAGCTCGGGCGCGTTGAGACACAGCAGGACTTCGCCTTGCGGCGCCAACAGTTGAGGCAGACGGCGCAGCAGGCGCGCATAATCCTTAGTCGCCACGAAGCTGCCGCGCTGATTACTCGGCGGATCGGCGATGATGAGATCATAAGGCCCCATCTTGGTTAGCTTGCCCCAAGACTTGAAGATATCGTGCCCCAGGAAGCGTGCACCATGGGGGAACTCGTTGAGCAGATGGTTCTGCTTGCCTATGGCTAACGCCCCCTTGCTCATGTCGATATTGACCACCTGATCCGCACCGCCCTGCAGCGCCATAACAGAGAAGCCGCAGGTATAGGCAAACAGGTTGAGCACATTGGCCTGGGCGGCATTAGCCTTCACCCAGGCGCGCCCGGCGCGCATATCGAGAAACAGGCCATGGTTTTGCCCGCGCAGCAGATGGATCTGAAAACGCGCCCCGTTTTCACTCACCAGATGTGGCTCAGGCACCTCACCATATAGCAGATGGGTCTGGGTCTGCCCAGCGCATCTGTGCTGGAATACCAGGTTAAAGCCCTGCTCTCCCTGCTCTTCTCTCCAACGCGCCTGAATCGCCTGAGTTAGCTCCTCAAGCGCCGCCTCATCGATCTCTTTGAAACTGGTGAGCAGGAGCACAGGGGGAAACCAGTCGAGACACAGATGCTCGGCGCCCTCATAACGACCACCACGGCCATGGAACAGCCGCTCGGCCTCGTCAGAGAATTGCACCTGCTGTATTGCTTGCTTAAATGACTCCATCTAACGCTATTTACCTATTACTTTATGCTTTAACTAATGCTATTTGCTTTATCGAATAATGAACTACTTTTCCACGTCGGCTTGTTCGCCGGCATCGGTTTGCTTGCTGGCCTTGCCACTTACCTGAGCATCGGCGTTAACCTGTACCTCAGCGTTAACCTGTACCTTGGCATTAACCTGTGCATCGGCGTTAACCAGGGTCTCATCGACGCGATCGGCCAGTAAGATGGCCAGCCAACCACCGCTCTGACTCGACTCTAGCGCTATCTTGACGATCATGGTCAGCGGCACAGAGAGCAACATGCCCACAGAGCCCAGCAGCCAGCCCCAGAAGATCAAGGAGAGGAACACCACCAGGGTCGAGAGTCCCAGGCCGCGCCCCATATATTTGGGCTCGACGATATTCCCCATCACGGTATTGGTCGCCAGATAGAGCAGCGCCGTGCCCCCCGCCCCCGCAGGGCCGAGTTGAATAAAGGCCAGCAGCACAGGCGGAATCGCGGCGATGATAGAGCCTATGTTGGGAATATAGTTAAACAGGAAGGCGACAACGGCCCAGAGCAAGGCGTAATCGACGCCCATCAGCGCCAAGCCCGTCCCGACCACCACGCCGGTCCCCACGCTCACCAACGTCTTGATCACCATATATTGGTTAACTGACTGCAGGAACTTGTCTATCTGCTTGATGCGCATGTCAGGATCGTCCAGCGCGAAATGCAGCTTCTTGGGCAAGTCCTGAGCCTCAAACAACATAAACACTACGGTCAGAATGATCAGAAACAGGTTAGCCATCACGCCGCCGACACTGGACAACATGTTGGTGGTCATCGACAGCGCAATACCCGGGTCGAAATAGGCCAAGATCTGCTCCTTGGAGACCTCGATATTCAGCGCCTGTAACTTGGTCAATACCCAGGAAAACTGCTCCACCAGCTGATCCCGATAAAGGGGCAACTGACGGGAAAATTCGTTGATTGAGCTCCCCACCAAGGAGGCCAGCCAGAGCCCCATCAGCACGATAAATACCATCATGATGGCCACCGCCAATGCGCGGGGCAGCTTAAGGCGGGTCATGCCATTGATTGCCGGGTTGCAGATCACCGCAATAAAGGCCGACAACACAAAGGGAACCACGATAGGGCTGGCGGCTTTTATCCCTGCCAGAATCACGACGATAAACGCCATGATGGCAAAGCCTTTAAACGCGACCCCCTGATTATCAAATCGAGTCATCTAAATAAAGTCCTTCTGAATTACCCATAATATTGATAGGCTTAACTTAAATCTTACACAAGAAAAATTACGATCATGAAACCAGAAATCGCCATCATTCGAATTAAAAATCTCCGTCTTCGTACCTACATTGGCATCAAGGAAGATGAGATCAACAACAAACAGGACGTCACCATCAACGCAGAAATCCATTACTGCGCCGCTAAGGCCCGTAACAGCGATAACATGCAAGACGCCCTGAATTATCGCACGATAACGAAAAAAATCATTGCTTTAGTTGAAAACAATCGCTTCTCACTGCTCGAACACCTCACGGATCAGGTGTTAAGCATTGCCAGCGATCATGAATGGGTCGATTTCGCCTCGGTCGAGATAGACAAGCCCCATGCCCTGAGATTTGCCGATTCGGTCTCGATGCAGCTCTGCTACCAAAAGGGCTAAGCCTCACCCATTCCCTAATTACCTGCCGCCTAAAAGTGATCCGAATCCCTCGCTATGGTGTATATTTTTGATATCCCCTAAAAAATTGGAGTCGGCATGCGGATTTTGATCACCGGCGGAACCGGATTCATAGGCAAGGCCTTGGTGAAGGCCTTGGAAGGCGAACATCAACTCACCTTGCTCACCCGCTCGGCCGGCAAGGCCCACCTCACCCTTGGCAACCAACATAAGTTACTGGGTAACCTCAGCGCCCTGGCCAATCTCGACGGCTTCGATGCCGTCATCAACCTGGCGGGCGAACCCATTGCCGATAAGCGCTGGAGCCTGGAGGTAAAGCAGAAGATCTGTGACAGTCGCTGGGATACCACAGCGCGTCTGGCCAAACTCTTCGAGGCCAGCAAGACGCCGCCTAAGGTCTTCATCAGCGGCTCTGCCATCGGCATCTATGGCGATCATGACAAGCAGGTGCACCTGGATGAGAGTTTCGACCTCGCCCACTTCAAAGACACAGGCAAGGAGGAGAAATTCCCCCATAGCGTCTGCGCCAAATGGGAAGAGTTAGCCCTGCAGTGCCAAGGGCTGACCCGAGTCTGTGTGATGCGTATCGGCCTGGTGCTCGGTTTAAACGGCGGCGCGCTGAAGAAGATGTTGCTGCCCTTCAAGCTGGGCGCTGGCGGCGTGGTGGGCTCGGGCAAACAGGGGATGAGCTGGATCCACAGAGAAGATCTTATCGCTATCATACTGTTTCTGTTAAATAACGAGCAGTGCCAGGGGATCTATAACGCCACCGCCCCTAACCCGGTCAGCAATCGCGAATTTACCAACTCTTTGGGCACCGCCCTGAGCCGCCCCACCCTGCTGCCTATGCCTGCCCCTATCCTAAGCCTGGCCTTAGGTGAGATGTCTCAGCTCTTGCTTGAAGGCCAATATGTCTACCCCGATCGGCTAACCCAGGCGGGCTTTAGTTTTCACTACACTCATCTGGATGACGCGCTGACAAATCTATTTGGCGCCTCCAAAAGCTAAAGTCTTACCCCTCGAGCCTTAAAGGCTTAAACCCTGAACCTTGAGCCTTGAGCCTTGAGCCTTGAACTTTGAACTTTGAACTTTGAACTAGCGGCGCGCTAACCACTCGCGCCGCTCTGCTCTTTTACTTCCCGCTAGCCCTGCAGGAGTTGTCGACAGGACTTCTGCAATAGCTGACGACAACGCCAGGTGCCGAGCAGCGCGACGATGGCCGCGCCGGCAAGCGGCGCCAACAGCCACCAGTCCCAATGCATATAGACCACCAGCTCAAACACCTGGGTCTTCAGCAGGTAGATGGTAAACTCGGCGACTATGGCGGCAAGCAGGCCGGCGATCAGCCCAAGCAGGGCAAACTCCAGTGCGGTGGCCATACGCAGCAGCCAGCCAGAGGCTCCGAAGGTGCGCAGTACCGCCAGCTCGCGCTGACGCGTCGCCATTCCCGCCTCGGTCTGCGCTATCATCACCAGGCTGCTGGCCAGCAGGACCAGTACCAGCACCAGGGTCAGCGACAGGGAGACCTGATCGATGATCTGCCTAAGCTGCTTCACCATGGCGCCGACATCTATGATGGATACCGTGGGGAAGCGTTTGATCAACTCGATCACCATAGGTCGCTTGCTATCGTCCAGATAGAAGCTGGCCATAGAGGTATAGGCAAAGGGCGCCAGGGCGTCGGGGTGGAAGATCATGAAGAAGTTAGGCTGCATCGTCTCCCAGTGTACGGCGCGAATGCTGGCAACTTTCACCGTTAGCGGCTGATTGTCGATCACATAACTGAGCTCATCCCCCAAGCCTATGCCGAGACGCTCGGCCACGCCGGACTCCACCGACACCTCATCGGCCTTTTGGTTAAAGTGACCCGATAGCAGCTCGTTATTGGGTGGCAGAGAGGTACGCCAGGTCAGATTCAGCTCGCGGGAAATCCCTACTCGGCCTTGGGCCCCCTCATCTGCCTGCTCGGCAGAGATCAGCTTCTCGCCATTGATCGCCACCAGACGGCCACGGATCACTGGATAGATATCGGTCGCCTTGACGCGGTTGTCGCTAAAATAGGCCTCCAGCGGCGCCTGCTCCTCGGGCGCTATGTTGACCAGGAAGTAGTTGGGCGACTGTTCGGGCAGCTGTTTATGCCACTCATCGAGCAGGTCTTGCCTAAGCGCTATGATGGTCAGCAGCAACACCAGGGCGCTGCTAAAGCCCACAAGCTGCACCGCATTTTGCCTGGCGCGGCGTCTGAGCCCCGCCAAGGCCAGCTGCATAGGGTTGGTGGTCTTCATGCCTACGCTGTGACCGGCGCGGATCAACAAGAAACCAAACAGACTCAGCAAGACACCGAGCAACATCACGGCAGCAACCACGGTTAGGGTGAGCACCAGACTCTGTGAGTAAAGATACCCCAGCAGTGCCATCGCCGATAGACTAAGCACCAGGTGCAGCCACATCCCCAGCTGAATTCCTTCTAGCTGGCGCTGCAACACCCTAAGGGGCGGAATGGCCAGCAGTCTCATCAGCGGATAGGCCGAGAACATGAAGGCCGAGATAAGCCCAGTGGCGACCCCTAAGGCGATAGGCCTAAACAGCGGCGGCGAGTACGCCGAGATCGAGGCTGGCAGATAGGCGCTGATCAACGTATCAAGCAGGAAACCGCCGATGAGCCCCAATGCGATACCCGCAAGGGTGACCAACAGCAGATGCAGGCCAAAGAGAATACGGATCTGACGGCTGGAAGCGCCGAAGGTCTTGAGCATGGCCACCACGTCGAAATGGCGCTGACAGTAGCGCTGGGCGGCGATCCCTATGGCGGCGCAGGCAAGCGCTATCCCCAGCAGGCTGGCGAGCAGCAAGAAGCGCTCGGCCCGTTTGACCGCACCAGCGATGGGCGAATCCCCCGACTGCACATCGACCCAGCGCTGACTGTTGTTAAGCAGCGGCTTAACTTCGGCCTCGAAGGCCTTGAGCTGGTCAGCCTCTCCAGCGAACTGATGGATATAACTCACCCGGCTGCCAGGTTGAATCACCCCAGTCTTGGGCACATCTTGAAGTCGCATCAGCACCACGGGCGATGAAGCGAAGGGATTAAAGCCCGCATCGGGCAGCCTGGCTATCTCGGCGCTCAGGCTGAAGTTGGCATTACCTAGCTCGAGCTGCTTGGGATAACCCAAGATCCCCCCCAGGCGGGTCTCGTACCAGAGCTGGTCCGCCTTGGGCAGCTTATCGGTCGGGCCATCGCTCAGCTCTATCACGCCTTTTAAGGGGTAACCTTCGCCAACCGCCTTTACCGTCACCAACTGAAAGGCATCACCTGCATAAGCCATGGAGTTAAACTGCATGCTGGCAACGTGTCTGAGCCCCAGCGCATCGGCCTTGGCTAAGATCTTGTCATCCAGCGGAACCGGCGAATTGATGATGCGATCGGCGGCGATAAACTTAGAGGCCTGGCCATTAATGGCCAGCTGCAGGCGCTCGCTCACCCGCGCAAGGCCAGATACCGAAAAGACCGCCAGGGTGATCGCCAATATGATGAGTAACAGCTGTCCCTGCAGCAGCTCTCGTTTAAACAACTTCCATGCGATGCGAGACTCCATTAACTCGCCTCCGCTGCGCTCGAACGGGCCATCTCTTGCTCGCCGCTGTTGTCAGTTTCGCTCATCACCTCACTTAACTGCCCCGCCTGCATGTTCAGGCGGCGCTGACAACGATTGGCCAGCTGGAGATCATGGGTCACCAGCACCAGGGTGGTGTCACTCTCGCGGTTGAGCTCAAACAGCATGTCCGCCACCCTGTCGCTGTTGGCCCCATCCAGGTTTCCCGTCGGCTCGTCGGCAAACAGCACCTTAGGCTCACAGATGAAGGCCCTGGCGATGGCGACACGCTGCTGCTCGCCGCCTGAGAGCTGGTTGGGGAAATGGTTGAGTCTGTGGCTTAGGCCCACACGCTCGAGCATCTGCTGCGCCTTCTGCTTGGCGTTACTGATCCCAGATAGCTCGGCCGGTAGCATGACGTTCTCCAGGGCGTTGAGGGTATCGACCAGCATGAAAGACTGAAAGATAAAGCTGACTTTCTGTTTACGCAGTGCGGCCTTGCCTTCCTCATCCAAACCATTGAGGGTCACGCCATCGAGGACTATCTCCCCCTTGGTGGGCGAGTCGAGCGCCGCCAGCAGTCCGAGCAGGGTCGACTTACCCGAACCCGAGGGGCCAAGAATCGCCACACTCTCCCCCGACTTGACATCCAGATTGATGCCATTGAGGATAGTAAGCTCTCCCTCTTGGGTAGTTACCGATTTATAGAGATCACTGACCTTGATAGCACTATTTTCTAACATAAATTCCTTCTCGCTTCGTCGCTTAAGCCGATTGGTGCAAGCCGCTTGCCTGCTTGTCTTCTTCTTGATCCCCCAGGCCCATGCTAACCCGATATTGATCTTAGGTGATAGCCTAAGCGCAAGCTACGGCATGGAACAAGACAAGGGCTGGGTGCATCTATTGCAGCAACAATCCCCCGAGGTCACCATCATCAATGGCTCGGTGAGCGGTGAGACCTCGGCCGGCGGTCTGCGCCGACTGCCCGCCCTGCTTGACTCGACCAAGGCCAAGCGGGTCTTTATCGAGCTTGGCGGCAACGACGGTCTGCGCGGATTTTCGCCTAAGCAATTGAAAAATAATCTTACAAAAATGATACTGCTCGCCAAGGACTCAGGCGCCGAGGTGCTGCTCAGTGAGGTGATGGTGCCGCCCAACTATGGCCCGCGTTACGCCAAACAATTTACCCAGGTCTATCAGGAGCTATCGAGCGAGCAAGGGGTCACCTTGGTGCCCTTCTTCATGACAGAAATAGCCATTCATCCCGAGCTGATGCAGGCCGACGGCATACACCCCAACGAGCAGGCACAGCCACAGATCGTCAGCTTTATCCGCCCCTGGCTTATCGATACGCAGCAACCGAGTGAATAGGATCACCTGAAGCACGCACCTGGGCAGACTATCCCGGTATGCTGATCTGTTCACCTGGGGGCATAGCTATTACGCCGAGTGCTGACCGTCTTCTCCGACTGTACACTTGGCGTTTCCCATTTTCTTTTGTTCAAACTGTTCAAACCTGCGCCCAGACTTCTCCAAGGCTCTGCTTGGTCAAGCCCATGCTAAATACCCCTCTGCCTATCGGTGGCTCGCCACAAATTGCCGCAAATGGCTTATAGCCTATATCCAGCCCTACCCGCTAAGCCCCAAGCCCCAAGCAACAGCCCCAAAACAACGGCCCCAAGGCTAACGGTTTAGGCTCCCTATCAGGCTTGAATGCTAAAATCAACTCCTCCTACCAGTTGAGTATCGCAAAATTTACCGTTTGATAAATTACACACCTCACTGTTTTCCCTCAATTTTATCTCAAACGCCTGTTTAAAAAATGTACTAAGCCACTGATTGTTACGGATGTTAAAAGTTTGTTGGCCAGATTTCACATTGCTTATCTAGTACGCCAGTGCAATCTAGAGTGGGAATAATAACAATAAGTAGGAGATACTATGTTCAACAAGATGCCTTCGTGGCTGCTCCCAAGTCTAGTGGCCAGTGCAGTGGCCCTCTCCATCACCGCCTGTTCCTCAGATGATGAAGATACCCCTAACGTCGAGACACCACCTGTTACCACCACACCAACGGATCCCGGCCCAAGCTTTCCGGTCGGTGCCATCATCATCGAAGATGGCGAGAATCTGACCACCCGCATTCAGGAAGCCCTGATCAACGCCCAGAGCAATGATGTGATCGTGCTGCCTAAGGGACACTTTAAGATAGAGTCGACCCTGCTATTTGACGGCGACGTGGACGGTGACGGTGCCTATGCCAAGAACATCACCATCATGGGCTACGGCATGGAAGAGACCGTGCTGGACTTCTCCGAATCGATCACCGGCGATGGTATCTTCGTGCAGAACGCCGTTAACATCACTATCCAGGATCTCTCGGTCAATGAGGCCAAGAACAACGGCATCAAGCTGAAAAACACCAACGGCATCATCTTAAGACGCCTGGCCACCGTATGGGAAGGTGCACTGGATGAAGATAACGGCGCCTACGGCCTCTATCCGGTGGAGTGTGAAAACATCCTCATCGAAGACACCTATGTACGCGGCAGCGCCGATGCCGGTATCTATGTGGGTCAGTCTGAGTACATAGTGGTTCGCCGTAACATCGCCAAAGAAAACGTCGCCGGTATCGAGATTGAAAACTCTAAATACGCCGACGTCTACGACAACGAAGCCATGGGCAACACGGGCGGCATCCTGGTATTCGATCTGCCGATCAACAACCACAGATATGGCTCCAGTGTGCGTATCTTCAACAACAAGGTGTATAACAACAATACCCCTAACTTCGCCAACGCCTCCTCTAACCCTGCCGGGGTACATATCGTGCCGCCGGGCACTGGGGTGATCATCCTCTCCACCAACGATGTGGAGATCTTCAACAACGAGATCACCGGCCACGACACATTAGGGGTGACCGTCTCCAGCTTCTTCATCGCCGAACCGGATATGACCAGCTTTGTAGGCAACTATGGCCAGCCGGGCCAGCCCATTGAAGATGGCTGGCGCCCGACACCACGCAACATCTATCTGCATGACAACGTCATCACAGACTATGGCAAGAAGCCTAATGGCTATCTGATTGAAGATATCATCAAGGCCTACCTGCTGAGCCACGGCGCCTTCCCTGGGATCCTCTACGATGGCCTGGGCGAGATGCTCTCCAACAACGGCACCGCCGCCTATCTGGGGCTTAAGGAGTTGCCTTTTGCCGATGATGGCAGCGACAACATCTGTGCCCGCGATAACGGCGATGTCTCCTTCGGTCGTCTCTATGCCAACAACAACACAGATATCAGCATCGCCGACGTCCTCTATGAGAAGACCCAGGATAAGATCATGAACTGTGCCCAGGTCAGTTTGCCTGTGCACACTGTCACCTTTGGCGATCAGATCTTCGGTTGCGGCGTGGATGACGATGTCGAGGGCTGTGACGGCGGCAACCTGGTCGGTGGTGGTGGCACCATAGGCGAAGGTGAAGGTGGTCTGGTGGGCGATGGTGACCTTAGCCTGTGTAGCACCACCCCCCCAGGCGTAAATTGGGATGCGCTGCTGGGCGCCAACTGCCCTAACCTCTCAGACTATCAGCTGTTTGCCGATACCAAGGATCCGAGCACTGGGGCGAACTCAGGCGGCATCCCTTACGATCTCAACACTCAGCTGTTTACCGACTATGCCAGCAAGTATCGCTTCGTCTTCGTGCCAGAGGACAAGGTGGCCAACTACTCGACCAACGAGAGCATGGACTTCCCGGTCGGTACCGTGATCACTAAGACCTTCGCCCTGCCAAGCGACACCAGCAAGCGCGGCGTGGCCAACGAGACACTGGTCGAGACCCGACTGCTTATTAAACGCGCCACAGGTTGGTCGGCCCTGCCCTATGTGTTTAACGCAGAGCAGACAGATGCGGTGCTGGCCAAGGCCGGTGCCATCCAGGCCAAGCAGGTGGTTCACAACGGTAAGACGCTGGACTTCGACTATGTGGTCCCCAGCATGAACCAGTGTAAGCAGTGCCACCAGTTCAAGAGTGACGATGCAAGTAACGCGGTATTCGTGCCAATCGGCCCTAAGGCGCGTCATCTGAACAAGGACTATGCCTATAGCGACGGCACCATGAATCAGCTGATGAAGTGGCAGGCCGCCGGTATCTTGCAGGGCGTGCCAGACAAGGCAAGCATCCCTACAGTACCCGCCTTCCACGATGGCGACGAGGCTAAGGTGGCTGCCATGACAGATGCCGAGTTGATGCAAACCGCCAAGGGCTACCTGGATATCAACTGCGCCCACTGTCACCGCCCAGAAGGCAACGCCTCTAACACTGGCCTGAAGCTGGAGTACTGGCGCACCTACGAGGAGGATAGCGGCTATTCTCACGGTACCTGTAAGTCGCCAATCGCCTATGGCGGTGGCTCGCTGAGCTACGATGTGGTGCCTGGCTCGAGCGAGACCTCTATCCTGCACTTCCGCATGGATAGCACGACACCTGGCGATCGCATGCCAGAGATAGGTCGCAGCCTGTCCCACACCGAAGGCACGGCCTTGATTGCCGAGTGGATCAAGCGACTACCGCTGGCCACCTGCTCTCAATAATCCCAATCCAAGGGCCGCCATCTGGCGGCCCTTTTTCTCACGAGCCGAAACTATGTTAACCAGCCCAGTAAAAGGTTTGCTGCCGCTTTCGAGCCCAGTTTTATTAGCTCTCTTGCTGCTATGCCTCACGGCCTGCGGCGGCAGCGATGACTCCTCGATCAATCCAACAGGCACAGACACCAACCAGCCTGGCACACCTGTGACCCCGCCGACGGGCGGCACAGATCCCTCTACGGATATCTGCGATAGCCAGGAGGGGGAGATCAACTGGCAGGCACTGATGGAGCAAGATTGTCAGCTTCTGTCCCAATATCGGCTATTTCAGCAGCCTGATAAACCAACCACAGCTCCTAATGGCCCAGGTTTTAGCTACGAACTCTCGAGCCAACTGTTTACCGACTACGCCCATAAATACCGTTTCATCTTCCTGCCCGATGGCAGCCAGATCGACTATCATCCGAGCGACACCTTCGACCTGCCGGTAGGCGCCGTGCTGGTCAAAACCTTTGCCCTGCCAAGCGACACCCAGCTCACAGGGGAAGCCAACGAGACCCTGGTCGAGACCCGTCTGCTTATCCACCGCGAGAGCGGCTGGACGGCACTACCCTATCTCTGGCAAGGCGGCGAGGCGCGCCTCGCCGTTGCCGGCGCCAATCAGGCCCACAGCCTGACGCGTCAGGGCGAGCAGCTGGAGTTCACCTACCATGTGCCCAGCCGGGCAGAATGTAAGGTGTGCCATCAACGCGCTGGTGACGGAGGCGCCAAGATCTATCCCATAGGCCTCAAACCCTACCTGCTTAACCATGAGGTGTTAGTCGAGAATCAGACGGTGAATCAGCTCGAACATTGGCGCGACAAGGGACGCTTGAACGGCCTGCCACAGCACGGCGCCCCAGATTCGGCGCCGGCGATCACAGATGAGAGTGGCGATCTGACCACCAGGGCTAAGGGATATTTGGATATCAACTGCGCCCACTGTCACAGGGCCGAAGGCTTTGCCAGCATCTCGGGGCTGCGCCTGGGTTTCTATGTGGAGCACACCAGCTATCAATATGGGATCTGTAAGCAGCCACCGGGCTGGGACGGCGGCGAAAAGGGTCTCTCCTACGACATCATTCCCGGCGATGGCGAGCACTCCATCTTGCTCTATCGCCAGATGCTAGATGCCCCCAAAGATCGCATGCCGCCTATTGGCCGAAGCCTTAGCCATGTGGAGGCATTGACAATCCTACAAAGCTGGATAGATAGCCTGTCGCCAAGTTTAGGCAACTGCCAGCATGGGGGCTAGATCTTGCGAATAAACTGGCCTGGCGGCAAGCCAAGCCAGTGTTTGAAGCTCTGACGGAAATGGCTCACATCGCCGAACCCCATGATGTCAGCGATATCCACTATGCTCTTGTCACCCTGAACGATGAGACCAATAGCCGTCTGGCAGCGCACCTGATCCACCAGCTTCTGATAGCTGGTGCCGGCACTCGCCAGGTGTCGCCTCAGGGTGCGATCGCTCATGTTGAGTCTCAGCGCCATCGACTCCAGCTTAGGATTATTGGGAAAATCCTGGTTTAGTATGGCCAGCACCTTCTCGATCAAGGAGGTGTCATGCAGGGCCTGCTTATCAAGTTGTAGCAGAGAGAAGTCATACACAACAGGCAGCGAAAGCATTTCATGGGAGATGGCCCACTCGAAGAACTCGCCGTCGAAACCAACATCGGCCTGGCAAAAGGCCGCCAGGAACTCACTGTCATGGGCCGGGGTGGCCAGCTGCACCCGCTCGAGTGTCACCATCTGACCCGTGAGCTGACGCGCCAGGGCTAACATAGAGCAGACGCTGTTTTGAAACTGCAGGCTGAAATAGGGCGCCGAGATCTTCGCCGTATTGAGCCAGCGAAAATAGAGGCTTCGCTCGCCATGGCTCACTAGGGTATCCGAGACACTGCCCACCAGCTCGGGATGGGCGATAACAAACTCAAGGCATTCACCTAAGGTCTGACACTTGGCCAGATAGGGCCAGATAAGCGCCAGCTCTTCCACCTTGTAGGTCTCGCCGAGCCGCGCGCCTATCTGAGGGTCATCGGCTAAGTTCCCCAGAAACGCCATGGCATAGTCCACCTGCCAGACATAGACAAAGTTTAACTTGGCCAGCTCGTTAAGCCCCAGGCCTATCTCCTGACATAGCTGCTCGGCATGATGCTCGCCGTAACGCTCGGCCATGAAATGAACCAGGCTTCTCAGTTCATAGGCGGGATAAGATTGATCGCCAACTTTTAATGTCGCCTGATAGCGGGTATTACTCGTCATCTCATCATTACAACGTCCAAGGATAATAGTATTTTGTATAAGATTTTAGGGACGAGTAAAAGCCCAGTAGGGATAAAAAGTTACAAATATGTAAAAACCCGCCGAGGGCGGGTTTTTATCCGGTGAAAGTCGCAACCCTTAGTTAAGCGGTTGATTCTTTTCCGCCAAGCGATTGAACACGGCATTGACCGCCAGTGAGGCGCTGTGGGCAAGCTTGTCGGCAATCTTCTTCTTCAGCTGATAGCGAACCTTGATCACTGTCTTCTCTTCGGCAAGCTTCATCACCACGTCATCACTGGTAGAGAGGCCATCGACCAGACCAAGATCCAACGCCTGCTGACCATACCAGTGCTCACCGGTCGCCACCTTGGCGATGTCCAATGTAGGACGGTACTTGCTGATGAAGGCTTTAAACAGTACATGGGTCTCTTCCAGCTCTTCCTGGAACTTCTGTCTTCCTTCGTCGGTGTTTTCACCAAACAGGGTCAGGGTACGCTTGAAGTCACCGGCGGTGTGCTGCTCATAATCGATATCATGCTTCTTCAGCAGACGATTGAAGTTAGGGATCTGCGCGACCACACCGATAGAACCTACGATGGCAAAGGGTGCGGCATAGATGGTATTGGCCACACAGGCCATCATATAGCCACCGCTCGCGGCCACCTTGTCGACACAGATGGTCAATGGGATCTCGGCGCTGCGCAGTCTGTCGAGCTGGCTGGCTGCCAAGCCATAGCCATGGACCATGCCGCCGCCACTCTCGACGTTGACCACCACTTCGTCGCCTGGCTCGGCAATAGCCAGGATGGCGCTGATCTCTTCTCGCAGTGACGCCACCTCATGTGCATCTATGCTGCCCTTGAAGTCGATAACAAATACGCGAGGCGTAGGCGCGGCTTCGCCATCGGCCTTCTCAGCCTTCTCCTTGGCCTTCGCCTCAGCCTTGAGGCCCTTCTCGTAGGCCTTAAACTGTTTCTTGCTCAGCAGTTCTTCCTTCAAGTCATGTTTGAGGTCCTTAAGCTCCTCAGACACATTGGTCAGCTTAAGCTCACCCTTATCGGCCTTCTGCTTCACCGCCGATGCCAGCACCAACACCACAACGGCGACGATAGCCACCACTATGGTGACGGCTTTTGCCAGAAAGAGTCCATACTCGTACAAAAATTCCAAAATTCAGCTCCGTGATCAGGCCTTTAAAATCTGGCCGCTATTCTATCAGCCCTGAGGGCAATAACAAATCCAGCCATAAAAAAACCCAGCCAGGCTGGGTTTTTATTTAGTCCTTTTTGGATTTAGGCTTAGTTAGCTGGCACCGCGCAAGGCTGAATCACTGAATCATCCTGCACCAGTACGCTTGCCTGGCCCTTACCCGCAGTCAGGGCAAACGCGGCAACTTGCTGCTGCATCTCAACCGTAGCCGCGGCGGCGCTACCATCTGTCACGCCTGGGATCTCACTTGGGCTAATCAGCGAGCTGTGATGACCTTTGCTAAAGCGCACCGCGCCAGAGCCAACAGTTGTAGTATCAATACATTCAAGACCCAGGTTGGCAATCAGCGGCTCGGTACCCGCCACAGGGAACTTGTCAACGCGATTCGGTAGCACCTGATCCCCTAGGTTGCTGCCATCCCCCACGACTTCAATCAGATGTACAGGCAGGCCAGTCGATTTAAGCGTCGCTGCATGGTTGATAGGATCCGCACCATCTACCGCAGTTTGCACCGCGAAGGCGAAGGTTGGAATGAACTCGGCGTACACTGCCTGAACCAGGGCCGCATACTCTGGCGTACCAGGCTCATAACCGGCAACGTTAGCCTCATCCACCAATGCCTTGAAGGTATCGCTGGCGGTTACGTTTTCAAACAGCAGCGGGCCGAAGGTGGCAGAGCCGATGAAGGTGCCCGATAAGCCACCAGTTGGCGCAACCAGAGAAACCGCATTGAGCTTATGCACATAGCTAAGGTCCGCACCGTTAGCCGGATGGCTCAGGCCAGAGTTAGCATAGGTAGCAAAGTCGGTACCAACGATGGCACCAAGACTTAGGCCCTGTGCGCTGATCTTGGTGATATCGAACATCTGCGGCATCTGCGCGGCGGCCAGGCCACCGGCAAGCCCTGTGAGGGCGGCGCGAAGCGCTAGATGGTCAACCGTTGCCTGTCTGAAGTTATCACGTACCGCCAGAGTGCTCGCTATGTTAACAAACACCAAGGGGTTACCATTCTTAAACGCATCTGGGTTACCTATCACAGCGCCAAATGCTGGATCTGAAGCCGATACCTCATAG
Organism: Shewanella loihica PV-4; assembly: GCF_000016065.1. Lineage (NCBI taxonomy): Bacteria > Pseudomonadati > Pseudomonadota > Gammaproteobacteria > Alteromonadales > Shewanellaceae > Shewanella > Shewanella loihica. The sequence continues at coordinate 2,826,890 of NC_009092.1, forward strand.
ATGCCGTCACCGTTGGCGTCGAATGAGCGAGCGCCGTGCAGCGGCATATCGATGGCGATAGTGGCAACGCCCATGGCGGCATAACTACCGGCATAGGCCAGTGACATCTCTTTACCGCCGCCTAGGCCATGCATGGCGATGGTGGTCGGCCAACCACCAGTTGGCGGCGTAAAAGGTAGTCCCTGAGAGGCGTAAAACTGCGCCAGACGCTCGGCGTTTGGCATAGAGATCAACACTGGAACCTTCTCTGCACCGGTTGGTGCAGGGATAGGGTTGAACTTAGTCAGGTGCTTGGCCTTATCGGCCGGCGTGCCATCATCGAGTAGCCATGCCTTACCCGCCAACAGGGCAGGATCGGCCAGACCCGCTGCGGGGTCGATACCGTGCGCCACGGCCTGAGCGCCGTAATTTTGCTGACTCAGGGTACCCGATTGCAGGGCTAGCAATACGGCTACAGGGCTGTCGCCCAGCGCATGCCAGTTGCCGTTGATGCCATTACACATCACAGAGTTACAGGCGCCATAAGTAGGCAGGGTCAGTTCGGCAACATAAACATCGGCCAGGCTAGAGACCACATAGGCCACGCCATCGGCAGGTGTCAGGCCAGCCGCCTGGGCAACCGTGATCCCCAGCGGATGCGGCTGAGGCACAGAGATAGACGGCGCAAAAGGTGTGCCCTCTTGCAGCATCAGTAACTTAGTCGTTTCATAGACATCGTTGATCGCCTGGGTAGTAAACAGGCCCGCATAGCTGATAGTCGCGCTATCTACGCCGTGGGCGGCAGCCATGCCCTTCTCATAACTGTTCACCAGCGTTTGCAGCATCAGCTGATCGGGTGTCTGCAGCGGCTTGGTCTCGATATCGAGTTTCAGCGTGGCATAGGTGGTCGACGGCGCAATAGGACGGCCAGCCGAGTCTTGAATCAGGTCTGTGGTGGCATACACATAAGATTGGCCCGCCTTGAGTGGCTTGAGCGGTACGATAGCGATAGTGTTGCCCGAGGCGCTGGCGACAAAGTCGACGCCAAACTGAAGCTCGTTGCCTATCTTACAGGCTGACACAGATGGTGCAGACTGACACTCGGGATCCGATGATAGCGGACCACCTACAGTGGCTTCGAACATACGCACCGCGCCAGGCTGTGCCACAGAGGCCGCCGCCAGCGTCAGCATGGTGCCGTCATGGTCGGTAGCAGGTTCAACCGTGATAGAGATAGGAGAGGTGGTAGACCAACCGTCCAGTGCGCCCAGCGCCATCTGAGGGTCGGTGTAATCGCTTGAGCCGTCGGCTTTTTCGCCCGGCATAGTCAGGGTACCGTCAGTGGTACCGCTAAAGAGTAGATCGTTGGGTAATGGTACCTTGCTGTTAGCAGGATCGAATACCATGTGTGAAAGAGGGATTAGCGGCTCAGTCTTCTCTGCGAGTTGATCGACGCTATCTTCGCTACAACCAGCCATTCCCAATGCGGATGCAATTGCGACACCCAAAAAGAGTCTTTTCATCTTTTTTCCCCAAATCTTGTTGTAATAATTTTGTTTTCCCCAAAAATTGGTCACAATAGTCTTCCTTGCGTGACCAATAGGACTTTTAGAGTCCTTATGGCTACTCAAGTTAACGCAAAATTATTGAGTTAGCTACAATTTTGTCACACACAAACAACAGAACGATGGTCATTAATCAGTCATTTGTTTTAAACATTCGTTTCAGGCTCAAATAAATCATAGAAATGGCGGGGAATTCCGCTAACAGGAAAAATTGACTCATGTTGGAATATCAGGCAGCAAAAGATTTACTTAAAGATAAAACGATACTGGTCACAGGCGCCGGAGATGGTATTGGTCGCGCCGCTGCTCTGGCCTACGCTGAACATGGTGCCACGGTGATCTTGCTGGGCAAGACAGTCAAGAAACTGGAAGCCGTCTATGACGAGATAGAACAGGCCGGCTACCCTACTCCCGCTATCGTGCCACTCGATCTCAAAGGCGCCACAGAGCAAAACTATCAGGACATGGCCGAAACCATAGAGCAGCAGTTTGGTCACCTCGACGGCCTGCTGCACAACGCCAGCCTGCTAGGCGTGCTAGGCCCGTTCGAACATATCTCGATGGATTCGGTCAAGGAAGTACTACAGGTTAACCTGGTCGCCGAGATCATGATGACCAAGGCGCTGCTTCCCGTGATGAAGAAAGCTCCTGCAGCCTCAATCCTGTTCACCTCCAGCAGTGTTGGCCGTCAGGGACGCGCCTTCTGGGGCGAGTATGCCATCTCAAAATTTGCCACCGAAGGCATGATGCAGTCTCTGGCCCACGAATATGAAGACAGCAACCTGAGAGTCAACAGCATCAATCCTGGCGCCACCCGCACCAAGATGCGCGCCAATGCCTACCCTGCCGAGAACCCACAGGATCTCAAGGCGCCAGAAGAGATCATGGCGACCTATCTCTACCTCATGGGTGACGATGCTAAGGGCGTCACGGGCCAGCAGTTTAACGCCCAGTAGTTTAAGACTCAGTAGTTTAAGACTTGGTAGTTTAAAGCTTGGTGGTTTAAGCCTCAGTCATCAAAAACACGCCCGTATTTATGGGCGTGTTTCACTTTTTATCAGTAAGATGACCAGCAGAAGCTAGACACAAAAAAGGGAAGCATCTGCTTCCCTTTTCTAATGACTGTCAAAACAGATGAGCGATTACTTGTACTTGCGCATAACCAGGGTAGCGTTTGTGCCACCGAAGCCGAAGCTGTTGCTCATGATAGTGTTAAGCTCGGCATCGCGATATTCGGTCACGATAGGCATACCTTGGGCCTTCTCGTCGAGAGTATCGATGTTGATGCTTGGTGCGATGAAGCTGTTCTCCATCATGATCAGGCTGTAGATCGCCTCATGCACTCCCGCGGCGCCCAGTGCGTGACCAGTCAGAGACTTGGTCGATGCGATAGCTGGCAGGTTGTCACCGAAGGTTTCGGCTAAGGCTTCCAGCTCACGCATGTCGCCAACAGGCGTTGAAGTACCATGAGTGTTGATGTAGTCGATTGGTGTGTCTACACCTTCGAGCGCCATCTTCATGCAACGCACCGCGCCTTCGCCCGATGGCGCAACCATGTCGTAACCATCTGAAGAAGCGCCGTAACCGATCACTTCGGCATAGATCTTAGCGCCGCGAGCGAGCGCATGCTCAAGCTCTTCGACAACCACGATTCCGCCGCCGCCAGAGATAACGAAACCATCACGGTCCGCGTCATAGGTACGAGAAGCCTTCTCAGGGCAGTCGTTATACTTAGTCGACAGTGCGCCCATGGCGTCGAAGCCCATAGTCAGGGTCCAATCCACCTCTTCTGCACCACCGGCGAAGACCATGTCTTGCTTACCCATCTGAATCAACTCGACCGCATGGCCGATACAGTGAGCACTGGTGGCACAAGCCGAACTGATTGAGTAGTTCATGCCCTTGATCTTAAATGGCGTGGCCAAACAGGCGCTGGCCGTGCTCGACATGATGCGTGGCACGATATAAGGACCAACGCGCTTCACACCTTTCTCACGCAGGGTATCGGCAGCCTGAACCTGGTTAGCCGATGACGCGCCGCCAGTACCGGCAATGATACCGACGCGGTGATTTGAATATTGTTCTTCGGTGAGGCCAGCATCGGCTATCGCTTGCTCCATGGCAATATAAGCGTATGCGGCTGCATCACCCATAAAACGTAATGCTTTACGGTCGATATGTTCTTTAGGGTCTAACTTAATGTCGCCCCAAACATGGCTACGAAGCTTCATTTCTTCAAACTGATCTGAGTGGGTAATACCACTGCGACCCGCTTTGAGTGACTCGGTGACTTCTTGCTTGTTGTTACCGATACTTGACACTATGCCAAGGCCGGTGATCACGACTCTTTTCATTATTTACTATCCATTCCGTACGTCTAGTACCAATTTAGCTGCGCCAATAGTATCGCTTTTACTGCATTTAAGTGGTCAGCTTTCCATAAAGGCAGGTAAAATAATGCCTAATATCCCCTTGAGAGTAAATTCATTGGCCACCGAACACCCGAATAACGCACAAAATAGTGACAAAATGCCTACATTCGACGCAATTTTCAGCCATTTATCGGCGATAGCGAGTCACAACTCTCACCAAATTATCGCCCTACTCCCAAGCAGCGATGCCAACTGGCCTGCCGCGCTTATAGCAGAGCGACTAACACAAGCCGGTTCAAAGCAACACCTTCAAAAGCAGCATCTTCATCTACACCTGTTTGCCCAGCATCAGGCAAGCTGGCTTAAGGCCCTAGCCGAGAGTGAAACCCTGGCGTCACCAGCCAAAGAACAGATTAAGGCGATTTGCGACGCTCGGGTGTCGGGCAGTCACAGGCTCAAGCTGGTAAATGCGCGGCTTATCATCGACATCCATCTTGGCGATCCGCTTACCCAACTCAAAGACTTAGTCTCCCCAAGCCTAGCAAGTCAAGCAATCCAAGGCTGGCTGGCGAATACCCAGGCTACCGATGAGGCGCTTATCTGGCAGATGGCGCGCCTCAGCCAAGATAACGCCGAGTTTCTCCTTCTCGAGAATAACGACGTCAATCTAGACAAGACCTCAAATAACGCCAATACCAACTTACTGACTCAGTTGATCATCAAGGCGGGTTTTACCTGCTATCGCCTTAACTTATCTCTAAAAGATGACCAGCTCGTGACTCTGGCCGAAAAACCAAGTCTAGCGTCGCTGGAAATCGCCATGGTGGAGCGGCGCGCCCTCAGACGCCAACAATTAGATAAGTTTGCCTTCAACCCCTTAACACAAGGTCGTGAGGGAGAAACCGCCATCATAGGTGGTGGGGTCGCCAGCGCGAACCTGGCGCTATCGCTGGCCGAGCGCGGCAAAAAGGTTAGCTTCTTCTGTATGGATAAAGCGCCGGGCGAGCAGGCATCGGGCAACAAACAGGGCGCTATCTATCCCCTGCTCACCCCAGAGCATGGCAGCCTGAGTCACTATTTTCTGCTGGGTTACCTCTTTAGTCGTCAAAGGATCAAGCAGCTCCTTGAGTCGGGCCATGAGATCCCCCATGATTTTTGCGGCGTGCTGCAGACCGGTCACGATGAGCGCAGCCATAAGCGCCTCACTAAGATAATCAACGCCCAGCCCTGGGCGGAATCTATCGCTCGCCCTGTCGATGCCCTCCAGGCCACGGCGCTCGCCGGGGTCACCATAGAACACCAGGGGATCTACTATCCGCTCGCTGGCTGGGTGTCGCCACAAGCCTTTACCCGCGCGGCCATCAGCCAGGCCGAACGGTTAGGTAAACAGACCAGCCACTACCAATGCCAAATCACGGCGATTAGATTCGAGAACCAGCAATGGTATCTCAGCGCCATTCAAGATGGTCAAAAAGTCGAATTTGGCCCCTATGCCAATCTGGTGCTGGCCAATGGCCGCCACCTGACCGATTTCGCCCAAACCGACCACTTACCCATCAGCGGTTTTCGCGGCCAGGTCAGCCATATTCCAGAAAGAGCGCCACTTAAGGATCTTAAGACGGTGCTCTGCGCCCACGGCTACCTAACCCCTGCCCACGATAAGCTGCACTGCACAGGGGCCAGCTATGTGAAAGACGCCAGTAACCTCGATTACAGCGCGGTGGAGCAGGTGGAAAATTTAGACAAGATCCGCACCAGCTACGGCGGCGAGTGGACCAAGGCGGTGGATATCACAGGCCATAGCGCTCGCGTAGGCGTGCGTATGGTCACACGGGATCACGCCCCCATGATGGGCTGTGCCCCTGACTTTGAGGCGATATCGGCTACCTATATCAGCCATCAGCAAACCAAAAAGAGCACCAAGGAGAGCGCCAAGTGTTGGCAGACGACAAGCGCCCCCGTGCATCAGGGACTGTTTATTCTCGGCGGACTCGGATCGCGGGGCCTCACCTCTGGCCCGCTGGCGGCAGAGATCTTAGCCGCCCAGCTTTGCGGCGAGCTCCTGCCCGCCACTCAGGATATTTTAGCCCTGCTCAACCCCAACCGTATGTGGATGAGAAAGCTGATTAAGGGTAAGGCGCTGTAAGCGCTAAATTGAGAGATTAGGGGTAAACAATGAGTACCAAGGGCGAGTCGTTAAGCCCTTGGTAAGTGATCCACCAGATGAGTTAGGCTTTGACCTTAACGCGGTTGTTGGTGTCACGGCTGGCGCGAATAAGGTCATCGCCCGAGAGATGTTCTCCCTTGGCCAACCTGTCATAGAGCAGCACATTGACCGAGGAGGCCAGATTCATGCAGCCCACGGTCGGGACATAGACAACCTCATCGGCGCAGTCGATAAGCGCCTGATCTAGAGTGCCATCTTCGGGGCCGAATAGGTAGATGGCCTTCTGCGGATGGCTAAAGGCCGGCAGCGGCGTGGCGCCTTCCACCAGATCGACGCAGATCACCTTGGTATCGGCATCGAGTGAGTCAAGCAGCGACTCTACGCCATTGAGGGGAATATGCTGACTCACCCGCTTGGTGTCGGTATTGTACTGCTCGCCCCTGTGCTGGGCGGCCAGCGCATAACGTTTACCCGTGTAACGCACCTCATCGGCGCGATAACAGCCGGCGGCGCGCATCACGCCGCCCACGTTCGTCGGGCTCTTTGGGTTTTGCAGCCCGATGATCACCTTGCTTGCATTAGCCATGACTAGGCGTTTGCCACCTGAGCCATCTTCTCGCGCAGCTCTGCCCAGGCATTAACCACCAGGGCAAGATCGGCAGGCTCGAGCTCTGACTTGGCCGTTTCCAGACAGGTCTGCATCTTAGCCTCCAGCGCCTCACAGTCTTGCGCCGTTTCCTGCTCGAGCTCTGACAGCACCACGGCCACATGCCCTTGCAGGTAACCACTGGCAAAGAGTTGGTCGTCATCACCGCCTGCCACCTTAGTGGCGATCCACTCGTCTAATGCTTGCTCATACTGCTCTAACATTGTGTCTCCAATTGTCATCTTGCTACTCAGGCTGCCCAACTACATCTGGGCTGACTAAATCTAGGCTGATTAGGTCAGGATTAGCCACCTGATACATCACATAATCGTGGTAGCCGGTCACGACTTTATAATAACCACATAATTCGCTGTCTAACTCTGGGTCGCCACTATCCACAATTAAGGGCCGACCTTCAAGTGCTTTTAACTTAGTTTTTGTCGCCAGGATGATAATATTCTCTTTGCCCACCTGACGAATAAGCGCCGGCGACAACTGTTGGTTGCCCCGCCCCAGGATATGCCCCTGGCCGCCGATGAGGGTAATCACTAACTTACACTCACGGCCTAAGGTTGCCTCGAGCAGTGCTTTAGCGCTGAGATCGCTAGCAAGCAGCTCACCCGCGTCAATCAGATCCACTCCCAGCAGGGTGTTATCCAGCCCAAGTTCCTCCATCACGGCGGCGACTGTGCTGCCCGAGCCCATGATGGCGAGCCCGTCGTCTATCTGCTCAATCGCTTCGGCGGCGATATCCGCCAGCACCAACTCATCGACCTCTTTACCGCCCATCTTAACCGCCTGAATGTAGCGTGGCTCGGCGGGCACCTGCATCTCGCCGAATCGGCGCGCCCTTACCACACCTTGCCTGAAGGCCACCTCGTCGATATCCATCACATCGGCGGACATCAGGCTCACCAAAGCGCCCTCGAGCAGCAACTTGACCACCATGCCCGAGGCGTGCGGCGTGATGCCGTAGACACCCGAGTGAATCTTCACCCCGGCCGGCACGCCCAGCACAGGCTGAGTCTCATCGATCACCTCAAACAGATCCCGCGCCGTTCCGTCGCCACCGGCAAACAGCAAGAGATCCACGCCAGCGGCCTGCAGCGCCTTGGCAGCGGCTTGGGTATCGCTGGCGGCGGTTGTATCACCTGCCTGATAAACCACCTGATGGTTAAATCCCATCTGCGCGGCTAAATCGGCGCCCATGGCACCGGAGGCGGTAACGACAGTGATCTTATCCAGATAAGGTTTAATCACCTCTAGCGCCTGGGCCATTCTCAGATGAGCCTTAGGCTCGGCGCCGCGGGCTATCGCCTCATCCGCCACGCCATCGCTCCCCTTGAGTGCCACACTGCCCCCAAGGCCTGCCAGAGGATTGATGATCACGCCGAGGCGAAATGTCTGTTTCATGGATATTTCCTTATCATCTCTTATTGTTTTGCAACTTCGCGCGTCTTAGGGATTAACAGTACCGCAAGCATGGACAGCAAAGCACAAACGGCGGCCGCCAACCAGCTCAGCCATGCCTGGGAACCGTCCCCCCAGATAAAGCCGCACAGCCAGGTGCCCAGCGCGCCGCCGACACCGAAACTTAGGCTGGCATAGAGCGCCTGCCCCTTACTGCGGTGGCGCACGTCGAATCTTTGATGAACGAACTGAATCGAGGCCGCATGCACCAGACCAAAGGTAAAGGCATGCAGCAGCTGACTAACCCCGAGCCAGACCATGTTGCTGGCACAAAAGGCCATGAGTAGCCACCGCACCGCCGTGAAGCCGATAGAGAGCACCAGCAAGGCACTGACCCCATATCGACCCAACAATCTCGGCGCAAACATAAACATCACTATCTCGGCCAGCACCCCAAGAGCGACATAGATGCCGGCACTGGACTCGCTGTAACCCACCTGTTTCAGATACAGCACAAAAAAGCCGTAGAAAGGTCCGGCGCTCATCTGCAATAACATGGCCGATAGCAAGAACCAGATGATACCCGCATCTAGCTTTAGCGGCGTGGGGACCTGGCTCTTGTCGACCTTCACCCGGGTACTTGGCAGAGACAGGGAGCAGCCCAGCAAGCCAAGGAACAGAGCCAGACCGACGAAGGGCAAGATCTCTGTGCCGAACTGGCTGATGGCAAAGCCTACGCTGACAACGAACACCAGATAACCCAGGCTGCCGAAGCTGCGGATCTTACCATAACCCCCGGTGTTCTCCCCCAGGGTCTCTAGGGTGATCACCTCGAGTTGGGCCAAGATAGCGTTCCAGAAGAAGGTATAGATGCTGAGGCTGATGGCCAGATAGACAAAGCCACCGTGATAGAAGAAGCTCATGAAGGTGACCGCCGAACATGCCGCCCCCATCTTCACCAGCTGGCCGCGCATACCTGTCTTATCGGCAACCATGGCCCAGATATTGGGGGCTATGATGCGCGTCGCCATCAAGATGGCGAGCAAAAAGCCAATCTGCTGGGCATCGAAGCCCCGGTTCTCGAAGAAGACCCCGAGATAAGGTACCAGCACGCCGAGGATCGCGAAGAAGAAAAAGTAACAGGCGCTAATCCAGTGCAGTTGGTGTTGTGGATCAGACTGTTGCATGCCGTTAGGCGACATACTCGTAGATGACTGGGCGTTGGACGACATTTGTGTAGGGCTATTCCTATGTATAGGGCGATTTCTAGCAGGGTTACTATCTGCTCTCGATATGACTCGGAGCGACTTCTTATAATGACTTTATTCTGACTTTTTATTCTGACTGGAACCCATAGCATTAATGGCTCCCATAAAAGAAGGCACATTTCTGTGCCCTCTTATTCGCTCAATTGCGTCTTACTTCATCCCAATCACTGGGGTGATGCTCTCAACATTCATGTTTTGTGCCCTGTGTCTGAGAAGATGATCCATCAAGACGATGGCCAACATGGCCTCGGCAATCGGCACGGCGCGAATGCCTACGCAGGGGTCGTGACGTCCCTTAGTGACCACCTCGGCGCGCTCACCCTGCACCGTCATACTCTCTCCCGGCACGCTGATGCTGGAAGTCGGCTTCATGGCGATATGCGCGACGATTGGCTGACCCGACGAGATCCCGCCGAGAATACCGCCCGCATGGTTAGAGGCGAACCCCTCGGGCGACATCAGATCTCTGTGCTCTGAGCCCTTCTGGTTTACCACGGCAAAGCCATCGCCAATCTCCACCCCTTTAACGGCATTGATCCCCATCAGGGCGTGAGCGATATCGGCATCGAGACGGTCGAACACCGGCTCGCCCAGTCCCACAGGCACATTAGTCGCCACCACAGACACCTTAGCGCCTATGGAGTCACCGCTCTTTTTCAGCTCACGCATATACTCGTCGAGTTGCTCGAGCTTGGCAGCATCGGGAAAGAAGAAGGCATTGTGCTCAACCTGATCAAAATCCAGTATCTCGGCGCAGATAGGCCCAAGCTGCGACAGATAACCCTTGATCTCTATGCCGTGCACCTGTTTTAGATACTTCTTGGCCACAGCGCCGGCCGCTACACGCATGGCGGTTTCCCGCGCCGATGAGCGCCCGCCACCGCGATAATCTCGCAGGCCATACTTTTGCTGATAAGTGTAGTCGGCGTGACCTGGACGGAACTGATCTTTGATATTGGAGTAATCCTGGCTACGTTGATCGGTATTCTCGATCACTAAGCCGATGGAAGTACCAGTGGTCTGCCCCTCGAACACCCCCGAGAGGATCTTCACCTGATCCGGCTCACGTCTGGCTGTGGTATAACGCGAAGTGCCCGGACGGCGCCTGTCGAGATCATGCTGCATATCGGCTTCATCGATCGCCAGACCCGGAGGGCAGCCATCGATAATACAACCTAAGGCTTTACCATGGCTCTCACCAAAAGTCGTCACCACAAAATTTTGACCGATACTGTTACCCGACATTCGCTTACTTCACCTCTACTTGATTATTTGCCTCAGCATAACCTATAGCCGCCACTGGCTATATTCCTAAATCGGCTTAGTCATTCTAAGCCGACAAAACATTGGCCAATCAGACTCTAGCCGACCATACATTATTCACTATCTTTGTAGATGGCGAAAAGTGATTCATTTTCAACTAACTGATCGCGAGTCAGCACAAACACGCCGTCACCGCCATGTTCGAAGTTAACCCAGGTAAATGGCACCTCGGGGAACTGCTCCATAAGGTGAACCATAGAGTTACCCACCTCGACCACCAACAGGCCATCTTGAGTCAGGTAATCCGCGGCATTGGCAAGGATGCGCTTGGTGAGATCCAGACCATCGCGACCCGAGGCTAAGCCTAGCTCTGGCTCGTGGTGATATTCCTCTGGCATGTCACCGATATCTTCGGCGTCAACATAAGGCGGATTAGAGACGATCAGATCGTATTGCGGTCCCTTAGGGATGGCGGCAAACATGTCAGACTCGATAGGGAATACCCTGTCCATCACGCCTAATGATTCAATGTTGATCTGCGCCACTTCCAGCGCATCACTGCTAATGTCGATAGCATCAACCTCGGCATCTTCAAACTCATAGGCACAGGCGATAGCGATACAGGCGCTGCCGGTACAGAGATCCAGAATACGGTTGACCGGCTTGTTATAGAGCCAAGGGCTGAAACGGTTGGCGATCATCTCGGCGATCGGCGAGCGCGGCACCAACACCCTGTCGTCCACATAGAACTCTAGGCCAGCAAAGAAGGCGCGATTGGTCAAATAAGGCACAGGCAGACGCTCGCGTACCCGGCGAATGATGAGCTCGACAATCTTATGCTTTTCGCTGCTGGTGAGATTGCTATGGATCACCTGCTGACCAATCTCTTCTGGCAGATGCAGCGCATGGAATACGAGAGCGATGGCTTCATCCCATGCGTTATCGGTACCATGACCATAGTAGATATTGGCATCGTTAAAGCGGCTCACCGCCCAACGTAACATATCGCCGATTGTACGTAATTCCGTCACGGCTTCATCAACAAAAATCTTGTCCAAAACTGGCTCCCGCTAGATAGTTCCGCCTCATTGTAACTGAACTCTATTCATATGGCATCGGATTCAATAAAATAGCGCCATGAATAAAGAAAATGATGATGAATTGGCGCTTTTTTCGGCGTTAACCAAAGGGATAAAGCCGCTTAAACAGGATAAGCGTCATTTCGCCGCGCCGCAAAAACCGAAGCGAGAGCTGGAGATAGCCACCACCCAGCTGCACGCCGACAGCTATTTTTCCGATACCTACCAGCCCCTGCTGCCGCTAGAAGGCGCCATGCGCTGGTCACGGGATGATGTCGACAGCCACGAGCTCAAAAGGCTCAGACGCGGCGACTATCAGCCGGACCTACTGCTGGACCTACACGGCATGCGCCAAACCGAGGCCAAGCTCGAACTTGCGGCCCTGATCCAGGCCTGTGTTAAACAGCACAGCCACTGCTGCTGCGTCATGCATGGCCATGGCACCGGCATCTTAAAACAGAATCTTCCCATGTGGCTTGCCCAGCACCCTCAGGTAAAGGCCTTTCACAAGGCGCCTAAGGAATGGGGCGGCGATGCGGCCCTCTTGGTGTTGATTGACGTTGGCGAGTTACCGAGCTGGGATTAATCCTTTGTCTTTTGGGAATGTGACCGGCGGAAACGATTAAGCTCACTGGTTGATTGACGAGATGACTGAAGTGCCGCCTTCTTATTTCTGTAGAGATCAAAAAGGACGCCGAGGCGTCCTTTTGTTTATGTGGTCAACTGTTACGCAAATGCGTTAATGCACTTTTCTATGAGTTAGCTCACCGTATGAGGTGTGTGCTGCCAGCTGAGCGAACCACGCTCACCATGACGATCAATAAGGGTCACTCCTGAGGTCGCAAACAGCGGCGGCTCTATGCCTGGCACCAACTCGCTCACCATATAACCTAGCAGCGGCATGTGGGCAATCACTAACACACTGTCTGCCTTATACTGTTCTGCATAGGCCAGGGTCAGATCGGCCGCCAGGCCCGGCTCGGCCGATGGAGTCAGCTCGTCTAATACCAGCCACTTTCTCGGTTCGGGAAAGTGCTTACTCACTTCCTGCCATGTTTGCTGCGCACGCAGATAGGGACTCACCAACACGAGATCGAACTCGGTCACATCACGGGCCAACCAATTACTCATCAATTCAGTCTGATAACGGCCGATTTCTGTCAGTACTCGTTCTCGATCTGAGTGGGCGTGATAACCCGCCTCGCCATGTCGCATCAAATATAGCTTCATACTACTCTCGCTATGATTATTCTTGTTCTACTATGAATTGTAGCGTTAAAGTGCAGCGCAACAAACCTTAACCCTGTTATTAATTAGTCGAATAATGGATAAGATATTTGCCAAAGTCTTTTTTGAGGCTCAATATGTAGGCTTACCGCTTTAGTCGCCTAAACTCCGATGAATATCATACGTTTGTCCAGCATAAGGATGGAGCCAGCCATTGCAAACATCTATGCCGATCACTAAAAGCCCCAACGATCATCGCCAGTATCAGTATCTGCAGCTGGACAATGGGCTACGTGTATTGCTAGTGGAAGATCTCCAGGCGCAACAGGCTGCCGCATCGATGGCGGTCAACGTCGGCCATTTTGACGATCCCGCTTCGCGTCCTGGCATGGCGCATTTTCTCGAACATATGCTGTTTCTGGGCACGGAAAAATACCCCAAGTCTGGCGAGTACCATGCCTTCATCAATCAACACGGCGGCAGCAACAACGCCTGGACAGGCACGGAGCAGACCAACTTCTTCTTCTCCATCGACGCCGAGGTGTTCGAGGAGTCGTTGGATCGCTTTAGCCAGTTTTTTATCGCGCCCTGCTTCGATCTTGAGCTGGTCGATAGAGAGCGCCACGCCATCGAGTCCGAATTTAGCCTTAAGCTCAAAGATGATATCCGCCGCACCTATCAGGTACAGAAGGAAACGGTTAATCCGGCTCATCCCTTTTCAAAGTTTTCGGTTGGCAATCTCAAGACCTTAGACGGCGATGAGAAAACACTGAGGCAAGAGCTGCTGGATTTCTATCAGACCCATTACAGCGCCAACCTTATGACCCTGTGTCTGGTAGCACCCTTACCACTAGATGAACTCTTGGCATTGGCCGAGAGCTATTTTGTGCCGATTGAAAACCGCAAGCTGGCAAAGCAATACCCAAATGTGGCCATCTATGAAGCGGCTCAGCTTGGCCAACAGATCAACATAGTACCGCTGAAAGAGCAGCGCCGCGTGGCGATCACCTTTCCTCTACCCGCCATCGACCGCTTCTACAAGCGCAAGCCGCTGACCTTTATCAGTCATCTATTGGGCTATGAGGGCAAGGGCAGCCTGCTGAGTCACCTAAAGGATCAGGGACTGGCCATCAATCTCTCGGCCGGTGGCGGGGTCAACGGCTATAACTTTAAAGACTATAACATCAGTATTCAGCTGACCGAGAAAGGCCTGCTACAGCTCGATGATGTGATTCAGGCGAGCTTCGAATACCTGAAACTCATTAAGACCCAGGGCATGCAGGCCTGGCGCTATCAAGAGCGAGCCAACCTGCTCAAGCTTGCCTTCAAATATCAGGAACAGATAAAACCACTGGATCTGGCCAGTCATCTCAGCATCAACATGCACCATTACGAGGTATCTGATCTCATCTATGGTGACTATCGCATGGATGGTTTGGATGTAGCTCAGGTCACCGAATTGCTGGACCTGATGAGCCCGGATAATTTGCGTATTCAGCTGATCTCACCTGATTTAGACACAGAGAAACAGGCCTCCTGGTATCACTCACCCTATCAGATGAAGCCCATAGATGCACAGCGACTCAAGCATTGGCGCGAGCCTGAGATTCGAGAGGCACTTAAACTGCCGGAGCCTAACCCCTTTATTATCGAAGACTCGATCGCCAGAGACGTTAAGAGTGACCATCCGGTGCCTGTCGTCGTCTGTCAGGAAACCGGCTATCGTATTTGGCACAAGAAAGATGACGAATTTAACGTGCCTAAGGGGCATATGTACTTGTCCCTGGATTCACACCAGGCCGCCGCAACCCCAAAACACGCGGCGCTGACCCGCCTCTACGTGGAGATGTTGCTCGATTATCTGACCGAGTTTACGTATCCGGCCGAAGTCGCAGGGCTCAGCTACAACATCTACCCTCACCAGGGGGGGATCACTCTGCATCTGACCGGATTAACCGGTAAACAAGAGGCTCTGCTGTCACTGCTGATAAACAAAGCCAGAGAACGTAACTTTACCCAGGACAGGTTTAAGCAGATAAAGAAACAGATCCTACGCAACTGGTTTAACCAGAGCCGCGCAAAGCCCATCTCTCAGCTATTTACCAGCCTGACGGTGACGCTGCAGAAACGCAGTTTCGAGCCGCAACGTATGGCTGAGGAGCTAGAAGACATTACCCTGGACGACCTTCACAACCATGTTCGGGCCTTCTATGAGAAGATCCATCTCGAGGGTCTTGTCTATGGCGACTGGCTGACCGAAGAGGCTCAGGCCTTGGGTAAGCGACTCGACCATATTCTCTCTCTAGTATCTTCACCCAGCGGTGAGTCCGAACGAGAGCTGATAAAACTTGAAAATGTCGGCACCCTGATGCGTGAGGTCAGCGTTAATCATCAGGACAGTAGCATCATAGTCTACTATCAGTCGGCCCAGGCAACACCGCTGAAGATGGCGCTGTTTAGCCTGTTAAATCACACTATGTCTTCGACTTTCTTCCACGAGTTGAGAACCAAGCGTCAGTTAGGCTACATGGTGGGCACAGGTTATCTGCCACTCAATCGTTACCCAGGGATGATCTTCTATGTGCAGTCTCCCACCGCAGGTCCTTTAAAACTGCTGGAGGCCATTGACGAGTTTATTGCCGACTTTAACTACGCTGTCATGCAGATCACCAATGATCAATGGGAACTCACCAAGCAAGGACTCATCAACCAGATCATGGAACACGACCCCAACCTTAAGACCCGGGGACAGAGATATTGGTCGAGCATTGGAAACAAAGACTACGACTTTAATCAGCGAGAACTGGTCGCCGAGCAAATTGGTGAGCTCACCCGTTCGGATCTGATTAAGTTTATGATGCAGAAAATGCGTACCAAACACGGCGACCGCCTGATCCTCTTCACCACAGGGGAGCAACACAGAAATCAGGAACAGCTAACCTCAGACAATATGATCACAGATCTGAGAAGCTTTAAACAGCGAGCTGCTAAGTTTAGCTATTAGGCTAACGCCCTTCCCTAGAGTCTGGCAGCTTAGTGTTTAAGCATTTGCAGTTTGGGCTTTGAACCTAAATAGCCACAGTGTTAAGGCACTTTACTTGAGGTAGAGTTCTTCTAATAGTGTGCTAAAGAGCTTTTTCTTGCTGGATACTAGTTCACTCTGGGTGTTTAAGATTGAGTTGCTGGCCTCAGTACTTGATACATTCATCTTAAATCCTTTGGTTAGTTCTTGTGTTTTAAACCCCCTATCTGATCCACTACGAGACTACGGGAAGAATCGTTAACAGATCGAACCTATTTTTACGTCACAGCGCCGACCCAACATTACCCCAACGCCAGGACACTGATTGTTAGCGTCTTTTTTGCTCCAATTGCCAAAACACTCGATATAGTACGAACGCCTGATTGGCACGCACACAACAGACAAAGCCTAATCACTCAGAAGATTTAGCAGTACAAAGCCCTAAAAGACAATGAAAATGAAAGTAATTTGCAAACAAGAAAATTCAGTGTTCTTTTGACAAATCCCCCTATTTCTGAATAAAGTAGGTTAAATAACTGTTGCCTATGCATTATTGGCTAATAATCAAACTAATAATTATGCCTAAAATCCTCTCAAGATTGCTACTCTCACTGCTAATGGCCCTGACTGTCTCCAGCTATGTCTCCGCTAGTGAAATACCAAGCAACGCGCCGATCTTAAAGGTCGATCACTATAACGTTCCCGAAGGCTTATCGCAGAGTACTGTCACCTCCATCGTCGAAGATGAGCATGGTTATATATGGATTGGTACGTTAAATGGCCTTAATCGCTTTGATGGCACCCAATTTAAACAATATTTTGCCGAAGGGGTAGATGGGTCATTACCAAGTTCATTCATTAGAAGCCTGTATATAGACGATAGTAGTAGATTACTAGTTGGTACAGACAAAGGGTTAGTCATCTACAATGATGATTTAGACAATTTTGAAAGCTTTGAAAACCAACTAATAAAAGAGCAAGCAATCTGGTCTATTAGTGAAGATAAAAAATCAATTTTGATTGGAACAGAAAGTAACTTAATTGAAATAAACAAATCAGAAAACAAAGTTCAACTGCTAACAAATTATGATTTTGGCGGTATAAAAAAGACTATTTCACTCAACGACAAAATATACCTTAGAAATTATGATGGTGAAATCTATGAGTACACCAAAGGAAGGGTTAACTTAGTCACTAAAAATTCAATAGGGTTACTTTTATTTAAAAACAGTATTTTCACCCTACAAAAATACAACCTCGTCAATATATTAACAAAAGAAAAAGTACTATTCCCAAGCGAAATCACGAGCATTTCAGAAAACAACTCAACTCCGGTAATCTTAACAGATAATCTAATTACGACTATTGATAACAACCTAAAAGTAGAGGTAATAGGAACATTAAAAACTGACTCAGCGACAACTTACCCACCGCTAGTTTATTCAAGTAATAAAGGGATCTACATTGCAACAATAAACAACGGGATAACGATCATAAAACATGATAGAAACCTAATAAAGAACTACATATCAAACAAAAATGTATGGTCAATTGACAGCTATAATAAAGAGAAATTGATTGTCGCTTCAGACTCACCTTTAATAGAAGTATTTGATAAGAACTTAACATTAATTAATAGTTATGACTCGAAAATTGCAGGTCCAAAGTCTGCGATAATAAAGAACAATAAGATATACATTGCTTCCACCGAAGGGCTACAATCAATAGACATCTCAAGCAGAGAGCATAAAGTTCTGAGCAACAATAGATTTTTGATTGTTAGAAGTGATAAGGATAAGAATAGAATTATCACTGGCTCATTTGATGGTAAAGTATTTTTTTATAGCCTAGATGACGAAATTACAACGCCAGTCACTATTGATAGTGGCAATCCGATATATGATATAAAAATAAAAAAAGACACTACTTGGGTGGCAACTCAGAGCGGTTTATTTTCATTGAATTCTGGCGTGGTCTCTAAAGTCGTTGCCGCCGACCTAGTTAGTAGCATTTTTATAGATGAGAACACAGTATACTTTACAACTCGAAATTCACTTTCAAAATATGACACTTTAACAAATCTCGTAACAGAAATATTTAAAAGTAGCAAGCCTATTTATGCCATTGAAAAATCAGGTGACAACATAATAGCTTCTTCAAATGCTGAAATCTTTTTGATCACAAACGATCACGATATGTACTCATTCCCTTCATCTTATGGTAGCCAAGATGAATATAACTCTCAGGCCATCTCCAGCTTAGACGAAACAATTTACATAGGTGGTATAAATGGATTAAGCGTTTTAAATACAAGAAAAATTTCTAACTTCTTAACAGAAAGAATACCTCCAAAAGTAATTGTGGACACCTTGTTAGTTTTTAATGTACCAGAAAAAGTAAACGGTGGCATATTAAAGAAACAACTACCTAAGACCCAGAGGATAAGTCTAAAGTATTCTGATTATCCATTTACACTGAAATTTAGTACCCCAGGAAACATAGATAAAACATTAGAATATGCCTATCAGTTGGAGGGACTTTCAGATACATGGATAAACTCTAAAGGCATTAACTCCGCGACTTACACTAATTTATCACCAGGTGAATACTATTTTAAGGTACACACCATAGACCCCTTAACAAAAAAATTAGGTATTACACAAAGTCTTTCAATTGAAATCACCCCTCCTTGGTGGTTATCGATTCAAGCTAAAGTCGTCTACCTGCTTATTACCCTCTTGATCACGGGCGTCATAGTCAAGGCAGCGCTTAGAAGAAGAGAGGTACAGCGTCAGATCGCTAAGTCTGAAGAACGGTTGAAACTCTCCCTGTGGGGGAGTGGTGATGAGATGTGGGACTGGGATATTGAAACAGGTCAAATCTACCGCTCTAACATCTGGGGGTCCCTCGAGTTTCCACGGGATGGTCAGCGCTCCGGTGAGGAAGGTGAAGAGAGTAACATTCACCCTATGGATCAAGAACGTGTTAACACGGCGCTGAATAAACACTTCTACGGTGAAACCGATCACTTCGAGGCAGCCTATCGCGTTAAGGGCAAAGATGACCAGTGGATCTGGATCTTGGACAGGGCAAAGATCGTTGAACGCGATGAAGAAGATAAAGCCCTGCGTATGACAGGTACAATCAAAAACATCAGCAACTTTAAGCAAGCCGAGGAGCAGCTAAGACTGTTCGAACGCGCCATCGAGAACATCTCAGAAGGCATGTTCATCCTGGACAACAAATTTAAGTTTGTTGAAGTCAACGAAGCCTGCTGCGATCTGTGTGAGAAGAGTCGTAATGACTTTATTGGCGAGCTGTTTAAGTTTGACCTTTATCCCGAGAGCTACTCAGAGCAGATTCGCCATATTCTGCAGCAACAAGGTAGCTGGAGTAACGAAGTTGAGTCCGCCAAGGGCGACGGCAGCAGCTTCCTGATGGAGCTAACCGTCGATGCGATTTACGATGAACAAGGTGTCCTCTCCCACTATGTAGGGGTGTTCTCTGATATCTCCCGTCGTAAGCAACAGGAAGAAGAGTTACGCAAACTAACCAACAACGATCTACTCACCAGCCTGCCAAACCGCTCTAGCCTCATGGTCACCCTAGGTAACTTGGTGAAGAAAGATACCCATCACACCCTGATGGTTTTGGACTTAGATAACTTTAAGAAGATCAATGACTCACTTGGGCATCAGGTGGGTGATGAGCTATTAATCAAAGTAGCGAGACGCATCGAATCCACGGTGCCTTACCATACGAGTATCTATCGTCTGGGCGGCGATGAGTTCGCCATACTGGTCGATAACAATCCAGATATTGGCTCCAGTGCCGTCATCGCCAATCATGTAGTCGATGCCTTCTCAAGCCCATTCGAGCTCACCAAAGACAGAGTCGTTGTCGGGGTGAGTATAGGCATAGTGCTCTACCCAGAAGACGATCAGAATGAACAGGCGCTTCTGCGTAAGGCAGACATTGCCATGTATCACGCAAAATCTGCCGGTGGCAATCGTTATCAATTCTATTCGGAATCACTCAATCGCAATGCCATTCGCCAGCTGGAAGTGGAGAACCTTATCCGCGAAGGTTTAAGGGACGATCTCTTCGAAGTCTACTATCAACCTAAAATTGACCTCAGAACCAGTAAGATGGCCGGTATGGAGGCCCTGGTAAGATTAAATCATCCTGAACACGGTCTCATTCCGCCGGGCGACTTTATCCCACTGGCCGAAGAGAATGGACTCATCGTCGAAATTGGCGAGGTCGTTCTACGTAAAGCCTGCTTCGCGGCACAAAATTGGCGTCGTCAAAATTTGTTCAACGGTCGGGTCGCTGTCAATTTATCATCACAACAATTCGCTCTTCCGGACCTACAACAACGGATAGAGTCAATTTTACGTCTAACTCAACTGCCCGCAGCCAACCTTGAGCTTGAAATTACCGAAGGCACCGTCATAAAACAGCCAGAAAAAGCGATAAAGGTGATGATGCAACTCTCTAAGATGGGCGTCAGCCTTGCGTTAGACGACTTTGGCACCGGATATTCGTCACTGTCATATTTAAAGCGCTTCCCAATTGACACCCTAAAAATCGATAAGGCTTTTGTTGACGACATAGATAAATCTGACAGAGATCTAAAGATGGTCGACTCTATTATCACTATTGCCCATAACATGGGCCTATCTGTGGTCGGTGAAGGCGTCGAGGAAGCCTCTCAGCTTAGCATCTTGAAAGCATTGAAATGCGAAGAAATACAAGGATTTATTTACAGCAAGGCAGTAAATGAAACCAGCTTCACCGAGCTACTAAAACAGGAGAGTTTTACCTACACACCTGTCTCACAACACAAGAAAGCCTAGTCATAGAATGGGAAATCACACACTTAAAGAGGAATATGTTTAACTAAAATTAAGCTAAAAATAAAAATTGGCATAACACCTGCAATACATCTCTCAGACGTCAACAAATTGTTGGCACTATAACTTCAATAACCCTGAGAGATAAAGACAATGATTAACGGACTAGTTACTGCCATCGCTTTAGCAACAAGCTTAACAACTGCAAACATTAATACAGACGAAGTGTCGATTGTGTCAGATATTGCGGTGCAAAAGACCGAGCAATTAGCAGTAACTGGCTACCCACATGTTAAGTTTAAACCTGTAGAAGTCGCTGGCTATCCACACGTTAAGTTTAAGCCTTTAGAAGTCGCTGGCTACCCACACGTTAAGTTCAAGCCTGTAGAAGTCGCTGGCTACCCACACGTTAAGTTCAAGCCTGTAGAAGTCGCTGGCTACCCACACGTGAAGTTCAAGCCTCTAGAAGTCGCTGGCTACCCACACGTTAAGTTCAAGCCTCTAGAAGTCGCTGGCTACCCACACGTTAAGTTCAAGCCTCTAGAAGTTGCCGGCTACCCACACGTTAAATTCAAGCCTGTAGAAGTTGCTGGCTACCCACACGTTAAGTTCAAGCCAGTGGAAGTCGCTGGCTACCCACACGTTAAGTTCAAGCCTGTCGAAGTTGCCGGCTACCCACACGTTAAATTCAAGCCTGTAGAAGTCGCTGGCTACCCACACGTTAAATTCAAGCCTGTAGAAGTCGCTGGCTACCCACACGTCAAATTCATCAACTCAGCCGTTGCTTAAGTCTTAAGGAGAATGATTATGTTAGATTCATTGAAAAAAGCTCTAGGACTTACTCACAAACCAGAGCGCAAAAAAGTACAGCTTCCAGAAGGCCTGAATCACTTAGAGGTGATCCCAGCAAAAGGTTGGTGGAACTAATTGACTTCAAACGTCTTTCGAAAACCAGACACATAAAAAAGGAGCTCTAACAGGCTCCTTTTTTTATCTGACTTATCTATCTGATTTTTTTTATCGAATTCTTTATCTGAACTGGCTATTGTCCGAGATGTAGATAACTAGGTCAGCACCTAGACGACTCTATCCGAGCAGAGAAGATGGCATCTGCTAGCACTTCAAACTTGCTGATACGCCGCCCATATTCACCGCTGCTCAAAATCTTGATAGCGCGACGCCAAGATAGCGCTATCAGATAGCCTTATACCTAAATAGCTCTATACCTTAATAGACATGCTTTGCTTGCCCTGCGCCCGCTTCTGCGCGAATCGCTTGTGAGTGCTAAATAGCGGATAGGCGACCGGCCCTATGATGAGTCCTAGCATGGCCCAGCGTTTCACCCCTAGCCCGGCGCGAAATGCCATATTGCCCATCGCCACACTACTCACCATCAACACACCAAGAATGTAAATCACCACAGACACTACCTCACAACAACGGCGCCAATAAGGCTAAAAACAGCCAAAACGAGCCCAGCATGATAACCGAATTCACGCCTTTGATGAACAAAAAACAGGCACAAATAATCCTCAGGCAAAAAAAATGCGGCATTATGTTGCCGCATTGTTAAATGTGAATAGGGCTATTCGTAGAACTTACTGCCCGATTCGGCCATCTCGACTAGGCGATCACATGGCGCGAAACGATCCCCGAATTGATCTTGATAACGTTTCAAGGTCTCAACTAAGTGCTTGGCACCCAAGGAGTCCATGTAACGGAAAGGTCCACCCAAGAATGGCGGGAAGCCGATACCAAATATAGCGCCGATATCACCGTCTCGTGGCGAGGCAATAATCCCCTCCTCCAGACAACGAACCGCTTCATTAAGCATCTGCACCACACATCGCTCGGCCAACGCTATTGGCTCGCCGTCGGCGCCAGGTGTTAACCCAAGCACACCATAGACGCTCTCATCCACCAGCTTCTTCTTCGACTTAGCGCCATATTGATAGAAGCCCTTACCATTCTTACGGCCTTTACGGTCATCGGCCAAAAGCTTGTCAAAGGCGGCGGGTGCCTTAAAGCGCTCACCCAACTCCTTCTCCAGAATCGGCGAGATCTTGGCGCCCACATCTATGCCGACCTCATCGAGCAGCGTCATAGGACCAACGGGGAAACCAAACTTCACTAGCGCCTTATCTAGATGATCTACACTCTGACCTTCCAGCAGCAGATTCGCCGCCTCGTTCATGTAGAGCGCCAGAATACGGTTAACATAGAAACCGGCACCATCTTTCACCACGATAGGCGTCTTACCCTGCTTGCGAGCAAAGGCAACTGTAGTGGCGATAGTCTGTGGTGAGGTCTTGTCATGGGCGATCACCTCGACCAGTGGCATCTTCTCTACCGGTGAGAAGTAGTGCAGGCCAATCACATTCTCTGGACGCTCGGCGGCCTCGGCGATCTGCTTGATGGGTAAGGATGAGGTGTTAGAGGCAAAAATCGTATGCTCGCCACATTCACGCTCGACATCCTTCACCATCTGATGCTTGAGGTTTAAATCTTCAAACACAGCTTCCACCACCATGTCTGCATCCTTGATCCCTTTATACTCTGTGGTGGTGGTCATCAGCGCCATCAGATTGTCGCGCACCGCAGGCGTCATGTGACGACGTTTTACCCCTTTGGCCAGCAACTTATAGGCATAGGCCAGTGCATTGCTTAAACCTATCTCGCTGATATCTTTCACCCGCACAGGGATCTTCGCCTTGGTGGTGGTCACAGAGGCGATACCGCCACCCATCAGGCCACCGCCCAGTACCATCACCTTGTTGACGGCCTTTGGCGATACATCACCGGCACCAGACTCTTTCTTCATCTCAGTGGTTGCAAAGAAGATGCTGCGCAGGGCCTCTGACTCATTGGAGACCACGAGGTCGCCAAAGTGCTGCGCCTCAACCTCTAGGCCTTTCACTATGCCTTTGGTCACGCCCTGACGCACACAGTCGATGATCTTCTCCGGCGCAGGATAGTTACCCTGAGTCTTCTTATTGACCTGCTTAAGCGCCTGTTCGAAGATGATGTTGCGACCAACAGGCGTGCCCTCAAGCAGCTTCTCTACCGTCGACAGCTTTGGTTTCTTCGCCGGACGCGCTCCGGCCAGCGCCATCTCTATCGCCGTCTGCAAAAGAATCGATTCCGGCACCACATCGTCAACTAGCCCCATCTTCAACGCCTGCTTGGCGCGCAGCTGCTTACCGGTGAGCATCATATCCAGCGACTTGGCAATACCCACTAAACGTGGCAGACGCTGAGTCCCGCCGCCACCTGGCAGCAGGCCAAGTTGCACCTCGGGCAGCCCCAACATTGTCTTGTTGCTGTCGGTACAGACGCGCTGATGACAGGCCAGGGCCAGTTCTAATCCCCCACCGAGACAGGCGCCATTGATGGCGGCTACCACGGGAATCGAGAGCGACTCCAACGCAAAAAACACTTCGTGGCCCTGCTTAGACAGCTCCCTGGCATCTTCGGCGGTAGCGCAGGCATCCAGCATAGAGATATCGGCGCCCGCCACGAAGGAGTCCTTCTTACCCGAGATGATCACCACACCGCGAATCCCGGCATCGGCCTTTATCTCGGCCAACATCTCACAGATCTCGGGGCCAAACTCGGCTCTAAGGGTATTCATTGTCTCGCCAGGCACATCCATGGTGAGCACGGCAATGCCGTTGTCGAGACGATTTAATGTAAAACTCTTATCCATGAGATCACTCCACTTCTACTATCATAGCTGCACCTAAACCACCCGCTGCACAGGCCGTTGCCAGGCCGGTACCGCCGCCACGGCGTTTCAGCTCGCGACACACCTGAGTGATCAAACGCGTCCCGGTCGCCGCAAAGGGGTGACCATAGGCCAAGGAGCCGCCTAAGACGTTGAACTTAGTCATGTCGATCTCACCTATGGCGCGGTCGCGACCCAGTTTCTCCTTGGCAAACTTCTTCGAGGCAAACATCTGCATGTTGGCCAGGGTCTGCGCCGCAAAGGCTTCATGCATCTCGATAAGGGTAAGATCCTCAAGCTCCATGCCGGCACGCTTAAGCGCCAACGGCGTCGCATAGGAAGGGCCCATCAACATATCCTGCCACACGTCGATAGCGCTAAAGGCGTAACTCTTAATGTAACCAATCGGCTCATAACCCAGGGCCTTGGCACGGCTCTCGCTCATCAGGAGGACCGCCGAGGCGCCATCGGTCAGTGGCGTACTGTTGGCCGCCGTCACGGAGCCGTGTTTACGGTCGAAGGCTGGACGCAGCTTGGCGTAAGAGTCGAGCGAAGAGTTTTCGCGAATGTTGTTATCTCTGTCGATGAATGATTTGTATGGCGGCACGTGCGCCACCATCACCTCATCACGCAGGTGGCCCGAATCCCAGGTTTCTGTCGCCAGGGTATGTGAGCGATGCGCCAGGGCATCTTGATCGGCGCGGCTAATGTTATAGGTCTTGGCCATCTGCTCGGCGGTCTGTCCCATAGAAAGGCCAGTCGAGTATTCCGCAACCGCAGGGGGCACAGGGAGCAGATCTTTCAGTCCAAGACGGCGAATGATGGCCCATTTCTGACCAAAGCTGCGCGCCTTATTGAGATCCACCAGGGCGTGAGCCAGCTTCTTCGACACGCCGATTGGCAATACAGATGATGAATCGGCGCCGCCGGCAATCCCTATCTCTATATTACCCGTCATGATGGACTCGGCCACATTGACTGTCGACTGGAAACTAGTAGCGCAGGCACGTGTCACGCTATAGGCATCGGTGGACACATTCATGCCAGTACCCAGGACTATCTCGCGGGCGATGTTGGGCGCCGCTGGCATCTGTACTACCTGACCATAAACGAGCTGTTCAATCTCTTTCGGGTCGAGTTCCGAGCGAGACAGGAGTTCGTTCACCACCATCTTGCCCATATCCAATGCCGACACCCCATGAAACGCGGTAGCCTGCTTCGCAAAGGGGGTTCTAAGCCCCATCACTATCGCGATGCGATCGCCCTTTGCGTTCCTTACTTGCTGTAATTCACTCATCTTTTGCCCTCGTGACGCGTCTGATAGAAACGCTTCTACTAACGCCGTTATTATTCTTCCCTACCCCGTTGCCGGGTATCTCGCTACACTCTCGCAACAGGTCAGACCATCAAAGTGTGATCTGATTCTAACTTCTTATTTCAAGGTTTTAAACACCTGTTTGGTTTTTAAACGACAAATATCGAAAAAGATGTTGATTAACAATGTTTAATAAAAGCAAAATTAGCCATTAAAGCCAGTTTAAATCCCGGTTTAAGCATGCTAACTTATTTTGCTGATTGAAATTTGGCGCCGCCAAGCCCACAAGGTCATCCAACTCACCTAAGGCTGAGGTAAGGCGTTTATCACTGAATTTTTTACCAGATACGCTGTCTACAGCTCACACAATAGATAATACCGAGTAGCATCATGCCCTTAAGTCGATTTCATGCATTACGTGAATACCTGGATAAAGTGATCCTGGGTCAACCCACTCTTACCGAAAACTTATTGATCGCACTGATTGCCGATGGTCACTTACTGGTAGAGGGCCCACCTGGCCTAGCCAAGACGCGAGCGGTCAAGGCGCTGAGCGATGGTGTAGAGGGGGACTTTCACCGTATTCAGTTTACCCCGGACTTGCTCCCTGCGGATCTCACTGGCACCGACATCTATCGCGCCCAGACGGCCACCTTCGAGTTTGAGGCAGGCCCTATCTTTCACAACCTTATCCTGGCCGATGAGATCAACCGTGCGCCAGCTAAGGTACAGTCGGCGCTACTGGAAGCCATGGCCGAGGGCCAGGTTACCGTGGGTAAACAGAGCTACAAGCTGCCAAAGCTATTTCTGGTGATGGCAACACAAAACCCGCTGGAAAACGAAGGCACCTATCCCCTGCCCGAGGCGCAGCTTGACCGCTTCCTGATGCACCTGAATCTTGACTACCCCAGCGCCGCCACCGAATTTGAGATCATGCGCCTGTCCCGCAGCGAAGCCCTCACCCAGGAGCTGCCAAAGGTTGAGCCTATCGCCCAGGAAGAGGTATTCGCCGCCCGTAAGGCCGCGCTGGATATCTATCTCGCCGAGCCGCTGGAGCAGTATATTGTCAACATCGTGATGGCCACCCGCCAGCCACAGCAATACAGCGATCAACTGGCTAACTGGCTGGAGTATGGCGTCAGCCCGCGTGCGACCATCTCCATCGAGCGCTGCGCCCGCGCCCGCGCCTGGCTGATGGAACGCGACTTTGTCTCGCCGGAAGATATTCAGGCCGTGGTGCCCAACGTACTGCGTCACCGCCTGCTACTCAGCTATCAAGCCCAGGCCGAAGGCGTGAGCAGCGATCAGGTAATAAACCATATTCTGAGTCAGGTAGCGGTGCCTTAATGGGACAGAATGCTTTACCCCTATTTGCCGATGGCGTCTCCCTCAATCAGAAAGAGCTGTTAGCCTGCCAAAATCTTGCCCGGGCCCTGCCCGAGCGCAAGAGCAAGGCGCGCGCGGCACTAGCCGGCCACAGAGCCAGCAGCATCAAGGGACGGGGAATGGAGTTTGCCGAGGTTCGCCATTACCAAGCCGGCGATGATGTGCGCACCATAGACTGGCGAGTGACTGCCCGCACCGGCAAGGCCCATACCAAGCTTTTTGTCGAGGAGCGTGAGCGCCCGGTATTACTGCTATTGGATCTCAGCCACAGCCTCTATTTCGGCTCGAGTCTAATGCTACAATCGGTGCAGGCGGCGCATCTGGCAGCCACCCTGGGCTGGGCCGCCGTCGGTCACGGCGATCGCCTAGGCGCACTGATCGCCAGCGAGGCCGAGCATCTCGAGCTTAAACCCCGCAGCCGACAAACCGGCATGCTGGCACTCATCTCTGCCATAGAGCAGATCCACCAGCAGCAACTTCATCAGCTAAATCAGCCGGTGAAACAGCCCGAGCACATCTTCAAGGCCTGTCAGCGCCTGAGGCGAATCGCCAAGCCTGGCTCGCTAATCTGGATCATCAGCGATGGCAGCCATTTCGGCCCCCAGTGTCTGGGACCACTGAGCGAGCTTAAACGCCACTGCGATATCGGCGCCTTTCTGATCACTGACCCCCTCAGGCAAGGCACCCTTAAGCTGCCGCCCCAGTTTCAATTTCCGGTGAGGGATGGCGATAAGGAGCTGATGTTAGACAGACGCAGCTACGATGCCTGGCTGGCTCAGCAACAAACACAGCAACAGGGATTTATCACCATGATGAATCAGATCAACGCGCGGCCAAGACGCATCGACGCGGCCCAGCCGTTAGACCAACAAATTGGAGCCCTGAGGTAGATGCAAGCGGCAAGTCAACCTGCGCTCGCCAATCTGCAGGATATCATCACCCCGGCCCCAGTCGGAATCTGGCCCCTCGCCTATGGTTATTACCTGCTGGCGCTACTAGTGCTTATGCTGATAGCTGCCCTGTTCATCTATATTAAACGCAGAGGCAAGCTGCTGGCGGCCAAACGCGAGGCGCTTACTCTTCTCTCTAAGGTGACGTCAGAGGCCCCTCAACTACCGCTGGCGGTCAACAGCCTGCTAAAACGCAGCGCCATGAGTTATCTGCCCCGGGAGCAGGTCGCCTCACTACAGGGCGATGCCTGGTATGCCTGGCTAAGGGCCCAAGTGCCGAGCATGGATCCTATGCTGCCAAGCCTGTTGGAGAAGCGTTTCCAAGCTGGCAAGCTCTCACCAAGTGAGGCCACGCAACTCCTCGATGGCGCCAAAGCCTGGCTACAGCAGGCGCTGCCACTCAAGGCTGGCAAGGAGGCGTCATGTTCACACTAGCCTGGCCCTGGCTACTCATATTACTCCCGCTGCCGCTGATTTTTTCTCTCGGCAAAGCAAGCGGCAGCAAACAAGCCACGCAGACGGGCGGCGGTCATCTACAGATGCCCGGCGTCGCTGAAGCGCCAACGACAAGGTTCGATCACTCCCCTCGCCGCAGCCGCTGGCCCTATTGGCTCATCTGGACGGCGCTGGTATTTGCCGTTGCCCGCCCGCTATGGGTTGGCGATGCAATAGAGCTCCCAAGCAAGGGACGAGACCTCATGCTGGCGGTGGATCTGTCAGGCAGTATGCAGATAGAAGATATGGTGCTGAATGGTAAGGCGGTCGATCGTTTCGCCATGGTACAGCAGGTAATGAGTGAGTTTATTGAGCGCCGCAAGGGCGACAAGCTGGGGCTGATACTCTTTGCCGATCACGCCTATCTGCAGGCGCCGCTCACCCAGGACAGACGCTCGGTGGCCCAGTTTCTCACCGAGGCGCAAATCGGCCTAGTGGGCAAACAGACCGCCATCGGCGAAGCTATCGCGCTGGCGGTTAAACGCTTCGACAAGGCCAAGCAGAGCAACCGCGTGCTTATCCTGCTCACCGATGGCTCAAATAACTCGGGTAGCATCACGCCGGAGCAGGCCGCCGATATCGCCGCCAAGCGAGGCGTAACCATCTACACCATAGGGGTGGGCGCCGAGGTGATGGAGCGCCGCACCCTGTTTGGCAAGGAGCGCGTTAATCCGTCGATGGATCTGGACGAGGCGCAGCTCACCCTGCTGGCCCAAAAGACCAAGGGGCGTTACTTCAGGGCGCGTAATTCCGATGAACTGGAGCAGATCTATCAGGAGATAGACAAGCTAGAGCCCACCGACAGCGACCAACTCAGCTATCGACCACAGGCAGAGCTCTTCTACTATCCCTTGGCCATTGCCCTGCTTGTCAGTGTGCTCTTGATGTTAAGTGGCTTCGCTGCCGTGCAGGCCTTGGTTCAACGTTTACCACGGAGCGCCTCATGATCCATTTTCTCCGTCCCGAATGGCTGCTGGCCCTCATCCCCCTGGCGCTATTACTCTGGCTGCGAAAGCGCCAGCGACATCAGGCCTCGAGCTGGAATCGCTATATCGCGCCGCACCTGGCTAAGGTGTTAGTGAGCGGTCAGGCAAGCAACAAAAAACAACACCTGGGCCTCATCGCCTTTATCTGGCTCGTTAGCGTCCTGGCTCTCTCTGGCCCGGCACTGACCAAGCAGCAACTACCTGTATTTGAAGCCAACCTGGGCCGGGTGATAGTGATGGATATGTCGCTCTCCATGTACGCCACCGATCTGGCGCCCAACAGGCTGACTCAGGCCAAGTTCAAGGCAACGGATCTGATTAAAAGCCTCAAGGAGGGTGAGACGGGTCTTGTGGCCTACGCCGGCGACGCCTTTACCATCAGCCCGCTGACCCGGGACAAATCAACTC
Source organism: Shewanella loihica PV-4 (assembly GCF_000016065.1). Lineage (NCBI taxonomy): Bacteria > Pseudomonadati > Pseudomonadota > Gammaproteobacteria > Alteromonadales > Shewanellaceae > Shewanella > Shewanella loihica. The sequence continues at coordinate 2,857,008 of NC_009092.1, forward strand.
TACTAAACCTGCTGCCAACCCTGTCGCCGGAGATCATGCCTGTGCTGGGCTCCAACCTGCCAGCGGCGCTAGATCAGGCTAAGCAGCTGCTTGTCCAGGGCGGTCACCTCAAGGGCGAGATCATCTTGCTGGCCGATGGCGTGAATCCGGACCAAATCGGCGAAGCCAAATCGATACTGGACGATACTCAGTATCGTCTCTCCATCATCGCCATGGGGACAAACCAGGGCGCCGCCATCCGCTTGCCGGATGGACAACTGATGCGTGACCAAAGCGATCAGGTGGTGGTCAGTCAGACGGATCTCAGCCAGCTTAATAGTTTAATTGGCAACAGCGGCGGCAAGTTGTTTGCCTACCGCGCCGATGGCAAAGATCTTGAGTCACTGACCCAAAGCTTAAGCCAGGAGAGCGATGCCAAGACCTCAGATCGCCAAGGGGAAGCCTGGCAAGATCTCGGCCCCTATCTGGCCCTGCTCCTGCTGCTGCCGGCGCTGCTGAGTTTCAGACACGCCTTCGCCGCGCTTGCCTGTTTAGTTATTCTCGCCCCGAGCCCAGAAGCCCAGGCTGCCAGTTGGCAACATCCCTTCAGCACAGACGATCAGCGGGCGATGCAGGCCTATCAAGCGCAAGACTTTCAAGGCGCGGCAGAGCAATTTACCTCGCCCCAGTGGAAGGCCGCATCCCTGTACAAGAATGGTGATTATCAAGAGGCGCTCAAGCTTTTCGAGCAGGATGACTCGGCGAGTGGCCTGTTTAATCAGGGCAACAGCCTGATGCAGCTCAATGATCTCGACAAGGCCATCGAGCGTTATCAGCAGGCGCTTAAGAAAGACCCTCAGCTTACTCAGGCCGAGCAAAATCTTGAGTTGGCCGAGCAGCTAAAGCAGCAACAGCAAGCTAGCCAAGATCAAGGCCAATCTGATCAGAAAAAGTCCGAGCAGAATCAATCTGATCAAGACCAGTCGAATCAGGACTCAAATAAGCAAGATAAGTCCCAACAAGACGGCGCCGGGCAAAATCAAGGCCAGCAACAAGGCCAAGGCGATCAGCAATCGGGCCAGGGCTCGAGAGGCCAGCAGTCTCAAGGCCAGAATGGTCAACAAGAAGATGAGCAAGGCTCTAACCAGCAAGGCTCTGACAAGCAAGGCTCTGACAAGCAAAGCGCTAGCCAAGAAAGCCCTGAGCAAGAAACTCCCGAGCAACAAGCCTCTGCCGAGCAGGAAGCCAGCCAGGATGGTCAGTCGCAAAACCAGCAGACAGGCGCCGCTAATGACGCTCAGATGAGCGCCGATCCGGCCAAAGACGCCAAAAATCAAATGGACGCCAACGCAAATCAATCTGACGCTGGCCAGCAGATGGGACAAGGCCAACAGCCGCAAGACGAACAAGAGAGCACTCAAGCCCAGGCCGCGAATATGACCCAGGGCAAACCCGGCGAGGGCGATGAGCAAGGCGAGCCGGTAGCCGCCGCAACCAACGCCATTGCGCCAGAAGATCTGCCCCCCGAGATGCAGCGCGCCCTTACCGGGGTGATAGACGACCCTCAGGTCTTGCTGCGCAACAAGATGCAACTGGAATATCAAAAACGCCGCCGTCAGGGGGCGACCATAAAGGACAATCAACAGTGGTAATACGACGCTTTTTGACCTTAGCCTGTTTGGCACTCAGCCTGTCGGCGCCGGCCTATGCCTTAACCAAGGTAGAAACCTCGGTAGACAGAAACCCCGCCATCCAGGGGGAATATCTGGTGCTCAGCATCAAAGCCGATGACGATGTGGACAACGCCAGCTTAGATACCAGCGGCCTGTTAAAAGACTTTATCGTCGGTCGCACAAGTGTCAGTCGCAGCACCCAGATCATGAACTTCGACGCCAGCAAGGAGACCCGCTGGCAGATCCTGCTGGCACCCAAGCAAACTGGCACTGTGATCATCCCCGCCATGACCATAGACAACATCAGTTCAGAGCCCATAGAGCTCAAGGTGGCCGCCCCCGGCAGCCAACCCGAGCAGATGAAGAATCTGTTTATCCGCAGCAGCGTCTCGACCGAGACAGCCTATGTGGGCCAGCTGATCACCTATAAGGTCAAGCTTTACCTGGGCGTCGAGCTGCAACGGGGCGTACTCAGCGCGCCCAATGTCGAAGGGGCACAGCTTAAGCAACTGGGGGACGATGTCGATGGCACAGAGATCATCGACGGTCGCCGCTACCGGGTGATCGAGCGCACCTATAGCCTGATCGCCGACGAGCCCGGTACGCTGTCGCTCTCCGGCGCCAGCTTCTCCGGCGATGTGTTAGTCGAATCCTCCCGCCGCGGCGGCATGTTCTCCTTTAACGAGAGCCGTCCCATGCAGGCCAAGGCCGCCCCGAGTGAGATAGAGGTGTTGCCTATCCCCGCAGGTTATCAGGGCGACTGGCTGGTGAGCGATCTCGTGGTCTTAAAAGAGGACTGGAAAAAAGATGCCCAGTATCAAGTAGGCGTGCCCATTACCCGCAACATCAGCCTGCTGGCCTCCAATGCCGACGACACCAGCCTGCCCGGCATCAGCCTGAGTCTACCTGACACCTTTAAGGTCTATCCGGAGAAACCCCAGCGCAAGACCTATGTGCGCGATAAGCAGGTGGTCGCCCAGCTCAACCAGACCACGGCCATAGTACCGACTCAGCCCGGCAGCTATACCCTGCCCGCGATCCGTATTCCCTGGTGGAACAGCCGCACCCAGAAGCAGGAGTTCGCTACCCTGCCCGCGCGTAACATCAGCATCGCGCCGGCTAGCGCCAGCCAGGAAAGCCCGCAGATTGCCGCGGTGAGCCCTCAAGGTAATTCCAACGGTCTCTGGCCGGCCATCAGCGCCCTGTTTGCCCTGCTCTGGTTGGCGACTAGCCTGCTCTGGTACCGTCACTACCAAGCTTATCGTTATCGCGCCGCGCCAAGCGGTGCAGACGAAGGTGCTACGAGTAACGCCCCCAAAGCCACGGATGCGTTACGTCAATTTGAGACCGCCTGCCGAAATGGCAAGACGGGTGACGCCCTGGTCACCCTGCAGCGCCACATGAGCCAGCAGGCTGGCATGCCAATGACTCTGACCGATATCGCCGCCCTAAGCTACGATCTCGACCAGGCGATTCAAGCCATTCAGCGTCAGGGATACAGCCAAGATGGCCAGGGGCTAGAGGTTGAAAAAGTGATCACTGCGGTGAAAAATGCCCCAAAAGCTGCGCCCCACAGCACACAATCTGCTTTAAGGCCCTTAAATCCGCTCTAACAACTTGCCTCAGGCGCGCCAATGGCGTTAACGTAGTCGAAACAATTGACGCGCCTCCCCTCCTTTCTATGCTGCGAGTAAAAAATGTTTAGCGTGATACGAAATAAAAAACCGAAAAAGTCGGTCAATAGAGACATGCTGAATAAACAACGACGATACGATAGCCTTGTCAGGGCACTTCATGGCGACCTGTTCCGCTACGCCTTCTGGCTGTGCGGGGATAAACATATCGCCGAAGATATCACCCAAGAAACCTTCTTACGCGCCTGGCGCTCCTTGGAATCACTCAAAGATGACAAGGCCGCCAAGGCTTGGCTGATCACCATATTACGGCGTGAAAACGCCCGCCGCTTCGAGCGTAAGCAGTTTGACTACTCGGATGTAGAGCAGGCCGATATCGCCGACCATATCTCTTCCTCTAGCGAAGAGAGCATGGAGCAGCATATGCTCAGGCGCCAGATAGCCAAGCTCGAGGCCGAATACCGCGAGCCCTTGATCCTGCAGGTGATCGGCGGCTTCAGCGGCGAAGAAATTGCCGATATCTTAGATCTGAATCGTAATACCGTAATGACTCGCTTATTTCGCGCCAGAAATCAGCTAAAAGAGATACTCGATGACACGCAAACCAGGGGGCGCTCTAATGGATGAGCTCAAATTCCGCCGCGAGGCCTATGAAAATCCAAACCGTCAAGACGACGAGTTTCTTGCGTCGATGCACGAGTCGAGTGAGCGCACTGCCTTTGTCAACGATCTCAAGCTATTAGACAAGAAACTCGAGGCCGCCCTCAAGATAGAGGTGCCTGAGGATCTCGAGGCTAAACTGCTGCTCAACCAACAGCTACATCAGCATCAGGTAGATCGCCGCAAGACAGGCTTTACCCTGGCCCTGGTGGCCTCTATCGCCTTCATCGCCGGCATCAGTTTCACCCTACTGCGTCTCGCCCCGGTGGATCTGGGACAGCACGCCCTGGCTCATGTCTATCATGAAGAGATGGCGATGAAGAGTGAAGAGAACATCAGCGTCGATGAGGTCAATACTCAGCTGGCCTCGCTGACCAGCCTGAAGCATGCCCACTTTACCGAGCAGCCCGGTCGCGTGCTCTACAGCACCTACTGTGACTTCCAGGGGGTGAAGAGCATCCATCTGGTGATGCAGGGCAAGCAAGGCAAGGTCACCCTGTTTATCGTGCCGCTGGAAGATCGCATGGTGCTCGAGGAGGCCTTTGCCGACAACCGCTATCAGGGGATGGGCTTCAAATCTGACAACGCCTACGTCCTGCTGGTCGGCGAGCATGCCACAGATCTGGACTTTGTCAGAGACGAAGTGAAAGAGTCTTTCATCTAGGGCTCCTACCGTTAGACCAGAGTCCAAGGCACATTCCAATTAGTCAGGTAAGCTAATACAGGGAGTCGACCACAGGTTGGCTCCCTTGCACTTGCACTTGCACTTGCACTTGCACTTGCGACTGTGTTTTAAACCCTCGGCCACTAACATATACGAGCCGCAATCCGCCAATATGACCAACAAAGCCACAACATTTCCGCATAACTTGGCAATTAATCGACCGATAAAGCCTAGATCTTGATCACAATTCACGGCAGATTTGGGCTAGCGCTCAAACATCTGCTAGCATACAGGCTCATTTAAAACAGACATGTCATCGCACTTTGACGATGGGCTCACATCCCGGCTAACAAAAGGCATTGGCATGAGAACAATATGGCGAAAGCATGAATATTGAATTACCGATATTAGTTACTTTTTTCGGCTACCTCATCCTCATGATGGGCATTGGCCTTTGGGCATATAAAGCAACCGACTCTGTCGACGATTATATTTTAGGTGGCCGCTCCATGGGACCGGCCGTCACCGCACTCAGCGTGGGCGCCTCGGACATGTCCGGCTGGCTGCTGCTGGGACTCCCCGGCGCCGTCTACCTCGGCGGCTTGGGCGAAGCCTGGATCGGCATAGGCCTGGTATTTGGCGCCTGGCTAAACTGGCTATTCGTGGCCAAACGCCTGCGGATCTACACCCAGTTTACCGATAACGCCCTCACCCTGCCGGACTTCTTCGAGAAACGCTTCGAAGACAAGCAGTCTGTGCTTAAGCTGGTCTCGGCGGTCACCATCCTGGTTTTCTTCACCTTCTATACCTCGTCAGGCATGGTGGGCGGCGCCATACTGTTCGAGAAGGTGTTTGGCCTAGACTACAACCTGGCCCTGCTTATCGGCTCTGGCATCATAGTGGCCTACACCTTCGTCGGCGGCTTCTTCGCCGTGAGCTGGACCGATTTCTTCCAGGGCTGTCTGATGCTGATCGCCCTGCTGATCGTGCCGGTTACCATCTTCAGCCAGCCTGAGACCCAGAACGGCATCCATAGCCTGGATCCTGCCATGCTGTCACTGCTGAGCGACAACACCACTATGATAGGCCTGGCATCGCTGCTTGCCTGGGGTCTTGGTTATTTCGGTCAGCCCCATATCCTGTCGCGCTTCATGGCCATCGGCAGCGCCGACGACCTTAAGGTCTCGCGCCGTATCGCCATGAGCTGGATGATAGTGGCGCTGATGGGCGCACTGGCGACCGGTCTTGCCGGCACCCTCTACTTTGCCGATCAGCCTATCGACAACCCAGAGACCATCTTTATCCACCTGGCTCACGCCGCCTTTAACCCTTGGATCGGCGGCCTCCTGGTGGCGGCGATTCTCTCGGCCATCATGAGCACCATCGACTCACAGCTGCTGGTCTGCTCTAGTGTGATCACCGAGGACTTTTACAAGAAGTGGCTCAGACCCGATGCCAGCAGCAAGGAGCTGATGATGATTGGCCGTATCGGCGTGCTGACCATAGCCGTCATCTCTGGCGTCATCGCCCTGAACCCTGAGAGCAGCGTACTGAGCCTGGTAAGCTATGCCTGGGCAGGTTTCGGCGCGGCGTTTGGCCCTGTGGTGATCCTGTCTCTCTTCTGGCGTGGCTATAGCCGCAATGGCGCGGTAGCAACTATCATCGTTGGCGCCATCACAGTGGTGCTGTGGAAACAGAGCACAGGCGGCATCTTCGACCTGTATGAGATACTACCTGGTTTCCTCTTCGCCACCCTGGCCGGTGTCTTAGTCAGCCTGGTCTCGGCGCCAGCCGACAGCACCCGCGAACAATTTGAGCAATTTAGCCAGAAACTCTGAGGCCAGGCTCCCACTTCGCTGACGTAAAAATGAGCGGAAGATCAAAAAAGCGTACAAGTGTACGCTTTTTTTATACCGCATAAATTTTACTTACAATTTGCCATTTCACAACCCGTTAACCTTTAGCAAAACCTTAATCAAACCCAGAAGCTACGTGGCATAGCGCCATCAAGCACCTCTTCAAACAACAGCTAACTTTCCTGCATAAAACCGGCCATCCATTTAACACAAAATCAACAAAAAGTTGCATCTGGTCGGAGTTGTTGAGGTAACACCTCATCCCTACTATGCACGGGAATTATAAAATGGACCTGGCCGCCACGACTCAGGCACAAGCATGAGCACAATATGCAGCCGGGCCGACAATAACGAGAACAAACTATGAAGCGTTTCAACAAGACAATACTCGCAGTAGCCGTCACACTCGCTAGCTCACAGGCGATGGCCGCCGGTTTCCAACTCAACAGCCAGTCAGCCACTGGTGTCGGCCGTGCATTTGCCGGTGATGCCGTCATCGCTGACAACGCCTCAGTGCTGTCTCGCAACCCAGCGGCTATGGCCCTGTTTGACGAGAAGCAACTTTCTATGGGCCTGACCTACGCCGATGTCGAAGTCAGCGTGAAAGATGTTTACATCGACTCGCTAGTGGGCCCGATCCACTATGGTCATGTGGACGATGCGGCAGAAGCCAAGATCATCCCTAACTTCTACTATGTCAGCCCGGTAAACGACAAGTTTGCCTATGGCGTTGCCATGTTCAGCAACTTCGGCACAGGCACAGACACGACCCCTATGTCACAGCAGCTGGTTAACGGCCTGCCTGCCCCGCTGGATCTTTTGGGTAAGACAGAAGTGACCACGCTCAACTTTAACCTGAGCGCCTCTTACCGCTTTAACGACCACTTCAGCGTCGGCGCCGGCGTCGATGTGATCTATGGCCAAGGCACCCTGACCCGCGGCGGTTTGGTACCGACTCAAGCCGGTGCAGTACAGCAAGATCTTGTGGATGTTGACGCCGACGGCGTAGCATTCGGCGGCATCATAGGCGCAGTGTATGAGATCAACGCCGATCACAGATTCGGTATGAGCTACCGTTTCAGCCCAGATTTCAAGGCGACAGGCGACATCAACATGTATAACCCAGTTGCCGGTGCCAACGTCGCCTTCGATGAGATCAACATCCCTATGCCGGATATCTTCCAGGTGGCGGGTTTCCATCAGCTGACCGAGAAGTTTGCCCTGCACTACACGGCGCAGCTGACCACTTGGGGCGATTTCAAAGAGATCACAGTGACCGACGGCACCATAGGCGGCGTGCCTGTAGCACCTGAGGCTAGCCTCAAGACCTACGCCTGGGACGACTCTTGGCTGTTCAGCGTCGGCGGCACCTACACCCTCAATCAGGACTGGACAGTGCGCGCCGGTTATATGTTTGACCAAGGCGTCGTTGGCGAAGTCAGCTCTATCTCCATCCCTGACTCTGACCGTCAGTGGTTCACCGCCGGTGCGACCTATAACCTGGGTAAGCACGCTAGCCTGGACTTCGGTGTCGCCTTCATCCGTGGTGAAGATGTAGATCTTATCGAGCACAGCGCCATCACAGGCGGTCTGCCAATCGGTCCTGATACCGGCATGGTTCACGCGACCACACGCTCGAATGCCACTTACTACTCTATGCAGTACAACTACAAGTTCTAACTTGTACTACAGCCTCCAAAAAGCCGCAGCCTACTGCGGCTTTTTTGTAGTTATCGGAAAACTTTTCTACAGTTAATACAAAGCTCCCGTGACGACAGATGGACAATGGCAAAAGTAATTGGTTTAGGTGGCATATTTTTCAAGAGTGACGATCCCCAGCGGCTCGCACAGTGGTACAAGACCTACCTGCAGGTGCCGGTAGAAAACTGGGGCGGCGCGGCCTTCTACCTCAACAATCTGATGCCGATGGCCGCCACCGGCTACAGCGTCTGGACCCCAATGGGGAGAGACACAGATTATCTTCACCCCTCAAGCAAAGAGTTTATGTTTAACCTGATCGTCGACGATCTCAACGAGGCCCTGTCTCAGGTGGCCGAAGGCGGCGCCGAGCTGCTGGCCGAAACCGAGGACTCAGAATTTGGCCGATTCGGCTGGTTTATCGACCCCGACGGCAACAAGGTCGAGCTCTGGCAACCCAGCACCCAAACCTGAGCGCTGTTTCCCTGGAAAACCAAACGAAACAAGCATATGCTGGCTTTACTCCATAGCAACTCGGACGCTTATCCATGCAAAAATCACTGGCAAGTATTCTCTTAGGCGGTTTCATCTGCGCCGGTCTCTATCTGTTAGGCACCAGCCTTGGCGACAGCATCATCAAGATGCGCGCCATGGAAAGAACCGTCACGGTCAAGGGCCTCGCCGAAGTCGAGGTAAAGGCCGATACCGCCATCTGGCCCATCCGCTTCACCCAGGTCGACAATGATCTCAATAACCTCTATCAGGAGGTGCAGAGCAAGACGGATAAGGTGATCGCCTTCCTGATTAAACAAGGCTTTACGCAAGATGAGATCTCAAGCTCCCTGCCCTCCATTGAAGACAGACAGGCCCAGGGTTATGTAGACCCTAACGTTAAGTATCGCTACGCGGCGCAGGTCACCGTATCCCTCTACACCAAGCGGGTGGATCTCCTGCTGGGCACACAGCGCAACCTTATCGAGCTGACTAAGGAAGGGATCGCCATCTCCAACCAGGATTACAACGGCCGCACCGAGTTTCTCTTCACCGGCCTGAATGAGCTCAAGCCGCAGATGGTGCAGACGGCCACGGAGAATGCCCGCCAAACCGCCGAGAAGTTTGCCAAAGATTCCGCCTCCCAACTTGGCAAGATTAAGCAGGCGTCTCAGGGGCAATTTACCATCAGCAACCGTGACAGCAACACGCCGAGTATCAAGAAAGTCAGGGTGGTTTCGACCCTGACCTATTACTTAAACGATTAGTTTTAAAGGGGCAAAGGATTTTCGCCCCTTCAATCGTATTTTTCTAATAAAAGATTGCACAAGCTTAAAAAGTCCATTAGAATTTTCTTATGAAGTTTTAAGAGGTGATCTTCCATGCAAGTACAACACACACTTTCCATCGGCATATTGCTGTCACTCGTCAGCCTGGTATCTGGCGCCAGCGAACTGCCCACCATGACGGTGGCCAAACACTCTCAGCCCCAGTGGATCACCTTAGATGCACAACTTGAGGCGGTAAAATCGGCGACGGTGTCGGCGCAAACCTCGGGCCGCATCATCAAGATCAACTATGACGTCAACGATATCGTGCCCCAGGGCGCATCCTTGCTGGAGATCACCAGCAAGGCCCAGGGCGCCGAGCTGGCGGCCGCCGAGGCCGACTTTGCTCGCGCCCAGGCCCAAAACGAAGAGGCGCAGAAACAGCGTAAGCGTTATGAACAGCTGTTCCCCCAAGGCGCCATCTCCCAAGGCGATATGGATCAAGCCATCGCCAACGCCCGCGCCTCGGCCCAGGCCGTCAGCGCTGCGAGAGCCCGTATCATCCAGGCCAACGAGTCTCTGCAGTACACCACGGTCAGTGCCCCCTTTGCCGGCGTGGTCACCAAGCGCCATGTGGAAGTGGGCGAAACCGTGTCTCCCGGCCAGGCACTGCTGAGCGGCTTTGCCACCGAGCATATGCGTGCCGTCACCCATGTGCCCCTGCGTTACATAGATGCGCTGCGCGCCAATCCTAAGATGAAGCTTGTGCTGACCAACGGCAAGGAGCTCGAATCGGACGCCCTGACCATCTTCTCTTTCGCCGATGCCAAGAGCCACAGCTATAAGACACGTATCGACCTGCCACCGCAGGAGCCCAACCTGATGCCGGGCATGTGGGTCAAGGCCAGCTTCAACGCCGGCGATCGCAATACGCTGACCATCCCCGAGTCTGCGGTGATCTACAACAACGAACTGAGTGCGGTCTATCTGATGCAGAACAATCAGTTCATGCTCAATCAGGTGCGCCTGGGCAATAAACAGGGCGATAGCTTCGAGGTGCTTTCGGGCCTGAGTGATGGCGACACCATCGCCGTCGACGCCTATCAAGTGCTGCTGAAGCTGAAACAATAGATCTGGTGATCGAATAGGAGCCGTATAGATATGAATCAGCAAGATCGACACCAAGATAATCAGCAGAGCCCAAAACGTCTGGGATTTTCCGGACGCCTGGCGGCCATGTTCCAGCTGAGCGCCATCACCCCCTTGCTGGCCCTGCTTGGCCTGCTACTGGGTCTGTTCGCCGTCATGGTGACCCCAAAAGAGGAAGAGCCGCAGATAGATGTCACCTTTGCCGACATCTACATCCCCTTCCCCGGCGCCACGCCGAGCGAGGTCGAGCATCTGGTCACCCAGCCTATGGAGGAGGTGATCTCGCAGATCAAGGGGATAGACACCCTCTACTCCTTCTCACAACCAGACGGCGCACTGATCATCGCCATCTTCGAGGTGGGGATCCCGCGTAACGAGGCGATCGTCAAGCTCTACAATCAGGTCTATTCCAACAAGGACAAGGTTGCCAGCCAGGCAGGCGTGGGCGAGCCACAGATCAAGCCCCGCGGCATCGACGATGTGCCCATCGTCAGCCTGACCCTATGGTCGAAAGACAAGGCGCAATCTGCCGAGCAGCTGACCCATATCGCCAAGGGACTGGAGAGCGAGCTGAAACGCATTCCGGGCACCCGCGAGATCTACAGCGTCGGTAGTCATGAGATCAGCCTCAACGTGCGGATCGATCCCGCCAAGATGAGCTTCTATGGCCTCACCTACGACGATATCAACCGTAGCCTGTCGAGCAATAACCATGTCTCCATGCCAGTATCTCTGGTGCAGGATAATCAGGAGATCAAGGTACAAACTGGACAGTTTTTAAAATCGAAACAAGAGGTTGAGCAGCTGGTTGTCGCCGTGTATCAGGACGAGTCGGGCCAGAGCGCCCCCGTGTACCTTGGCGATATCGCCAAGATTAGCCTCAACAGCGACATCCCGACCCAGCACGCCTGGCACGGCGATAAGTCGGCCATCTATCCTGCGGTCACCATCGCCATCGGCAAGCAGCCCGGCGAGAACGCCGTGGATATCGCCAATGTGATCCTCGAGCGCCTGGACAAGATAGACAACATACTGGTTCCCGACGATGTGAACATCACGGTCTCGCGCAACTATGGTAAGACGGCGGGCGACAAGGCCAACACCCTGATCCTCAAGCTGGTGTTTGCCACCTCGGCCGTGGTGATCTTGGTCTTCCTCACCATGGGGCTACGCGAATCTGTAGTAGTGGGCATCGCCATCATCATCACCCTGGCGATCACCCTGTTTGCCTCCTGGGCCTGGGGCTTTACCCTTAACCGTATCTCGTTGTTCGCCTTGATCTTCTCTATCGGCATACTCGTAGATGACGCCATCGTGGTGGTGGAGAACATCCACAGGCATATGGCGCTGGGCAAACGCTCCTTCGTGGAGCTGATCCCCGTCGCCGTAGATGAGGTGGGCGGCCCGACAATATTGGCGACCTTTACCGTGATCGCCGCGCTGATGCCCATGGCCTTCGTATCCGGCCTCATGGGCCCCTACATGAGCCCGATCCCCATCAATGCCAGCATGGGGATGCTGATCTCTCTGGCCATCGCCTTCATCGTCACCCCTTGGCTGGCCACTAAGCTGCTCAAGGGTCATCAACACCAAGGTGGTGATGGCGAGCATGATGTGGACGATCGCATGCTGAGGCTGTTTACTAGGCTGATCTCCCCCTTCGTCAGAGGCAAACAAGCCGGTAAGGCGAGGATTGGCCTGGGCGCCGCCATCGCCCTGCTGATCATGATCGCCGTGTCCCTGCCCGTGGGTCAGTTGGTGGTGCTCAAGATGCTGCCCTTCGACAACAAGTCGGAGTTTCAGGTGATGCTGGATATGCCAGAAGGCACGCCGGTTGAACAGACCCAGCGCGTACTCAAGGCCCTGGCCATGGAGCTGGATAAGGTCGAAGAGGTAGACAACTACCAGCTCTACGCCGGCACCGCCGCGCCGATGAACTTTAACGGCCTGGTGCGTCACTACTTCCTCAGACAGAGTCAGGAGCTGGGCGATATTCAGGTTAACCTGGTTGATAAAGGCGATCGCGACAGAGACAGTCACAGCATAGCTTCCGAGGTGCGCCGCGCGCTGCAGGCCACCGCCAAGCAATACCATGCCAACGTCAAGGTGGTCGAAGTGCCCCCAGGCCCACCCGTGTGGTCGCCCATCCTGGCCGAGGTCTATGGCCCTAACGCCGAGATGCGTGAGACAGCAGCCAATGCACTGCAGCAGCTGTTCCACGATACTCAGGATGTGGTGGATATCGACATCTACCTGCCGGCCGCGCAGCAGAAATGGCAGGTTAATATCGACCGCGCCAAGGCCAGCCTGATGGGCGTGCCCTACAGCAATATCGTCGATCTGGTGGCCACCTCGGTGGGCGGCAAGGCGGTGAGCTACCTGCATAAGCCGAATCAAAAGTCGCCTGTGCCTATCAAGCTTCAGCTGGAGGAAGGCGCCAAGGTGGATCTCGAGCAGGTGCTTAACCTCAGGCTCACCAATGCCTCGGGTAACTCTGTGCCCGTCTCTGAGCTGATCACCATACACAAGCGAGCCATAGACGCGCCTATCATACGCAAGAACATGATCCCTATGATCATGGTGGTCGCCGACATGGCGGGCCCGCTGGACAGCCCACTCTATGGCATGTTCGAGATCGCCGGCAGTATCAATCAAGAGGGTGGTCTGGGCTTCGATCAACACTATGTCAACCAACCCTCAGGGCTGGACAGCATCGCCGTGCTCTGGGACGGCGAGTGGAAGATCACCTATGAGACCTTCAGAGACATGGGTATCGCCTATGGCGTGGGCATGATCGCCATCTACCTCCTGGTAGTGGGTCAGTTCCGCTCCTACAGCGTGCCGCTGATCATCATGGCGCCTATTCCGCTCACCATCATAGGGGTGATGCCGGGCCATGCCCTGCTGGGGGCGCAATTTACCGCCACCTCTATGATAGGCATGATCGCCCTGGCGGGCATTATCGTGCGTAACTCCATCCTCTTGGTGGACTTTATTAATCAGGAAACCGCCGCGGGTGTGCCCTTCGAGCAGGCGGTGATCCATTCTGGCGCCGTCAGGGCCAAGCCCATCATGTTGACGGGACTGGCGGCCATGATAGGTGCCCTGTTCATCTTAGATGATCCGATCTTCAACGGCCTGGCCATCAGCCTGATCTTCGGCATCTTGGTATCAACCCTGTTAACCCTGGTGGTGATCCCCGTGCTCTATTACGCCGTGATGCGTCACCGCCCCGAATATTTTGCCGCGGTTAATCCGCAATCTTAAGGAGATACAGTATGTCTGTCGAACGTAGTATTTTCGCCTTTGCAGGCTTTATGGTCATGTTGTCTTTGCTGCTCACGACCTTTGTCCACCCTAATTTTATCTGGCTAACGGCTTTTGTAGGCGCTAATCTATTTCAAAGCGCCTTTACCGGCTTCTGTCCGGCCGCCATGTTAATGAAGAAGATGGGGATCAAGACGGAAGCGGAATTGGCCCGCATGAAATAACTCACAGATCACAAGGAGCCAACGTGAGACAAGCCAATAAGATGCTATCCAAGTCAATCATCAGCCTGATGGCGCTACTATTTGTCGCCATCATGGGCGTATCGGCGCCAAGCTATGGCGAAGAGAAAAACCCTAAGGTTGCCTGGGAGCATATACAGCAAGGGGCCATGGTCGTTGATGTCAGAACTCCGGAGGAGTTTGCCGAGGGACATCTAGAGAACGCGATTAATATTCCCTTTGAAAACATTGCCGAAGAGTTTACCAAGCGCGGCATCGCCAAAGATCAGTCTGTGGTGCTCTATTGTCGCAGTGGCCGTCGCAGCGGCATAGCTCAGGAGAGTCTGGTAAAGCTAGGCTACAGCAACACCTATAATGGCGGCGGCTACCAGAGCCTGGCTAAGCACTAGGATAAAAAGAGCTTAACGCTCAGACATCCTTAAACCGACTAAGGCACCCCAGGGTGCCTTTTTCATTGGCTGCCTTTTTATTCCCAATATTATTCACTAGTAGCCGTGTTCACTAATAGCCTCGTTCACTAGCAGCCTTGTTCATTTGCATGCCGGTCCGTTAGCGACCTTCTTAAACAGGCGCCTTTTCACAGATAATGCATGCTTCACCCATTAGAAGGCTAAGGATCTCGCGACATTAGGACGCTGCCCAATTGTAACAATTGAAACACCATATAACTATTCGCTATATGTTATTACACCCATGGAATAACGATTATTCTATAATTACAATAAGTTATAAATTAAGGTCAATTTTACGTCGCAGGCAATCAGGCAACACACCAAGCAAATAAACAGGCTAAAAATTCGAATAAATACTCAAAAACACACTATCCCATCGGCGAAACAATCGTATTCACTGAATATTTTCTGCATAAAAATGCTCTACACAAATCGCTTGTTTTACCCAAACACCGACTTAACAGCTTGTTTACAAATGTTTCATCAGCAGATAAATTCACTGTCGAGTAACGCATATGATGGCAGTCATGCTGCTATGCACTCCAATAATAATTATTAATTCTAACTTTTAAAATGGAAGACAATATGACAGTTAAAAAGACAACTGCGGTCGCTATGTCTTTGTCTGCGCTTGCCCTGGCAATTGCAGCAAACGTCAATGCGGCGCCTGCGAAAGGACTCCACCTTCAGGCAGATAATGCGCGTATCAATCAAGCATCTCCCCTGCCTAAGCGCTATATCGTCAAGTTTAAGAATGCCCAAGCCGCTGCACAGGCCGATGCCAACAGCCTGAACGACTATCAGCCTAGAGCCAACGAAGTCTTCTCTCAGCACAGAGCACTGAACAGCGTTAAGGCCAAGCAGATGAAGCGCATCGGTCGCTCAAATGCTTACTCGGCGCAGCTGGATAACAATGGGGTTAAGGCCCTGAAATTGCGCGCCGACGTTGATTATGTCGAAGAAGATATGCCGCGCCACCTGCTGAGCGAAACCACACCTTGGGGTCAAACCTTTGTGGGCGCCACCAGCCTGAGCGACAGCATGGCCGGCAACCGCACCATCTGTATCATCGACTCGGGTTACGACCGTAGCCACAGCGAGCTGAGCGGTAACAATGTCACAGGTACCAACAATTCAGGTACGGGTAACTGGTATGAGCCAGGCGCTCATAACGCTCACGGTACTCACGTAGCGGGCACCATAGCTGCAATCGCCAACAACGACGGCGTGGTCGGAGTGATGCCAAACCAGAACGCCAACATCCACGTGGTGAAAGTATTTAACTCTGATGGTTGGGGCTACTCATCATCATTGGTTTCGGCGGTTGACACTTGTGTGGCTAACGGCGCGAACGTAGTGACCATGTCTCTGGGTGGCTCTCAGTCAACCACCACAGAGAAAAACGCCCTAGCCGCTCACGCCAACAACGGCGTGCTGCTGATCGCAGCGGCCGGTAACGACGGTAACAACACCCACAGCTACCCAGCATCATACGATGCGGTTATGTCTGTTGCTGCGGTTGATAACAACAAAGATCACGCGGCCTTCTCTCAGTACACCAACCAGGTGGAGATCTCGGGTCCAGGTGAAGCGATCCTATCAACCGTTACACGCGGTGAAGGTCGTCTGGCTAACATCACGGCTGGCACTCAGTCATACTTCGACAATGGCGTAGTGCCCCATAACCGCTATGTGAAAGACAGCAGCGGCAACTATGTTGGTACCCCTATCACAGGTTCTGTCACTGCCGAACTGGCCGAGTGTAGCGTATCGGGCGGTGTCTTTAACTGTGGCGACATGACTGGCAAAGTCTGTCTGGTTGAGCGTGTTGGCAACCAAGGCGCCAGCTACCCAGAGATCGACGCGGTTAAGGCATGTAACAACGCCGGCGCCCAAGCAGCTATCGTGTTCAGTAACACCGCGCTGCCAGGTCTGCAAAACCCCTTCCTGGTTGACACCAACAACGAAGCCCCAATGGTTTCTGTGTCTGTCGATCGCGCCACGGGTCAGGCACTACGTGCTCACCTAGGCACTAACGTCACAGTAGCCAACACTAGTGGTGAAGATTACGAATACTACAATGGTACCTCTATGGCAACGCCACACGTATCGGGTGTTGCAACACTGGTGTGGAGCTACCACCCAGAGTGTAGCGCCGCTCAGGTGCGCGCTGCGCTAACAGCAACGGCTGAAGATCTCGATGTTGCCGGTCGCGACGACAAGACTGGTTACGGTCTGGTTAACGCGGTTGCCGCCAAAGAGTACCTAGATGCCTCTTGTAATGGCCCAACCGATCCAGGTACAGGCACCGGTGGCAACGTGCTGGAAAATGGCGTGGCTAAGACCAACCTGACTGGCGTGAAAGGCGACGAGCTACACTTCTCTATCGACGTACCAGCCGGTGCCAGCGATCTGAACTTCGCCATGAGCGGTGGTACAGGCGATGCTGACCTTTACGTTCAGTATGGCGCGGCGCCTACACTGAGCAGCTACGACTGTCGTCCATGGAAAGGTGGCAACAGCGAGTCTTGCCCAGTGAGCACCCCACAGGCGGGTACCTACTATGTGATGGTTCAAGGTTATAGCGACTTTAGCGGTGTTAGCCTGACAGCCAGCTACACAGAGCAAAGCACTGGCGGTAACACAGGCGGCCCAGCCACCTACACCAACAACACCAGCTATGCGATCCCTGACAACAACACTGCAGGTATCAGCAGCCCAATCGATGTGACTCGCAGCGGCGATTCAGGCACGGTAACGGTAACGGTTAACATTACCCACACCTACATCGGCGATCTGCAGGTTGAACTGCACAGCCCAAGCGGTCAGGTAGCCGTGCTACATGACAACAGTGGCGGCAGTGCCGACAACATCATCAAGAGCTACACAGTCGACATGTCTGGCGTTGAATCTGCCGGCACCTGGACACTGAAGGCAGTTGATAGCGCCCGTCGCGACACAGGCACTATCGATGCGTGGCAGCTTAGCTTCCAATAATCGCATCATCTAGACAGGGGACCTCAGGGTCCCCTTTTTTATCGAAAACGCCTTGGATAAGCTGATATAATGGGCCAAATTTTTTACTCAGCGATCACCATGACTCAGGCGAATAACCCACTACACGGCATCAAACTCGAAGCCCTACTCACAGACCTCGTCGACCACTACGGCTGGGAAGAGCTTGGCAGACGCATCGACATACGCTGCTTTAACCACGACCCATCCATAAAATCCAGCCTCAAGTTCTTGCGTAAGACGCAATGGGCCAGGGAAAAGGTGGAGCGCCTCTACCTCAAGATGATTGGCGAGCCTATCCCGGCGCACCTACGCGGCGATGCCGGTCGTCCTATAGATGCCCCCAAGCCTAAACGCACCACTGGCGATGAGGCGGAAAGCTCAGGCACCAGCGGCGTCAACCAACATATTTGGGGTAAAACTGACGACTAAGTCAGGTGATTTCACCAGAAAATCGAGCCTCATCAGATTAATCACATCAAAATCCGCTTAAGCTTCTTTCCTGCCTGCCGATACTAACGTCAGGCATACTTTTAATTGCATCTATTTAATGAAGTAACAAGGAAGGTTAAGCAGATGAATGTTCACGGTATCAACACTTTTGGCGCCCATAGCCTGGGCCCTCAGAGCCTAAGTTCAGTCGATGTGCGCGATCCCAATGCCCCCGAGGCGGCTCAAAATCCAAGTAACCCAAACCAGAATGAACAAACTCAGTCCAGCAGTGACAGAGTCAGCCTGTCTGAGGCCGGCAAGAAGGCCCTTGCCTATTCCACTGGTAAGGCGCTGCATGATAACGGGGCGGCCAAGACGGACAAAGCGCGCAAGACTGAGGAAGCAGAAGACGATGAAAACTTGTCTGAGATCGACAAGAAGATCAAAGAATTGAAACAGAAACTCGAAGAGCTACAACTGGAGCTTCAGGCCCTGCAGGGGGACGATTCTGAGGCGGCAGAGCTGGAGCGCAAGCAGATACAAGATCAGATAGCCATCACCACCAACCAGCTGATGGCCCTGCTTAAGGCCAAAGAGAAGCAGGTTCAGCCAAGAGAATAGTATCTATAGAGGAAGAGTTGCCAGCATGTTGGCCGTGGCGACACATTAAGGTCACCACGGTGCTAACTCACATGTAGGAGTTATCCCAAAGCCTATACCGTGAACTTAGCCACGGCAAAAGCAGGATTAGTCTTGATGCTCTTCGGTGAAGTGATATTCAGACATCATGTGACCCAGCTCGGTCGACTTGGTCTTAAGATAGGCCTCGTTATATCGATTCTTACCCACCTGCAGTGGCACGCGCTCGATAACCGCGATGCCAAGTTCCTTCATCGCCTTCACCTTGCGGGGATTATTGGTCATCAGCTTCACCTGCTGCACACCAATCTTCTCAAGCATGGGCTTGATCATGTCATATTTGCGCATATCGGCGGCAAACCCCAGACGCTCGTTGGCTTCTACCGTATTGGCGCCTTGATCCTGCAGCTCATAGGCACGGATCTTATTGAGCAGACCTATACCACGGCCTTCCTGACGCAGATAGAGAATAAATCCCTGACCCGCCTCGGCGATATTTTGCATCGCGGTTTGTAGCTGAAAACCACAATCGCAGCGCAGACTGAACAGGGCATCGCCGGTCAGACACTCGGAGTGAATTCTGCCCAGAATGGGCTGGCTCGCATCTAACTCGCCAAAGGTGAGCGCCACATGTTCTTTGCCCGTCTCTGTATCTTCGAAACCATGCATGGCAAACACTCCCCAAGGGGTGGGAAGCTTTGAGGTGGCGACATACTTAATCGACATGAAATAACCTTTACAACTCGCTCTGTCTGAGATGCGAACGAAAAATGAAAACCAGGAGGAGAGACTCTCCCCTTTCTCAGACCGAGCATTCTATGTGTTTTTGCCTAACAGTGAAATACCCGAGTGATGAAATCGGTTATTGCTTCACCGCAACCGCTTTGGCTTATAAGGATACGCCCTGAGTGGCGGCAAGGCTATGAAGTCGCTCACGCCGCCATCAAAATCCTCTATGGCCTAGAAGGCCTTAGGCGCGTATCCAGTCACCTGAGTCAGTCCCATCTGACGTCCAAGGGCCGTCATGGGATGCACAACGATCAAGCCCTTCACCGAACGCTTGAGCTTACCCATATCGGCTTGCTCGGCCTTGGTCAGCGCACGGCTAAAGGCAAGTTCGCTCACCTCTGTGCCGCGTTTGTTCAACTGACGGCTCTGCTGCTGTTTAACATGGGTAATTTGCTTAGTTACCGCATTGATCTCTTGCTTAAATTGCAAAATCACCGCCTGATCGCCACGCTTCTCCGCCGCATCTAATTTACGACGATACTTGTCGAGACGATCGTTTAACTGCTGTAACTCTTGCTTTAAATTCATTAACTTGCCTTAAAAATCTCGCGAATATACAAATGCCACTCAGATAAAAATAGGCAGCATTTGCCAGTTTGGCGAACATTATACCACTAATGAGGAAGGTACGAACAAGTCATCCGGCATCGGCAGCATCCTAGCCACAGCAGTATCTGCTGCTAAATTCAGCGCTTGTCGGTGAGATAGTGAATAACCTGATTGCTGCTGCCGCGAAACACCAGACTGGGATCGGCGAGCGACTGCTCAAACTTGCCATCCACCAGCACGTCCACATGGGCGATAACCGCTTGTTGGGCCGGGCTGAGTTCATCGAGTCTATAGCCGGTCCACAGCCAGATATCCTTGCCCCGGCACTCCTGCCTTACCCGTTTCACTAGAGTCAGAATGACATCGAGATTGCCCGGATGTAGCGGGTCGCCGCCAGAGAGCGACAGGCCGCGGCGCACAATGCGGGTATCATTGAGATCCTTAATCACCTGCTCGAGCATAGCCTCGTCGAACAGATGGCCCGAGTCAGGATTCCAGGTCGACTGGTTGTAGCAGCCACGGCACTGATGCTCGCAGCCCGAGACAAACAGGGTCGCCCTGGTGCCGGGTCCATTGACCACGTCGATAGGAAAATATTGATGATAGTTCATGTGCCCCTCATACAAAGATAGCAAGTGCCCCGGGACGCCTTGCTATCTTCATCTTTTATTTCACTTTCTATATTCACTTTGCGCCAGCAGCCGAAACTTTGGTGCTGCTTAGCTCAGCTCATTAGAGATGCTTCACCCGGCGTTTAACTTCTTCCTGCTTACCATAGTTGAAGGGTCTGGCATCCGGGCTACCTAGGTAGCCACACACCCTGCGGGTCACAGACACCCGGCTCGGCTCATGGTTGCCACACTTAGGACAGGTAAAGCCCTTGCTGGTACAGCTAAACTCGCCGGTGAAGCCACAGTCGTAGCACTCATCAATCGGCGTGTTGGTACCATAGTAAGGCACCCGGCTGTAACTATAGTCCCACACATCTTCCAGCGCCTCGATATTGTGCTGCATGTTAGGGTATTCGCCGTAGCAGATGAAGCCGCCACTGGTGAGCGCCGGATAGGGCTGCTCGAAATCCAACTTATCGTACGGATTCACCTTCTTCTCCACATCCAGGTGGAAGCTGTTGGTGTAGTAGCCGCGATCCGTTACGCCGTCGATCACCCCAAAGGCCTCGGTATCCAGCTTGCAGAAGCGGCTACACAGGTTCTCGCTCGGCGTGCTGTAGAGGCTGAAGCCATAGCCCGATTCCTCGCGCCAACGTACGGTCGCCGCCTTGAGGTGCTCGATAATGGCAAGCGCCTTGCCGCGCAGGGCCTCGCTGTCATACACATGGGTCTCGCTGCCGTAGAGGGCATTGATGGTCTCATGCAGGCCGATGTAACCCAGGGAGATAGAGGCGCGGCCATTCTTAAAGATGCCGCTGATCTCATCATCAGCGCGCAGACGCACGCCACAGGCGCCTTCCATATAAAGAATTGGCGCTACCCTTGCCTTCACGCCTTGTAGACGCTCGATGCGAGTGTCCAGGGCACGGCGGGCCACCGCCAGACGTTCATCCAGCAGCTGATAGAAACGCGTCTCGTCGCCCTTAGCCTCGATGGCGATCCGCGGCAGGTTCAGGCTGACCACGCCAAGGTTATTACGCCCTTCGTGCACCAGCTCGCCCTCCTCCTCGTAGGTACCGAGGAAGCTGCGACAACCCATAGGCGTCTTAAAGGAGCCGGTGACCTTTTCGACCTGTTCATAGTTGAGGATATCCGGGTACATGCGCATCGACGCACACTTGAGCGCCATCTGCTTGATATCATAGTTGCAGTCGCCCGCCTTGTGGTTGATGCCGTCGCGAATGGCGAAGACCAGCTTAGGGAAGACCGCCGTCTTACGGTTCTTACCCAGGCCCGTCATGCGTACCTTCATCATGGATGACTGGATGAGGCGCGACTCCCAGGAGGTGCCCAGACCGAAGCCGAAGGTGACGAAAGGCGTCTGGCCGTTGGCTGTGTGCAGGGTGTTGACCTCATACTCCAGCGACTGGAAGGCGTCATGACACTCTTTCTCCGTCTGCGCCGTGGCAAAGGCCTTGGCGTCTGTGATCCCCCAGGTCAGCGCGACCTGATAGTGCTTGTCATAGCTCTTAGCGACGAAAGGCGCGAGCACCTCGTCGATACGGTTGATAGTGGTGCCGCCATAGATATGGCTGGCCACCTGAGCGATGATCTGCGCCGTAACCGCAGTCGCAGTCGAGATAGACTTAGGGGTCTCGATCTCGGCGTTGCCCATCTTGAAGCCATGGGTCAACATGCCGGCCAGATCGATCAGCATACAGTTAAACATGGGGAAGAAAGGCGCATAGTCGAGATCGTGATAATGGATCTCACCCGACTCATGGGCCGCCACCACATCCTTAGGCAGAATATGGCGTGTGGCATAGTGTTTGGCCACAATGCCCGCCAGCAGATCACGCTGGGTGGGGATCACCTTGGAGTCTTTGTTGGCGTTCTCGTTCAGCAGCGCCGCATTGCTCTGCTCGACCAAGCCACGGATCTCGCGGTTGAGACGGCTGCTCAACTCACGATGGATATCCCTGTCGTGGCGATACTCGATATAGACCCTGGCGAGTTGCTTATAGGGGCCTTCCATCAACTGATTTTCTACCGCATCTTGCAGGTCGTGAATATCCACCTGCTCGAGTTCGGCCACCGACTGGCGTACTTGTAGGGCCACCTCGGTGGCATAGGCAACATCATCAATACCTGCCGAACTTGCTGCAGCAACCACTGCATCTCGAATCCTTGTTTCGTCAAAAGGCGTGCGGTAACCATCCCGCTTAATAACCACTGGCATTGTTCAATATCTCCTCAAGTAACGGCCAAATTAACACCATATATAGTGTTAATATAGACGATGAACACAATATGTAGCGCATTAAGCTACAAGTTAGGCTCAAGTACCTTGATCCAGATCATTAATTTGCGGATGGAATTTTGTGACACAAGATTACTGCCAACTGGGCCACTTATCGTTAAAACTTGCCTTGACCCAGTCGGCAAAGGGAGCTAGATGCGGGATAAAAATGGGACAAGCTGTGAATAAATTACGTAATTCGTTTAGATAGTGCCAGATAACGCTGTAATTGCCCGGAAGCCTGTTGCGAACTTCCCGATGTGGCGGCCAATTGCATGGTGGATTTAAGCGCCTGCCACATCTCCTTGTCTCTGCTCGTCAGACCGTTATCGCCCTGTACAAACACCGACAGCTGGGCCGATACCCGCGCCGCCTTCTGGTTCAGTCCCTGAGTGTCGAGGCTGTCCATCTGCTTGAGCACAGACTCGGCGTCATCGAGCATGGCAATCATCACGCTATCGGGCTTACTCTCCTTGAGCTGCTCGCGCTGGCTGGCGATAAAGTCGAGCAGCGACGGCTGCGAGCCATCGCCCCTTGGGATCTCAAAGCCCGCCTGACTCAGGCGATTTAGCTGATTTTCCGACAAGATGCCGTCCTGATGCAGACGCTGAATTAACTTGGGAATATCACCGATACCAAACTGCCCCTTGGAGAAGAAGTCTTTAGCCATCGCCTCTATCTTCTGCGCCCGCTCGGCCCTTGGCGAGAGAAATACCGCCTCCTGGGGGATATCTGGGCCTGTCGTTTGCACCTTGGAGGCTTGATTTGACAGGGTCACCTTATCGCTGGCCGATGAGCCGTCGACATCACGTGTGTCCTGACCATGTGTATCAGGGCCATGTGTTTCTTGGCCGTGTGTTTCTAGGCCATAACTGTTGGCGATCAGATTGGCTTGTGAACCATTAATGGCCTGGCTAATTGAATTCATTGTCAATTTTTCGACTACTGCAGAGAAATATCCCTGCAAGTAGCAAAAACCAGGCCAGAGCTCCTAGCCAGAGCTCCTAAAGAGACAAGCCTTAGGGAATGCTAGCCGTTTATTTAAACAACTCCTGTTTATAAGGACTGACGCCTAAGGGCTAACAACTACGCACTCACGCCTAAAGACTATTACTTAGACTATTACTCAGGCTATTACTCAGGCTATTACTCAGGCTATCAGTGACGCTCAAGCTCATCGATACGGGCGCGGATAATATGAGCCACCTGCTTAACCGCCTCTTGTCCCGCCTCGATCGCCTCGCCCGCGCGATGGAACTCCATGGTGCCAATCTCCATCACGTTAGGGGTGATCAAGATATCCGGTGGATCCCCCATCAGGCGCACCCGCTTGTGGCGCTGCTCCAGGATATCCATCGACTGAGACATCACCGCCAACATGCCTGGCTCACTGCGATTACCGAGGGAAAACTTATCGGTCAAGCCGCTGACATAATCCCGTCCCCGGGCCAAGAGATCCATAAAGCCGCTCTCCAGTTCCTTCTCGGCTTTCACCTGCTCTGCCTGACTGGCCTTCACATCGGAAGAGATGGCCACGGGCAGCTGCTGATGGCGGGTCTTCCTGTGAGCGTTAAGATCCACGGCAATCACCAGGTCGACGCCCATTGCACGGCTCACCGACACGGGCACAGGGTTAACCACGGCGCCATCCACCAGCCAGCGCTCGCCAATACGCGCCGGCGGCAAGATCCCCGGCATGGAGCAGGAGGCTCGCACCGCATGACGCAGGCTACCCTGCTTGAACCAGATCTCCTGGCCGGTATAGAGATCGGTCGCCACCGCCGCAAAGGGCATCTGCATCTGTTCGATATCCAGATTGCCGATATGCTGCTGCATCACGTCGAACACCTTCTCGCCGCCAATTAGCCCGCCCTTGCGCCAGCTCAGATCCATCAGGCCCAGCACATCCCAGCTGGAAAAGCTGGTCACCCAGGCCTGTAGATCGTTAAGGTTATCTTGCGCATAGGCGGCGCCCACCACGGCGCCGATAGAGCAGCCGGCCACCTTATTGGGAAAGACTCCCATGTTCGCCAGCTCGTTTAGCACCCCTATGTGGGCCCATCCTTTCGCCGCACCACTGCCCAGTGCAATGCCGATATTCGCCATCTTCTCTGTTACTCTCCCTGGGACGCGAGCCGCTTGAGCAAGCCGCGTCTTAATGTCTTTAGTTTTCATCATAAGCCAAACCATGACGCCGCACAGCCCATAGCGGTAAAAATTAATCTAAGCGCTGAGCCTTAGCATTGACTGGCGACGGGTCAGCGCGCAAGTCGTGGCTGAATCGCTCACGGCGATGTATAATGCGCCCCTATCTATATTTCGGAGCACAGCATTGCAATTTTCAGATTTTTCACTCGATAAACGTCTACTGACCAGCCTTGAACACATGGGCATCGACACGCCGACCGAGATCCAAACGCAATCGATACCCGTAGGCTTATCGGGAAGAGATCTTATGGCATCGTCTAAAACGGGCTCGGGCAAGACCCTGGCCTTCCTGTTGCCAGCAATGCAGCGCGTCATCGCCACCAAGGCGCTAAGCAAGCGCGATCCCAGGGTGTTGATCCTACTACCGACCCGAGAGCTGGCCACCCAGGTCTACAGTCAACTGCGCCTGCTGGTCGCCAACACCCAATACAAGGCGATCAAGATCCTCGGCGGTGAAAACTTTAACGATCAGGCCAAGGCCCTGGCGAGAGACCCCCACTTCGTGGTGGCAACACCGGGCCGTCTGGCGGATCACTTAGCTCAGCGTCACCTGTACCTCAACGGACTCGAGCTGCTTATCCTGGATGAGGCCGACCGCATGCTGGACCTGGGCTTCGCCGAGCAGCTCAGGGCCATCAACCAGGCCGCCGATCACAAGCGTCGCCAGACCCTGATGTTCTCAGCAACCTTAGATCACGGTCAGATCAACGAGATTGCCGCCGAGCTGCTCAAGGAGCCGGAGCATGTGGCCATAGGCGCCTCCCATGTGGAGAACCAGGATATCGCCCAGAAGATCTACCTGTGCGACAACCTGAGCCACAAGGAGCAGCTGCTCACCCGTCTGCTACAGCTTGAGCCCCACAAGCAGGTGATCATCTTCACCGCGACCCGTGGCGATACCGACCGCCTGGCCGGCGTGCTGGCCGAACAGGGCTTTAGCACCAGCTCCCTCAGCGGCGAGCTGAAACAGGCGGCGCGCAACCAGATCATGGACCAGTTCAGCCGTGGTCAGCAGCAGATATTGGTCACCACAGACGTGGCCTCCCGCGGCTTGGATCTGCTTAACGTATCCTTGGTGATCAACTTCGACATGCCAAAGTTTGCCGAAGAGTATATTCACCGTATCGGTCGTACCGGCCGCGCCGGCGCCAAGGGCGATGCTATCTCCCTGGTCGGGCCGAAAGACTGGGTCAACTTCAAGCAGGTACAAAACTTCCTGCGTAAAAGCTTTGAGTTCAGCGAGCTGGAGGAGTTGGCGCCTAAGTTTAAGGGGTTAAAAGACAAACCGAGCCAGGAGAAGCGCTTAGGTAAGCAGCAGGCGAAACCTAAGGCCAAGACGGCTAAGGCCGCCAGCAGCACCAAGCCGACTAAGCCGCGGGATAAGCGCTTTATCACAGGCGTCGATGTGGGCGATGCGCCAATGCTTAGAAAGCCCAAGGCGAAACTGCAGGATACGCCTGAAGATTAACGCTAGGCCCCGAGCCAAAAAACTATGATTTGCGGTCACTTAGCGGGCACTTAGCGGTCACTTAGTATTCACTGAGGGCCGCTTTTTATTGCCCGCTCTATCTCTTGTCTATCTGTTCTCTATCTGCTCACTATCTGTTCTGTATTTGTTCTACATCTCCCGACGCCAATCCTGTCGGGCGGTTATCTATGGCACATGTCACCCTATTTAAATCAAGCGGCAGACGATAGCGGCGATTTTCACCTAACAACTAGTGCTCAATCGGGCCAATTAAGGTTACAATAGCCGCCATTGATTTTTTTATATTAGGGTTATCATGAGAGTTTGTGGCGTTGAGTTAAAAGGTGGCGAAGCCATCATCTGTTTGTTGAGCTATGAGGGTGAGACCTTTAACATCCCAGATTGCCGTTCTCGCTCACTGACCATCTCTAATTCGGCCAGCACTGAGTCGATCAAAGAGTTCCACTTCGCCTTCAGCAAGCTGATGCAAGACTACAAGGTCGATCAGGTCGCCATCATAGAGCGCGAGCAGAAAGGCAAACTGGCGGGCAGTGCCACCAGCTTCAAGATGGAGGCGGCGATTCAGCTTTGCGGCCTGCCGGTACAGCTGATCTCACCAGTCAACATCAAGGAGCAGCTCAAGCGCAATCCACCTATGGTGGATTTCGAAGGACTGGATCTCAAGCGTTTCCAGAAGAGCGCCTTCGAGGTCGCCTACTGCTACCAAAACAAGTGCATCTTCGCCAAGAAAGATTAAGCCTATTGCCGGGCGCATCCCGCCCGGCGTTATCTAATCGCTTCACCTCAGCCGTCATCCACTAGGCTTTCGCTTATGTCATCACTGCCCTATCTGCAAGGCTATCGGCCCGAGCTTATCAGCCAGGTCAAGGAACTGATCGAGACTAATCGACTGAGAAGTGTCCTCGAACGCCGCTATCCAGACAGTCACACGATCCGCAGCGACAAGGCCCTGTACGACTACACCATGGCGCTGAAGAACCGCTATCTCAAGAAGTCTTCGCCCCTGAGTAAGGTGATCTTTGACGATAAGATCACTCTCAAGAAGCAGGCCCTGGGATTGCACAGCTATGTCGCCAAGAATCACGGCGGCAAGACCAAGTCGAAGAATGAGATCCGCATCGCCGCGCGCCTCAAGGAGGTGCCCGAGCCCCTGCTGCGTATGGTGGTGGTACATGAGCTGGCGCATCTTAAAGAGAAGGATCACAACAAGGCCTTCTATCAGCTCTGCTGCCATATGCAGGGCGACTACCATCAGCTGGAATTTGACCTGCGGCTATGGCTCACCATGCTGGATCTCGAGGCCCAAGAGAAAGGCTAAGCATAAAAAACGCCACATCATGTGGCGTTTTTCTATTCGATAAGCAGTTAAATCAATCGGTATTAATTAGCTTTTTAGCTCTGGCCCATCATCATCTGGCGCACCTTGACCAGCTGAGCAAACTCGCCCATCTGCTTCTTCGACAGCTTACTCGCCATAGGAATATCCGCCTTCATAGGATCCACGGGGCGGCCATTGATATGAAACTCATAGTGCAGATGTGGCCCTGTGATGCGGCCCGTCTTACCCGACAGGGCGATCACCTGGCCTCGAGACACCCTCTGTCCCTTGTGCACCAAGGCCTTCGAGAGATGCAGATAACGGGTACGGTACTTGTTGCCGTGATCGATCACCACATATTTACCCGCATATCTATGGTCGGTCACCAAAGAGACGATGCCATCGCCAGGGGCTATCACCTTAGTGCCAATCGGCGTGGCGAAATCTGTGCCGTTATGGGGCGCGGTGCGACCCGTAACCGGATGGTGACGATGGCGATTAAAGCGCGAGCTGACACGGTAGTTCTTCTGTAGCGGCACACGCTGGAAGGCCCTTGCCAGGCTGCGGCCCTGATCGTCATAGAAGTTGCCGTCGCTATTTTGGTAGGCGTTGATCGTGCTGCGGCCACGTTCTATGGTAATGGCGAGAATATCGCTATTACCCGTCACCTCACCATCGATATATTGATCGCTCTTAAGTACAGAGAATCGGTCGCCCGCGCGCAGATCACGAGCAAAATTCAGCTTCTCTTTCAGCAGGGTCTCGATGCGCTGAATCTCGCCGGCATTCAGGCCGATACGCTGAGCCGACAGATAGAAGGAGCCCTGGATCTCACCGCTTAAGGCCCTGTCCTGCCAGATCCCCTCGATATTGATCTCATCGACGCTGAATCCCCCCTCCTCGTAACGGCTAAACACCACCTGGCGCGCGGCATTGAAGTAGAGTTCGAGTTTCTCCAGCTGACCCGAGTCATCGAGCCAGAAACGTATGATGTTGCCGGGTTTGAGGGTATCGAGGGCCAGGATATTCAGATCCGCCTCTAACACCTTGTACATGGTCTGCTGATCCACATTGGCTTCGACAAACAAGCCACTGAGGGTATCACCGGATACTATGGTCTTAACAAAATCAGCATGAGACACGGTTTCGACCGCTTCGTCGCCCAGGTGGAGGTTAGTCACCAGAGACTCAATATCCAGCGCCACCGGAATGCGTTGTGGCAGGGCCTGTTTCTGGCTTGGCCAAAGCAGCGCCGCGCCCACGACCAGCCCGGCCGCCAATAAGATCTTCTTATGGGGCGAGGGTAATGCCATGATACGGGATTGAGACATGCTCAAAAAAGAAATTTTACCTGCGCGCAACCTGTGCCTCATTTTTCATTATTATGCTTATCATTAGACCCCAAAACCCCATAAAACATGGGGTCGATGCCAAGTTATATCAAAAATAACGGCATTTACAAACCGATCGACAACACAATTTAATGGAATAAACAGAGGTTTTTGGCGACCAAACAGACAAAAAAACTAAAAAGGTGCTGAAAATCCCACTGATATCAGCACCCTTTCAATCCAGGTTAAGGTAAAACTAATTTAATCTCGCTACCCTCGGCACTCTTAAGGATATCGATGCGGCTAGCGATCTGCTCCTTCATCTCGGTCACATGGGAGATCACCCCCACCATGCGACCCGCAGACTGAAGATCCATCAGGGTTCTGATGGCCAGCTCGAGGGAGTCCTGATCCAGGCTGCCGAAGCCCTCATCGATAAACAGGGTATCGAGCTTAATGCCGCCGGCATAGGCCTGCACCACATCCGACAGCCCAAGGGCCATAGACAGGGCCGCCATAAAGCTCTCGCCGCCACTCAGGGTCGCCACAGAGCGCACCTTGGCGGTGTAAGCATCTTCCACCTCCAGCTCAAGGCCAGAGGCCTTGTTACCCTTGGCCCGCTCCTCCTTGCGCAGCAAGCGATAGCGCCCCTTACTCATCAGCTGCAACCTGTGGCTGGCTTCCAGCAAGACATCATCGAGCAATACGCTCAGCACGAAGCGTTGCAGGCTTATCTTGTTACCCGTGTTGCCATTGGCCACATCGGCCAGGGTGCCGACCACGGCGTATTGCTGCTCGAGAGCGCCGGCCTTAAGATCCAGCGCCTTGAGCTGCTCCTGGGTTTGACTTAGCTGAGCCGCCCTGGCGCTCACCTTCTGCCACTGAGCTAAGGCCTGCTGCATCACCTGCTCGGCGTCCATTTTTTGCTGCTCGAGCGCACTCATATCCGGCGCCTCACAACCGGCTAAGGCCTCTTGGAGCTGAGACAGGTTGGCCTGATGAGTGATAAGCGCCTGCTCGAACGCCTTAATCTGATTGGACAACTCGGCCTGCTCGGCCTCGGTCAGGCAGGCCTGCTCGAAGGCGGCAACGCTTTCAAATTCCGAAGTCGCTAGCGCCTGTTGGAAACTCAGGCTCTCCTGCTCCGCAAGGGCATTCACCTCACCAAGACGACGGCTGGCCGCCTCCAGCGAGGCCTTGGCCGCCGCATTATCCTGCTCCGCCTTGGCATGGGCCGCCCTCACCGATTGCTGGCGCGCCTTAAGCTCATCGATAGTCTTGGTAAGATCGGCAATGGCCGTGCTGAGCGTTGCAACGTCGCTAAAGCCCTGTGGAATGGCCGCACTTATCTGCTGATACTGCCCCTTGTCGCTGGCCAGCTGCTCGGCCAGTTTGCCGTAGTGGGCACGCGCTTCATCCAGCGCGGTTTGTAGTTCTCGTCCCTGGTGCTCGCTGCGCTCGAGCTGAGTCTCTAACTGGGCAAGTGATTGCTGCGCCGCCTTGGCCCGCTCGAACCCGTCGCTGAGCTCTGCAAGTCGCGCCTGATGCTCATCAAACGACAAGCCTGCCGCCTCGCCAAGCTCCTCCTGTAGCAGAGATGCACTTAGTTGCAGGTTCGACAGGGATTGCTGGAGCAGCTTATACTCGCTTCTGGCCTGATGCAGCAAATTGAGCGCGTCGCTCTCTCGCTGCTTAGCCTGGGCCAGCGCCTCGTCGCTCGGCAGATCAAATTCGCCCATGGCAGGCTCTGGATGTTCCAGGCTGCCACAGACGGGACAAGGCTCGCCCGGTGATAACTCTGCCGCCAGGCGCGCGGCCTGACCGCGATGCCAGCTAAGCTCCAGACGCTTATGGGCATCGATTGCCTGCTTGTGCTTTTCGGCAAGCTCACTGCCTGCTGTCTTAGCCGCCGTTAACTTTTGCTCGAGGGCCGCGATCTCCAGCCCTTGCTGCTGCCAACGCTCAAACACTTTGAGCTGGGCGCGGCCGTCGCTCAGAGATTGTTGCAACGCGAGCTGCGGCTCGGCGTCACGTTTTAGGATCTCGCGGCGACTCACTATCTCCTGGCGGGCCTGATTAAGCTCGTCTAACTGTTTGGCGCTCTGCTTACCACTCGCCTCGGCCGCCTGCATCTTGGCTTGGCCATCGGCGAGTCGCTCACTCAATTGATTGAGCTGCTCTAGCTGAGGCGCCAAGGCCTCGAGCTGGGTCAGGCGCTGCTGCTGGCTCAGCTGCTCTTGCTCAAGCGCGCCCAGCTGCTCGAAGGCCTGCTGGCTCTGATTCAATGCCTGCTCGGCGCTAGCATGAATCTGCTGACACTCATCTAAATGCTGGCTTGCCGAGCGCTGCTCGCCGAGACGCGACTGCATCGCCCGGTAAAGCGGGCTCAGGCTATTGGCTCGACCGGCCGCCTGCAGTCTCTGTTGCCACAAAGTCGCCTCAAGCTGGCGAGCCTTTAGCCCCTCGCCCTCGCTTTGCAGCGCCTGCAGGCGATTGAAATCACTCTGCAGCTTGAGGCCCTTGTCTAGATTCTGGTTAGCCGTCAGCAGTGCCTGCTCGGCTTGCTGCTTGTGCGCTTGGGCAAGTTCCAGCTCGGGAGCGATGAGCGCCTGCTCCTCGATTAGTGCCTGATCGCTTGCTAACTCGGCGCCTTCCAGAATACCACCACGGCGATTACGCATCGCCTCAACGTCGCGGCGGATCCCGGCTGCCTGCTGCTTGAGGCGCTCCTCGATGCGGCGATAGATATGGGTCTGAAACAGCTGGCTGAATATCTTCTCCCTGGCCTTGGAGTCGGCCATCAAGAGCTCGCGAAACTTGCCCTGGGGCAGCACCATCACCTGGCGGAACTGATCCACATCCAGGCCGGTCAGCTGCTCTATCTGCGCGGTGGCATCAGACACCTTGGCCGCCACCAGCAATGTCTCGCTGCCATCTGTGTCGACGCGAGACAGCTGGGCCTCGCTCTTTTGCAGCGTCACCCCCTCACCACTCTTCTTGGCCCTTGGCTGCTCGGGCACGCGGCGAATAAGATAACGCGTGCTGCCGAGCTCAAACTCGAAGCTGACCTGAGTCAGCCTCTGCTCATCGGCCATGTCGCAGCGCATCTGGGTGCCTTCGCGCTCATCCCCCGTGGTCTTGCCATAGAGGGCGAAACAGATGGCATCGAGAATCGTCGTCTTACCCGCCCCCGTGGGGCCGTTGATCAGAAACAGCGGGTTACTGCCCAGGGCGGCAAAATCTATAATTTGCTCGTCGGCGAAGGGGCCGAAGGCGGTCATGGTCAGTCGCAGTGGTCTCATTGCGCCGCCTCCCCTTTGTGCAGCTCATCCAGGGCCTGGGTGATCAGCTCAAGTTGCGCCTCGTTAAGTGGATCGCCGGAGACCTGAGTGAAGAAATCTTTAAACATCTCGAGCTCACCTTTCTTGATGTGATCCGAGGCGATGGCCAGCTGCTGGTTACTGGCCATCAGGCCAGTGCGCTCCAGATGCAGCACATTGGGATAGACGCTTCTGAGCTTACCCATGGCATCTAAGATGGCGTGTTTATCCAGCAGGCGCACCATCAGATAATCCTCTCGGCCGGGGTCTTTTACCCCTTGCTGCAACAAGTCTGCGAGGGCGCCCTCTATGATGCGTACATCGCGAAGCGGGCTGAGCGGTAGCAGTGTCATATTTGCCGGACTGCCTGCATTGAGCTCCACCAAAGTTACCGACTTGTTCTGATGCTGCTCGCTAAAGGAGTATTTGAGGATGGAGCCAGAGTAGCGCACCTGCTCGGCCCCCTTATATTGCGGGCCATGGAGATGGCCCAGGGCCGTATAGTCGAAGGGCGCAAAATGCTTAGGCGAGATCTTGTCTGCACCGCCGATACTCAGTGGTCGCTCTGAGTCAGATTCGCTGCCGCCGTCGAGGAAACAGTGGCCTATCACCACCTTAGGCAATCCCTGACTGTCATGGTCCTGCACCTGCTTGAGCAGCTCGACCATCGCCTCCTCATGGCTGCTGGCCTCGCATTCCAATTGCTGTCTAACGGTGGCAGGCTCGGCATATGGCAGCGGATAGAAGATGGCATCGCCGCTGCCTGAGCTTAATCTAATAGGGCTCACCTTGGGCGCCAAGGGGCCTATGATGTGCAGGCCGCTGGCCTGCATCTGGCGCGCGGCAAACCCCAGCCTTTCATGGCCGTCATGGTTACCGGCGATCATGATGACGTCGATCCCAAGGGCGATAAATTCGTTGAGCACCTCATCGAGCAGGGCCACAGCGTTGGCCGGCGGCACGGAGCGATCGTAGATATCACCGGCGACAATCAGGGCATCGACCTCATGGGTCTTAGCCAGGGAGACTATCTGATCGAGCACATGACGCTGATCGTCCAGCAGGCTCTGATTGTGCAGCTGACGGCCGATATGCCAGTCTGAGGTATGAATAAATTTCATCTTTTCTCGTTTAAAAATGAGGAGGATAGGAAGAGAAGCTCTGCAAGCTATAGTAAGAAATGTCACCCCATTAGGCAATGCGCTGCCCAAGGCTTTGTGAAAGCGGCTTAGCAGCCGCTCAGTATTAGAGCAAAACCTGTCCTGCCAAAAACTCTTGGTCAGCGTTTGGTTTCTTCTAATTAAAAAAGACCCACCTTAACGGGTGGGCCTTCTCTATTTAACAAGCTTGTACGCGCGAGCTATTTATCCGGCGTCAATGCCAGCACGGCGTCGATATCATCAGCGCTATGACGCTCGGCCAGCTGCTCCCAGGGCTCGCCCCAGGTACGATTAACGATACGACCGCGCTTCACCGCATCCCGCGCGGCGATCTGCTCGGCCCAGCGCTTGAGATGCACATAGCTGTCGACATCGAGGAACTCAGCCGCATCATAGGCATGACCCAGCACCAAATTGCCATACCAGGGCCAGATCGCCATGTCGGCGATGGAGTAATTGTCCCCGGCGATATAAGTGTTCTCTGCAAGCTGCTTGTCCAGCAGATCCAGCTGACGCTTCACCTCCATGGAGAAGCGGTTGATGGGATACTCAAACTTTTCCGGCGCATAGGCGTAGAAATGGCCGAAGCCGCCGCCGAGATAAGGCGCAGCGCCCTGCAACCAGAAGAGCCAGTTGAGTACCTGAGTGCGTTCAGGACCAGTCGCTGGCAGGAAATAGCCAAACTTCTCCGCCAGATGAAGCAAGATTGCGCCCGACTCGAACACGTTAACCTCAGTGTCACCCGTCTTATCCAGCAAGGCGGGGATCTTAGAGTTGGGGTTGACCGCCACGAAGCCGCTGGAGAACTGCTCGCCCTCACCTATCTGAATAAGATGCGCGTCATACTCGGCATCCGCGCCGAGGGCGAGAAGCTCCTCAAGCATAATGGTGACCTTCTGACCATTAGGTGTCGCCAGGGAATAGAGCTGCAAACCATGCTCGCCCTGGGGCAGTTTGGCCTCATGACGGGCGCCCGCCGTGGGGCGATTGATACTGGCCCAGGTACCGCCATTTTCGCTGTCCATGGTCCACACTTTCGGGGGAATATAGGTTTCAGACATACTGCTTCCTTTATCTTATTAGTTGGTGTCGCGATCAATAGTGTCGTCGCGCCATGCCCGCTGGGGACATACTCTGTCCTGGAGTGATCTCGGGGCGTATGCTGACAATTTAAACCCTTGTGGGGTCAATTGGATAGAACCTTTGGCTATAGGGCCAACTGAATTGGCATGAAAGAAAACCGCCATTCGCCGCAAGGCCACAACTGACAAGCGTTCGCTCAATAAAAGGAATTTCAGACTGACTTAATCCGAATCCGCATCAGCATCCGACTCGCCCACCTGTTTGGCCTGATACCTGTCTAAGATCCCGCTGCGGGCAAGTCCGCGATGCACATTGCGGCACAGCTTGGCGAAGCGGCTCACCTCTCCGAGTAGTGGCGTGTCCCCCTGCTGGATGGCACTTTCCCAATAGCGCATCTCGCTGTCGACCAGCTCGAGTAACTTCTTGGGGCAACCGATACAGGAACCCTGAGGGCCACAGACGAAGGTCTCGGGCTCATTGAGCGGCATAGCCTGCTTGACCTGATCGATCAGCTGTAACATGGCGGTGGTGCTATCTGGCTTGCGCGTCACAGGCGTTGAAATCTCCATCGAATCTGACGAAAAATAAGACGGCTATATTACCTTTCCCTGAGATAACAAAACAGGACCTGGATCATGGCCCCCGAATCATAGCGCCCGAATAATAGCGCCCGAATCAAGGCCGCTCGTAATAGGTCTGCTGACCGGAAGCGTTAAAGTAAAACGCCTCGAGTAATTTCCCTTGGCCGTCGAAGCGCTCACGCTTAATCAGGTTGCCCGATTCATCGAAGGTCTTCACCTCTGTATTCACCATGACCCCCTGGCGATACTCCTTGGCAGTCATCAGCTGGCCATTGCAGTGATAGGACTCGAATCGCCCCTGCTCGACGCCCATCTCATAGTGGGCGAGCTCCTCCAGCGCGCCGCTAGACTGACAGAAACGGCGCTGCTCACCGTGGCGCACAATCAGTGGATCGAAACCATATTGCTGCTGCGATTGTAGGCGACCGTTTGGCCAGTAGGTCTGCTGCGCGGCCAGATTGCTCTGCCTATCATAGGCATAGCGCGTCTTGACCTTGCCGCTGGCATAATAGGTTATCTCGCTGAGCCGCTTAAGATCCTGTTTACGAAACAGGGCGTCGCTGGCCAAGCTGCCGTCTGGGAAATAGTGACGCAGGCGCTCACGCTGTTCGCCGTCCTGAAAGAAGAGGTGCGTCCAGGGGCGTCCCTGCTCATAGGTGATGGACTCGACTGTCTTATCGCCCTCTAGGCGGCGATAACTTTCTATAATGCCAGCCTCATCGAACAGGGCGACCGCCTGCTCCTCGCCATTCTTGTAGATGGCCTGACGTTTCGGTCGCTGGCTTTGCATATGGTAGTCTAAGTGCTCACCCTCTCTTATCCCTTGGCGATACCAACCCTGGGACAAGATGCGACTGCCCTCGGCTGAGAAGCTAAATCCATGGCGTTTCCCCTCGAGGTACTGGGTGGCGCCAAAGTAAGTCGCCGGCTCGCCTCGGGTCGCTATGCCGCTAAAGGGCTTGCCGCGATAGCCAGTGAGGCAATCGGTCTCGACCCAGATCCCGTAAACCTGCTGCTTACTGCACTCGATAGGCGCAAGCGACTGCTCATCTATGGGCAACTGAGGCGCCTGATGACAGCCGGGTAACAGCAAGAAGGCCAAGAGCGCCGGAGAGATAAGCTTGACGCCTGGCTTCATCTTATCCCGGCTCCAATTTTTTCGAGCAAAGCTCGAATTCTTGTTCCGGCTTTGATCGAATTGAGCTGTTCCAGCGTCCTTTGGATAAATGGCACGTATCTTCTTCTCATCTAGTGATGTTCCGTCTTGATCAGCTTGCCGAATTGATCATAGAAGGCCCAGTCGCCGGCCTGACGGTCCGCGATATAGCTGCCTTCGCTGCGCAGCTCACCACTTGGCCAGTAGGCGCGCCACAAGCCTTCCTTGCGAGAGCGCAGGAAGGCCCCCTGCTCGGCCTGCTTGCCATTAGCGTGAAAATAGCTGGCCTCGCCTTCACGTTGACCATCCAGCCACTGCTCCTTGGCCTGGGGCTTACCCGTCTGGAAGTAGCTGAGCTGCTCGCCACTCAGCTTGTCATTCTGGTAGTGGGCGCGCACCTTTAGCTGGCCATTGGGGTAATATTTGGCGTACTCGCCGTTAAGTTTACCCGCAAGATACTCGCCGCTTTCCGACAGCACGCCGTCTTCAAACCAGCTTTGCCAGAGTCCAACTTGCTCCCCCTTGAGCATCTCGCCCTCGCGCTTGAGTTGACCGTTATTGGCGTAATACTCGCTGTAGTGGCCGCTGAGCTCACCCGCCTGATATTGCTCGCTGCGATAACGCACCTGCTTGAAGCTGTAATAGGCCCGCTCGCCCTCGAGTTTGTCCTGGCGGTAATGGCTGACGCGATAGATGTTGCCCTCAGGAATAGGGCCAAAGCTGGGATCTTTCTCCTGGTAGCGATACTCGGTCCACTCGCCCTCCTTGCGATCCTCAAGGTAATGACCTGTCACCCGGCGACGTCCGTTATCGAACTCGCTGTAAGGCCCGTTTAGCTTGCCCGCCTCGAAGGTCATCTCGCGACTCACGATGCCCTGACGATACTGACGCCAGGTTCCCTGTTTCTCGCCATCCTTGTACTCGCCAGCTTCGTTGAGATCGCCGTTGGCATACCAGCGGGAAAACGCGCCATGTAGCGGATAGCGACTGCGACCGGCGATTTTCTCATCGCTGTAATGGATAAGTTCTCTGGGTTTACCCGTCTCATAGAAGGATTCATATTTGCCGACCCATTGCCCGTCGATGCGCGTGCCGCGCTCCTTGAGGGTGCCGTCGTCGAAATAGCGCTCGGCCTTGCCTGTCTGGCGATTGTCCTGATACTGATCCAAGCTGCGCAACTGGCCATTATCGTAATAGGCGATGAAATCCCCATGGCGCGCGCCCTGACGCCACTGCTCCTGACGCTGCAACTTGCCCTGACGATAGGTCTCGAACTTGCCATCTTTCAGCCCCATATCGTAATGCTCAGTGGCCAGCAGGTTACCCGCCGGATCGAAG
This sequence comes from Shewanella loihica PV-4, assembly GCF_000016065.1. Lineage (NCBI taxonomy): Bacteria > Pseudomonadati > Pseudomonadota > Gammaproteobacteria > Alteromonadales > Shewanellaceae > Shewanella > Shewanella loihica. The sequence goes on from NC_009092.1 coordinate 2,894,859, forward strand.
CGCTGCTGCAGGCCATGCAAGGGATATTGCCCGTTGTCGGCCAGTATCTGATCCTGGTAGCGAATCACCTTCTTGGGTTTACCATCGTCAAAATAGGTCTTCTGCTCGCCCGCCTGCAAGCCCGCCTTATAGTTCAGCTCGCTCACCAGGATACCGGCGCGGTTAAAATAGCGCTGAATGCCGTCATGTTCGCCATCGAGGTAGTTTTCCTCCTCGAGCTTGACCCCTGTGTCGCTGTAATGCACCAGAGTGCCCTGGCGCAGATCCTCACGATACTGCCCCTGCAGCGATAACTGGCCATTGGGATAGTAGCTTAGACTCTCGCCATGGAGGCGACCGGCGACGTAATGCTCGTCACGCTCGGGCGTGCCATCATCATAGAACGTCTGCCAGCGGCCCTGACGCTCGCCGTTGGCATCTAGCGTGCCAGTCTCAATCACCTGTCCCTCACTGTTTTGCGCAAGAGAAGGGCCGGACAACTGGTTGTTGGCATACTGCTGGCTCTGAGCCAGCACGCCGTTGGCATGGTAGGTCTCCCACACTCCGTGGCGCAGATTATCGACATAGGTCTCTTTGGCCTTAAGCTTACCGCTGGCGAAATAGCGCAGCACCTGGGTCTTTACCCCAGCCTCATAGACCGTCTTCTGATAGAGGTTACCCAAGTCATCATATTCGGCCCACTCGCCGCTTGGCACGCCGTTGAGATAGAACTGCTCCTCACTCAGCTCACCATTTGGGCTAAACAGCTGCCAGCGCCCCGACTGCAGGCCGCTGACATACTCACCGTCCACCAACTTCTGATTATTAGGTAGATAGACCTGCCAACGACCATTGGGCACGCCCTGGGCAAACTCCCCCAGGGTATAGCCTTGATTATCCCGCACCAGGGTCACCTGACCACTCAGCGCCATGCCGGTGGCCAGGTTGTAGTAGGTGGCGATCCCTTCCTGCTGGCGGATCTCCACCATCAGACTGGAAAGATTCTGACTCGCCGCCACGGGGCTGGCAATAAAGCTAGACACGCCCAGGCCGAACCCAGCCAACAACACAGAATAAGCGCGATTAGAGTGCATATGAGCTTCCTTGTTCCTAACTATTTGTTCCTAACTATCTGTTCCGAACGATATGTTCCTAACAAGATGTTTCTAAGAGACTTTTAAAAAATATTTACTGCATAATGCTGGGGACAGCCAGGCCTTGCGGCTATCGCCGAAAGATCAGCTCATGCTGAGTGCGATAGGGCCAGCTTTGTTCAGCCACGGTCGGCTCGCCGTGGCGATACTCGCTGCGCCTACTCAGGGCGCCATCATCATAAAACGCATACTGAGTGCCATGTAGGCGCCCCTGCTCATCAAACTTCGCGATAGCCAGCCTATAGCCCTGGGCGCTGAAACGCTGCCATTTCCCCACCTGCTTGCCTGCCCGATATCGGCCTTGCCAATACTCGCGTCGAGTCACGGGGCGCGGCGAATAATCCCCCTCGCTCGGCGGCACTATCCAATCGCCGTCACGCTGACCGTTAAGATATTGCCCTAGGGCGTAGATCTCGCCGTCGCTATAGTAGCGCTCAAATTTACCTGTGAGCTCGCCATCGCGATAATGGATTCGCTCCAACACCTGACCCGCCTCTCCCAGGGATAAATACTCGCCATCGAGCCGACCATGGCGGTTATAGTGGCATTGGGTACGCATCTCGCGGCTTTGCATCACCCAATCACCCACCTGCTTGTCGGCGGCATATTCTCCCTGATTGATGAGCCTGCCATCGCCGCTTCGTTTCTCTGCCTTTCCCTGCTTCACGCCGTCGTGATAGTGGCTCTTCTCTATCCAGGCGACTTGATTGTTCCGGCCCTGTTTATTGCTGGCAGCGTCGCTATTGTTAGCTGCGTGACTATTGCTTGCGCCAAGACTGTCGTTACCGCTGAACTTATTGTTACCGCCAAGCTTGGCCTCAACTTTTAATCCGGTGAGCTTACCCGCTATAGTCTCCTCGCGGCCTATCATCTCGCCCTCAAGATATTGGCTGACCAGACGCCACTGCCTCTGCTTGTGCTGCTCTATCTGCTTGACCAAGACCTCTTTTTGATAGAAGCGCCTCACCTCTTGGCGGTCGCCATCGACGAGGTAGCGATATTCCACCTCGAGGTAGCGCTCGCCATCGTCACGATACTCGACCAAGCTCTCGGTGCGCCCACGCTCATCGAGGAGCTCGCGTTTGGCCAGGCGACCATCTTCGAAATAGTTCAGCTGCTCGCCCGTCTTGATGCCATTTTTCCATCTGTGATGCTGCTTGAGCTGACCACTTTGAAAATAGGCAAAGTAGTCGCCCTCCTCCTTGCCATCACGATAGGCCTGGGTCACCTCCACCTTGCCATCCTGCCAGAAGGTTTCGGTGCCATGCTTGCGCCCATCTCGTTTCTGGCTTTCCATGGTCAGCTGCCCCAGTGGGTTGTAGAAGCGGTCACTGCATTGCCCGGTATGACATAGGATACGTACCAGCGCCCCGGTCTGTGTATAGACCATCTCCTGCTGCACAGGCTTGCCCAGGTGATAGACAGACTCGCGCTTAAGCTCGCCTGTTGGGTAATACTCTTTCTGCGTGCCTTCTCTCTCGCCCATATCAAAGAGGCAGTCGCAGCTGAGTTTTCCCTGCTCAGCATAAATCCTCACCAGGCCTTGGCGCTGACCCTGGTCATTAAATTCGCCCTGCTCGACCAGGGTGCCATCGCTGGCGAAGAAGCGATAAGGCCCCACGGGATGAGTGCCCTTATCTCCCAGTCGATCACTGCTTAGGGCACCACTAAATTGCTTAGTCTCGGTGCCGAGATAATAGGGCTCGAAGCGAAACCGCCCCAAGGATAGGCCGGGCAGAGGCTCGAGCGGTTTCTTGAGATAAAACTTGGCCTCGCTCTTTAGTTCGGTCGGTTGCCAGTCCTTATCGAGCCAGATGCTCGCCTCGGCGGCTCTCAAACTTACACACAAGACAAGCAGAAACAGTAAGATACGCTGCATTCTCATCTCCTATGGCAGTGGCTTAAGCTTAAACTGATAGGGGAAGCTCAGCGGCTCATCGCCGATGGAAAGATAGGCGGCGCTGCTCGCCGCGCCATCGACGCTAAGAAATCGTCCCTCAACCAAGGCCTTCTCCAGCTCCTCGACATTCTTAGGCAGACGCGGCGACAGTGGCCGCCCCTCGGCGTCTGTTATCAGCAGCGAGCGATACAAACGACTCACCTGAGCCTTGCGCTTATCCAGATTAGATAGCCAGGGAGTGAGATCCACCAGCCAGGGACGACGCTTATCGCCCTGCCCAATGCTCTGCCACTGGGGGCGCCCCTGACAGACAATGCTGCCTTGGATGCTTTTGTCGTAGAAATAGCGCCGGCTGCCATCTTGGCTAGCCAACACATAGGCGCTCTGCCCCCGACCATTATCGATAAGGCGCCACTGCACCGACTTACCGGCCTCGTTAAACCCTTTATCTATCTGCGGCCGACACACCTCGGCAAGGGCAGTCGGCATAGGGATATAGAGATCGTTCCCTGTACGAGAGACGACCGATGGCTCGGCAAACTGCCATCTATCTTTCGCCTTAGCAGATGCATCGCCGCTAAAGCTGCCCCTTGAGGCTGGCGTTAGCGGTGGATTGGCGAGGTTCGCCTCATACTCTGACTGAGTCACAAAGGTGATAGCTTTTGTCCTCACCCTATCTCTTAGCTGTTCGCCATGGAGGATTGAGAGTGATTTAGGCACCTCTGCTAACTGCAAGATATAGACATGACTAGTCTGCTCACGGGAGGCCTGCTCGCCGGAAGCCTGTTCACGGGAGGCCAGCTCGCGAAAAAAGAGCTCATCGAGCAACAGTTGCTCTGTGCTCGTCAGCCACTTAGGCCCCTGACCTACTGGCGCTTCGAAGCCCAACTTGCCGTTCAGGCCGTTGAAATCAGGCGACAGGCTATTTACCCCGCGATTTGTCACGGTTAGGCGATAGCGATTGGGTTTGTTCAGTGCGCTGAGTGTTAGCGTCGCCTCGCCAAAGCGGTAAGACTGCTTCAACAGCGCTTGCCAGGAGACTTGCTCAGTGTATGTGCGTACCGGAGTGAAGTTCACCTCGGCGCGGATCTGATAGAGTTCCTCCAACTTGGCCCGGCTCTCGCCCCAGCCGAGCGGCAGCAGATTAACCCCTGAGCTGACCACACCCTCCAGGGCGCTGGCGCCGCGGACACTATGGCGCCACAAGGGCAGATCTATCTCTCTGTCCCGCCAGTCGATAAGCTGGATATTTTGGTATTCGACCGAGGTGGCAAAGTCCCCCGCGACTAGGCCATGAATGTAGCGCAGCTCGATATCATCACCGCCCCACCCGGCTGACATGATCCCTTGGTCCGGCTCCATCATAGGGAGGCTAGCATCAGGGTCGTCCGGCGTCATGGACAAGGTTGGGATCTCAAAGAGATCGTCTTCAGGTTCAAGGGGGAAGCCGCTATCATCGATAGTGCTTCCCTCATCCTGCCACAGCATGTCGCTCACATAGAGAGTCGATTTCGGCGCCAGCAGCCAGCGGCGCGTCTGCTTCCTATCGCCTTTCTCCTGCTGCTCCACCAGCAAGAGCCTATCTAACCAGCCAGTATGACTGTCGAACCTCAGCAGGCCATAGCGCCGGTTTTCTATTCCTTGTTGCACACGGCTCTGCTCGAGCGTCGCCGTCACCCATTGCCCCTCGATGGCGGTTATCTGCCAGGGTGTTGACTCACTCGCTGCGATTAGAAACAGGTTGCCGAGCTTAAGGGTGTCACCCACACTAGGCGCCTTTGCTTGCCATTGAGTCTGGGGAATGAGCGGATTGAGCGCAAACAGCGATTTTAGCGGCGCCAGCGCCCTGGCAGCCTCTTTGCCCTGCTTGGCCAGATAGGCATCCCACTCATCCTGAGCCTTGAAACGCGCCTGGCTTTGACTTGTAGCGACCTTGTGATCCCCCCTTAATTGCGCTCCCTGACGCACTATCTTGGCCAGGGCCGCGCCGCGGCCAGCATCATCGAAACTATTAATATTGAGTCGATAGGCAGGGTCTTGATATTGCAGCATAGTCGGGATAACAGCGAGGCTGACGCCATTGCCGCTACTTGCCGTCGAATCGGTTTGATACTTGAGGAGCGCCCGGGCCCGGACGCCGACTTGCTGGCTGTCTCCATGGGCATAGAGGATACTCATGGTGACTTGATATTCATGGGGGCGGGCATCCGTTTCCCGGCTATGCGCCTCACAATAATGACTCTGAAACGCGAACAGGCTCAAACAGAGCGTCAATGCCGTACAAACAATCCTGTTTTGGCTAAAGGCCATCCTAACTTCCCTGGCTTTGCATGTTGCTGAAATGTAATGAGATTAAACTAAACCTTCAGCCATTCTACACAAAACTCAGGTGAAATACACAGCATTCGATTTCCACTGTCAGATCCCCTAAGTCACTGACTTACGGCTACAACAGCCCTCTTATGTCAAAGAAAAGACTATAGATAATGCTCCAGCAGCAACTTGCCGCTCATGGCGATCGACATGGTCACCACCAGCGGGCGGATGATCTTACTGCCCTTAGTCACCACCATGCGCGAACCTAGGGTAGCGCCAATCGCCTGACCCAACAGCATCACGCCGCCCAGCAGCCAGAACACCTTGCCGCCCAAGGCGAAGAAGATCAGCGAGGCAATGTTGGTGGAGAAATTGAGCACCTTGGCGTGAGCGGTTGCCTTCGCCAGCCCATATCCGGCAAGCGACACGAAGGCCAGCGCGAAGAAGCTGCCGGTACCCGGACCGAAGAAACCATCGTAGAAGCCTACCCCTAAGGCGGCCGTCAGGCCAAAGAGGGTTGGCGACATCACCTGATGCTTATCCTCTTCGCTGATGGACTTGGAAAACAGGAAATAGCAGCCGATCGCCAGGATCAAGAAAGGCAACAGCAGCTTAAGCACACTGGCATCGATTAGCTGCACCGCGACCGTCCCAAGCGCGGCGCCAAGAAAGGCGCAGCAGATGGCCAATTTCATCTTACTGAGATCCACCATCCCCTTACGCACGAAGTAGAAACTGGCAAAAAAACTGCCGCCACAGGCCTGTAGCTTGTTGGTCGCCAGCGCCGCCGTGGGTGGCAGGCCCGCCCACATGAGCGCAGGAATGGTTATCAGGCCGCCGCCTCCGGCGATGGCGTCGATAAAACCGGCCAGGGCGGCCACTGCAAACAGCAGTGCCATCAGTTCATAACTCAGTTCGAGGGACATAGCGACTCTATAAAGGTTTATTCACAATTGGCCGCTATTAAACGCGCTTTGCATACATTTAGCAAAGGAGTTATCCTCGCCTTAGCGTGAAATAATCTCACAGAATGAAGATGAACCAACTGATACTCCCGCCCCTAAATGCCCTGCGTGCCTTCGAGTCGGCGGCAAGACACCTAAGCTTTACCCGCGCCGGGAATGAACTCTTTGTCACCCATGGCGCCATCAGTAAGCAGATAAAAACACTAGAGTCTTACTTAGATGTCAGCCTTTTCAACCGCCAGCATAAACAGCTCAGCCTCACGCCTGAGGGCGAGCGTTATCTGCGCCATATCAGCAGCGCACTGCAAAGCATCAGCCAGGCCACAGAGGAGTTAAGGTCACAACCGGGTATCGCGCAGGCGCTGTCGATCAACGTCTTGCCCAGCCTCACCATCAACTGGTTGATCCCGAGACTCGAGGAGTTTAAGGCCCGCCACCCCCACCTCTATGTGGATCTCTCCATCGGCGACTTTCAGGTGGATTTCAAGCGAGATAAGTATGATGTGGCTATTCGCAGCGCCACGGTGCGCCCGACCCATTGCCATGTACTCAAGTTGATGGATGAAGATCTCTGCCTGGTCTGCGCGCCGCAGCTGGCCAAGCAGATAGACAGCCTTCAAGATATCAACCGCCAGACGCTGCTGAAACACACCACCCGCCCCGAGCTCTGGCCACTGTGGGCCGAGAAGGTGGGACTCAAGCTGACCACAGACAAGATGCTTGGGATGGAGCATTTCTATATGCTAAGTCAGGCGGCGGTCAGCGGCATGGGACTGGCGTTGATCCCCCGCTTCTTCATCGAAAAGGAGCTGGCAGAGGACAGCCTGGTGATCCCCTTAGCGACCCAATTTACCAGCCCCTACGCCTACTATGTGTTGACGCCGAATCTACCGCCGTCAAAGCAAAGTGAGCGACCACTCAAGGTCCAGGCCTTTATCGACTGGCTGCTGGAGATCTTTGCCCCATACCGCCACCAAAGCGACGATCTAAGCTAGAACTTACTCAAGCAGATCGCTCGCGTCGAAGGCCTCGAGATAGTTAACGCCCTGGCCCACATCGAACTCGAAGTTGAGCACCTTGAGGCAGGTATCGAAGGTCTTCTCACCAAACCACTCCCGGTCGAAGGCATGCAGCGCCTTGATGATCCCGGCCTGCCCGCCATCCCCCTGGAGTTTGACCGGCGTCAGGGTGGCGATAAAGCTTGCCACCAGGCCGTAGAGGTCCTTCTCCGCCTCCCCTTCGGCGGCCCACAGCTGAGGGTCGGCATAACGGCGAGCATAATGACTGGTGGCGATATCCAGCCCTATGCCGAAGTTCACCAGTACAGCCTTATCGTCGCTACAGATGATGTTTTTCGGGCAGATGGCGCCGTGATAAATATCCATCTGATGCAGATACTGCAGCGCCGACAATAACTGAGTAAACCAGGTCGCCGGTTGCCCAAGTTGAATGTCGCTCAGCTCATCCAGCGACACGCCGCGCTCCCAGGCGCGGCTGATAAACAGCTCATCGCTCTGGGGCAGTTGGCCAAAGTTAAGCACCTGCTCCACATGGGGGTGATAGAGTTTCGACAGGCTGCGATAGAGGCTGCTGAGCATCAGCCAGTCGGTCTCCACCTTGGCATAGATGGAGACGCCGCAGGGATAGTTGCCCTGAAGATGGCGCGCGCGCCAGAACTGGCTATGCTCGGTAGCGGCGATGAACTGCTCCAGCTGATAGTGATGATCGATAATGGCGCCGCTGGCGATCTCGATGCGCTCCGGCAGGGTGTCGCAGACGCCGTTGTCGATTAATGCCGCGATATCACAGCGGATCATATCCAGATCTGTGTTACTGCCACTGGCGGCTTGGCGAAACCATTGGTAGATCCTCGGCTGACGGGTCTGCTCCGCCAGGGAAAGAAAACTGGCGGCGAAGGCGGCGATATCTTGGCTGGCATTGAGGTTGTCCTTGATATCGATAAACTCGACATCGCCGAGATCCGAGACGAACAGACAGTTACTCTGCCAGCCGCCAACCGTGACACCACGGCGATGGATCTGCTGCAGGCCGGAGACGGCGCGGCGCAGGATCTCAAGTAGCTGATAGGTGGTTAACTGCTCATGCTCGAGCACATCAAGCGGCACGCCCCGTGGCATCCGAATGGGCAACACCAACTGCTCGCCATCTTGAATAAGCGGCGCGCATTGCGGCACGCCGCTACAGCCCGCCAGAGTCTGCAAGCGCTTAAACTCATCGCGCAGACGCAGCTCATATTGCAGCGACTCATCGCTGTTCTCAAATTGAGTCGGCACCAATACCTTGAGCAGCCAGGGCGCCGTCCAGCCGCCAGGGCTGTACTCCGCCTGCCACACCTCAAGGCCGCTCTGGATGAAGAGACACTTGAGTTTGACGAAATCCTGGATCTTATTGTTGCGCTGCTCCACCAAGGCCACCTGGCCTATGGTCTCCAGCACCATCTGTTTCTGCTTGTCGGTCACCTGATGCTTACGCGGCGCCGTGAGGCCCCACTCTTTGGTGAGCGCGGCAACGATCTGACTCGGGGTATAGATACTCAAAGAGCCCTGCTGTTTCTCAAGCTCAATCTCTTCGCCTTTGCGGCCGGTGACAAACACCATCCCTTGACACCAGGGGGCATAGACCCCCACGGGGATCTTGTGTTTGACGTTGCCTGCCAGCACGCGAGCCACATAGTTGGCCTTGGCCAGGCTGTTATCCACCTGACGGCCATCGAGCGACCAGGCATGCAGGCCGGCGTCCAGACGACCGATATAGCCCTTCACGTCGACCACATAGACGCCCCACTCGCCGATCACCAGCGCATCGACCTCCATCGCCTGTCCCGACTTGGTGGGGATCTCCACATTGGTCAGCAGGATGTAGTTGTCGGGCAACTCGTCGGCCAGCATCGCAAATGCCCAGCGCTCGGCGTCGTTGACTGGGGTACCAAAACTGATCTGCTTCGCCATCTGCTCTCCCTAATCCTTGGCTCGCTTATCTTATTGCTTACGTTACCGCAAAAAAAAGCCACTATAAATAGTGGCTTATTAAATTAATCGCTTTTAAAATTAGTGGCATTTTAAATTAGCTGCGATTAATGATGGCAGTCGTCATCACATTCATGGTCATGGTCGGCGAACTCATCGTCACCTTCCTGATGCTGCATCACGCCCCAGCCATCGGTTGCCCCACCGAACTCGGCGGCAAACTCGTTGAGCTCAACCTCCTGATCGACGATGGCCTGATATTCCGGCACCATGTTGATGCAGACAATCAATTCCCACTTACCGAGCTCATCGTTGAGGTGTAGCTCCAACTCACCTTCTAGCTCTGACTGGGAAAGCTCTTCCACCGCAGATTCGGCGTCGCGCTGATCGTCGAAGATCAGGAAAAAATCAACATCCAAGGCCTTGGTTAAATCGATACCGGCCTCGGCCATGGCGGCTAACATCTTGCCATTATCATCATCTGGGAACTGCATAGTTTGACTCCTTCTGGATCTGTCGCGACGAATCACTCAGCGACAATTGTCACGCTTTCGCCGTTGTAGCTGACCACCTGTCCGGCAATCACCTTCTTACGTTTACGGGTCTCGACCTCACCATCGACGGTCACCAGGCCTTCGCTGATCACCATCTTGGCTTCGCCGCCACCTGAGGTCATGGATTGCACCTTCAATACTTTATAGAGTTCAATAAACTCTTCACCCGGTAACAGGGTCAAGGTTTGAGATTCTGTGGTCACACTAACTACCTTTATTTAACTGAGTCGGCGGGAGTATATCACTCTGGCCTATTGCGGGCTATCACTGCGCTCCGAGGCGAGCAATCCATAATAGCGATCGTCCACCCAGGCATCATTTAGCCTGAAGTTATGCCTTAAGGTCCCCTCAAGGATAAAGCCGCACTTCTCAAGCACCCGGGCCGAGGCCAGGTTCTGGTCAGTACAGAGCGCGATAAATTTATGGGCATTAAACTGCAGACAGGCCCAATCGATCACCGCCCTGAGACTCTCGGTAGCATAACCGCGCCCCTGGCCACTATTGCTAAGCATATAGCCTACCTCGACCTGCCCCAGGCTGGTATCGACGCCATAGAAGCCAGTGAAACCAATAAACTCACCATCCTCTATGGTTTCAATCACCAGGGTCAGCCAGGCGCCAGACTCGTAATCCCAGGGCGCGAGACGCTGCTCGAACTTCTCCCGGATCACGCCTTCAGTTTGGGGCGCCCTGACATAGCGGTTTTGCTGCTCATCCTGATGGACCGACAGGAAATGCGGCCAGTCCTCAGGCATGAGCGAGCGGATCTTTAATTTGTCTGTATATAACTCGACGATCAAGAGATTAACCGCGGCTGGTCACTTCGAGCAGGTGGTAGCCGAACTGGGTCTTAACCGGGCCTTGCACCTCGTTTAGCGGCGCACTGAACACTACCTCGTCGAACTCACGTACCATCATGCCTGGACCGAAAGACCCCAGGTCACCGCCCTGCGCCCCTGATGGACAAGATGAATGCGCCTTGGCCATCTCGCCGAAATCTGCGCCATCCAGGATCTGTTGCTTGATCTGTGCGCATTCTTCTTCGCTGCTAACCAATAGATGACGTGCTGTTGCTTGTACCATGTGGCACTCCTTTGATTTCCCTAAAAATGAATAAAATAAAACCCAGCAAGTATAAAACATTTGCTGGGTTTAAAAAGGTATAACGCTCAGATTATGCCTTAGCGCCCTGAGCTTTTATCCAGCGGTGGATTTTTTGCTCCATTACCGCCATCGGCAGCGAGCCCGAGGTTAAGATCTGATCGTGGAACCCTTTGAGATCGAACTTGTCACCCAAAGCCTTTTCCGCCTCGGCGCGCAGGGCCAAGATCTTCAGCTGTCCCACCTTGTATGAAAGAGCTTGACCTGGGATCGCCATGTAGCGCTCTACCTCGGCGATGATATCGGTCTCGGCCATCGGCGAGTTGTCCTTCATATACTGAATCGCCTGCTCACGGCTCCAGCCCTTGGCATGTAGCCCTGTGTCGACCACCAGACGCATGGCGCGCAGCATTTCATCGGATAGCTTACCGAAATACTGGTAAGGATCTTCAAACAGGCCCATCTCGATGCCGAGATACTCGGCGTACAGGGCCCAGCCCTCTTCGAAGGCGGTATAACCGCTAAAGCGTTGGAACTCAGGCACACCGGTCAGCTCCTGCTTGATGGCGATCTGGAAGTGATGCCCAGGTGCGGCCTCGTGCAGTGACAGTGTCGTCATGCCCCACTTAGGCTGTGCCTTCAGATTGTAGGTGTTGATATAAAACACACCAGGACGCGAACCATCGACCGCAGGCGCCTCGTAAGATGCACCGGCCGCTGACTGCTCGCGGAAGCTCTCAACCGGCTTAACCACATAGTCGGCCTTAGGCATGACATTGAAGTAGTTAGGCAATACGGCGTTGATCTTTTCCTTCAGTACCATGTAGCCGTCGATCAGCCCCTGACGCTCACTAAAGAAGTATTGTGGCTCAGAAGACAGTGAGGCAAAGAAGGCCTTGAGATCGCCCTTGAAGCCAACCTGCTCTCTCACCTTATCCATCTCACTGAGAATACGGGCCACCTCATCAAGGCCAATCTGATGGATCTCATCGACAGGCATAGTGGTTGTGGTGTGAGCGTTGGCTAGATGCTGATACCAGAGTTTACCGTTAGGCAGTCCCCACCATCCATCGCTGGCTCTGGCCACGGGCAGATAGGTCTCCTGGAAATATTGCTTGAGCGATGCCAGCGCTGGGATCAGCTCTTTGCCGATCAGAGTGTCATATTGCTGGGTCAGCTTCTGCTTCTCCTCTTCACTAAAGCTCTCTGGCAGATTAGTAATAGGCGCATAGAAGAGGCTGTCACTCGGCTGCTCGACCAACTGGGCCTCCAGCTGAGGAATGATGCGCTCGACCAAGACTCTTGGTAACACAACCTTGCTGGCGATACCTTCGTCCATGCGCGCCTGGGCCAACTTAGTCCAGTTGATGAAGCCCGATAGACGCGATAGCCAGTTTTCATAGTCTTTAACCGTGTTAAATGGCTGCGCGCTCTCACCGCTGCCCAGCTGCACCATGGTAATGACTGTACTGTAGAACTGGTTCATCGGCATGAAATAGGACGGGAAGGTCTCGGACACCAGCGCCATGTTTCTATCATAGGTAAACATGTCGTAGCTCAGCTGCAGCGGCTCGGGTAAGGCGCTGCGATCTATCGCCTTTACCGCCTTCAGGTAGCGACTGTTAAGCTCATGACGCGACTTGAGATACTCCTCGGTCAGATCGCCGCCAAATTGGTCGTTGTAGTCATTGACGCCGACAAATGTTGCGTACATTGGCTCTAGTTTGAGCATGTCGTTGAAATAACGATCCACTAAGGCGAGGTATTCCTGCTCGGCGCTTTGTACCTGAGGCGCCACAGTCTGTTCTGGCGCAGAGGTCTTGGCCTGGCTTGCACTGGTTTCCTTGTCTGAGCAGCCCACCATGGCCACCAAAGCTGATATCGTCAATGCGAGAAGCGTTTTGTTCATTCGAGTTATATCCTTCATATTCTGTGCAAGTGAGTGTTGTTTTCTATAATTACCTTAGGTGTATCTGAGGAGCGAGCTAATGATTTACTCATTTAGTAATTCTGGATTCAGAGATCCCGAAACTGGCGTCTACAACCAAACCTATTTTATGGAGGTGTTTAACCGTGAGTGGCACCGCCACATGCGCGAACGCCAGACGCTGGCCTTATTGTATCTTTGCCCACACATTCATGAAACAGTAAAGCAACCTCATTTACTGGAATTATTCATGAAACAGGTTCAAGAAGCGATACTTAGGACAACGGATATGGTCGCCAGACTGAATCAGGATAACTTTGCCTTGGGGCTGTTTAACATAGATAGAGAAGGAACCGAAATCGTTATCGCCCGCATAGAACAGAAAATAATGGACTTCAATCAAGACTATCAACGCAAACACAGCAACCGCATCGACTATGAGCTGGCCGGGTGTCTCTGCCAACCCGAGAGCGATCTCAACATCGAAAACCTGTTTGAAGATGTCCGCTCATTGACCCACACCTTAGAGGGGCAGAAGGAACACCATACGGCGATGCATTGTCTGAACTAACTTGTTTACTTATCTACAGGCATAAAAAAAGCCCCTTGCGGGGCTTTTTATTTTAAGGCTTAAAGTGCGACGTTATAGATACGTGCCTTTTCCTTGATATAGGCGAGATAACTTGTCGCTGAACGCTTAGTCTTCTCATCCTTAGCAGCCTTCAAGCAGGCATTGTATGCTGCTTTAATCTGCTTAGTACCTAGATAAGCCAAGGTTAGTTCAAACTCAACTTCACCTTCACTCACACCGCCGGCAGCCAATGCTTTTTTCAGCACAGGGATCGCCTCTTTGTGCTTCTCTTGCAGAGTGAGCAGACGGGCTTGTTTAAGGTAAAGTTTACCATCGTTGTTGATGGCAGCAGCCTTACCATAATAATCCGCCGCTTCCTTTAGCTCTTTAGCATTGTGATAGAAGCCACCCAGGATAGAGAAAGTCTTCTCATCTTCCTTAATCAGGCCACTCTTCATATGCTTTTCATAGATTTTCGCCGCGCGATATGGTGAACCATTTTGCGCCAGCAGTTGAGACAGACGCGTGATGTTACCCGACGTCTCTAAAAATCCATTCTTATAAGCTAAGTCGTAGGTTGCTAAAGACTTATCATAGCTTTCAGTCATCAAATAAAACTGCGCTAACTGTACCCATAGACGGCCATCTTCTTGGAAAAGAGGCACCATAGTCTCTAGGACTTTAATCGCATTTTTATAATCTTTCTTGTTGAAGTAAGCCGTCAGCTTCATCTGGTACAAGCCTTTATCTGGCTTAGTACTGATAGACAGACCCTTATCGACAACGCCGAGCACCTTATCCCACTCTTTGAGCTCTGAATAAGCGATACCTATACGACGATACACTTGTGGATCTTCTTTACAGGTAAACTTCATCCACTCGTAGTAGTAAGGGATAGACTCTTTAAACTTCTTTTCCTGAATCAACAGGTCGGCATATAGACGCAGGGTTGCACCATGGTCTGTGCCGCCAAGAACATCAGCGTCAACGGCTTGCTTCAGGTACTTGATCGCCGTACCCATCTGATTCTTTTCGGCGTAAAAGTTACCCAACATACGGGCAATATAGGCCTTATCAAAAGCATCACGAGGGCTGGCTTCAAGCAATACGGCAATCGCTTCGTCGATATTACCTTCTTGATAAGCTTCAAAAGACTTTTGTACTTTCTTTGCCGAGCTTTGGCCTACGGCCTTAGACTGGCGCTTCTCAATGGGGCATTTTTCGGCAGCGTTTGCTGCAGGTGCAACGACCAGGCTTCCACCAATGGCAAGCAATAGTGCGGCTGCAAGTGTATTAACCTTTTGCATCTCTATTTGCCTCCATCAAGTTTAAAGTCTAGTTGTACAGTCATACCAGGTTGCTTAAGGGCTTTACCGTCAACAATCTTTGGCTTGTACTTCCACTTCTTCAGTGCACGCTTAGCTTCTTTGTCGAAGATACGCTTAGGATCGGCGTTGATCACTTGCACATCTTCTACACCACCAAGTTCGTTGATGGTAAAGCTAAGTTGAACCCAACCTTCCTTACCGTCACGCGCTGCAGCAATCGGGTACTGTGGCTCGATACGAACGATAGGTGTTGCATCACCGTCACGAGTCATCATGTTACCCAGCTTAAAGCCGGTAGATGCTGCACCTGCTACTACACCAGTCATGTTGAAAGACATGTTAGTGTCGATGTCTGATGAGCTATCAGGCGGTGGCGTATCTGGTAAAGGTGGCTGCTCAGGCGGTGTAGGTGGCTTAGGTTTAACCCTTGGCTTGTCCTGCACTTTCGTATCCTGTTTATCCATACTGATCTCAATAACCGGAGAATCAGTGGCAGTGTCGGCGCGTTTCGCGCCGCCACCGACCAAGAAGGCCATGAAAACAAACAGGGCGAAAGTAACAGCACCACCAACTAATAATGATACTATTCCTCTCAGCATATTAGTCTTTCCCCGCTGATACCGAAATCTTGTTGATCCCAGCTTTCTTCACATTGTCCATAACCTTAACAACAATGCCGTGTTCAGCTTCTTTATCTGCTTCGATCAATACAGCCGCTTCTGGTGATTCAGCCAGCATACGCTCAACGTTTGCTGTTACACGCTCGATGTCAACCTGACGGTTCTCCATCTTGATCACGCCTGTCTTGCTCACACCGATAAAGATGTTTGCCGACTTCTGAGTTGTCGCTTGAGAAGCCTCTGGCTTGTTGTAGTCAAGACCAGATGGCTTAATGAACGACGTTGTTACGATAAAGAAGATCAACATGATAAACACGATGTCGAGCATCGGTGTCATATCAATTTGCGCTTCTTCTTCTATACTTGAATGCTTTTTACGTGCCATGTTCAATCTCTCTCTAGTGGTGTGGCAGGCTATCTTTTAGCTTTTCCATACTGATTTTCATCTTGGCGTCTAGGCGAGTACTAAAGAATACTCCCGATAACGCTGCGACCATTCCCGCCATTGTCGGCATGGTTGCCATTGAAATACCAGCTGCCATCATACGAGCATTACTCGTCCCATGAACTGCCATCACATCGAATACCTGTATCATACCGGTTACGGTACCTAGTAGACCGATCATTGGACAGATGGCTACTAAGGTTTTGATAATCAGCATACGAGCATTCATATCTTGTTTCGCTTGGGATACCCAAGCTTCACGGATACGGTGTGCATGCCAAGAGGTTGAATCCTCTCGCTTGTCCCATGCGGTGATAATGTTTTTGTGCTCTTTTGGCGCAATCAGATTGAGATACCAATAGCGCTCAAGCATTAACACCCACATGAGGAATAGCACTGCCGCAACCAACCAGAGGACGTCGCCTCCGGAGGCCATGAAGCCCCTGACGGAATCCCAGATGTCCATCAGGTATAGCATCATTAGGCGTTCCTCTTCTCAGCGTGCTCGGCAACGATACCTGCACTTTGCTCTTCAAGTACTTGAACAACTGACTTGCTACGTGCAATCACGATAGCGTGCATTAGCATTAGTGGCAGTGCAGCAACCAGACCTTGTACGGTCGTCATCAGTGCCATAGAGATACCACCAGCCATTAGCTTAGGATCACCAGTACCGAATAGCTGGATGCTTTGGAAGGTTGCAATCATACCTGTTACTGTACCCAGTAGACCCATCATAGGTGCGATAGCCGCTAGAACCTTGATGATAGAGATACGAGTCTCAAGTGCTGGAGTTTCTTTCAGAATCGCTTCGTCAAGTTTCAGCTCAAGCGTTTCAACGTCAACATCTTTGTTATCGTGGTATGCCTTAAGTACACGACCCAGTGGGTTGTTACCTGGGTTGTCGATGTTCTTACGTTGTGCGTTAACTTTCGCGCCAACAACATACAGAGTCACCAGACGCTCGATAGAGATCAGGGCACCAAGAACAAGCAGACCGATGATGATGTAACCGATAGTACCACCGGCTTCGATACGCTCTTCGATAGTTGCCTTCTGAGTGAACACGTTTAGCAGTACACCACGTGCAGGGTCAACAAACAGCTTGTGAACGCCTGAAGTTTGACCTTCAAAGTCTTTAACGCTGGCAACTTGCTCGCTACCAGGCTGTTGTGAAAGCTGCTGAACCAGACCTAGATCGGCGTTATAAACAACATACTGGCCATCGGCTAGCAGGTTGTAAGCACCAACACGAGTGATCTTGGTGTTGTGAACGTTACCGTCGATACCCGTTACGGCACCTTCAAAAGTAACCACTTTGCCAGACTCAGCCATTTCGAATAGCTGCTCTTCCCAGAACTTTTCTAGCTCTTCGATTTTTGGCAGCTCTTTACGTGCACCTAGCTCGGCGATGAAAGCATCACGACCAGGGAACTGAGCGCTAACGTTTGATGAAACAAGCTTACCAGCGAAATCACCGGCTTCACCTTTAACAACACCGAACATCTCACCCAAGTCACCTTGAGCAATCTTACGGTCTTCTTCTAACTGAGCGATTTTACGCTCGTTATCGGCAAATGCTTGAGAAAGATCTTTACCGCGTTGTTCTTCAGCCGCTAGAGCCGCTTTTTCACGCTTTAGCAGTGCAGCTTTATCGCCACGCTCGGCTTGGAACTCGGCTTCACGCTTCTTGTTTACTTTAGCAGCGTTAGCACGATCGGTTTGAACTTGCTTAAGTAGCTGGTCGATGTTCTTAGGCGCATCAGCAGCGCTCACCATGCCAGCAGTTAAAGACAGACTTGCAGCAACGATTGCTGTAGAGATTAACTTTTTCATTATTGTGCAGCCTCCGCAGCTGGGATTGGTAACGCGAACATATCTGGAGCACCCTGGCCACGAGCCTGGCGAATTGCTTTAGTAATGTTACGTAGATAGCTATCTTCTAGCTTATCCCATGCTTTTGTCTCAGGATTGAACATCCATGCAGACTTTTGATCTAGGCTTTGTGCGTAGTAGGCAACGCGACCGAAGTTGATGAAATCAACCAGGATCTCTTTACCGTCAAGTTGCAGCTTACCGGTTTCAACATTCAACTTAGAACCATATTCACGCTCGATGTTATAAGCATCAAGGATCAGACGGTATTTTTCAGCTAGCGTTACGTTAGCGGTATCTAGAGTTTCACGAAGACGCTTGATACGGGCTTCACGAGTTTCTTTGTTGAATGGCAGATCCAGAGCAACAAACTGCTCTAGTGCATCAACCATCTTGAACATTAGCGGTACAACGCCTTGACGTAGCTTATCAACACCATTGATGTCTTCTTGGATAAGCTTCATAGTGGCTTCTTGGTCTGCTACCAGGCCAGCTACATAATCGTTGTATGACTTAGTTGACTCACGAGTGTCTGCAACTTGGCCATATTCAAACGCCATGTCTTGCGCTTGATCGTAATACTTATCAACTTTCTTTTGAGATGCTGCTGCATCTGCATGAATTTTCGCATCCGCTTTCTGAACATCAGAAAGTGGATCGGCAACCACTAAGTTACTGCCTGCTAAGGCCAGCGCGCCAATGAGCGCCGTAGCGATTTTAGTTCTATTGCTTACCTTGGACATAGTTCCCAACCAATTTGAAGTGAAAAATAAAAGGTTTAACTTATTGGTAACACGGGTTTTCTGCTTATATTTGCATGAATTCCGCCACCATAAGTGTGCATTTCTCTTGTGATTGTTAGTTATTATCTTCCCTTTTCTACACCGATCAAGGTGTAGACCCGCAGGCATCATTTCACAAAATGTTGACCTGTGTCAACATTTGGAAACGGCTAAAACTAGCAGAAAAAGCTCTTAGGGGCTGAAAATAACACAAGAGGTGTTTTTTCAAACAAGTCAATATTTACAATTCTAATTCCCACGAGTCGATTTAAACAACAATACATATCTAACCACATGATTTTAATAAGATATAACCAATAACAAAAACCAAATATACCGTTAACAAACCATTAACCAAATAACTTTATCGCAAACGTTTGCATCAAATTATGTTGTGCTGGTATTACCACGTGGTCTATCTGAAACATCTTTTATACATATAGCGAATTGAGCCCCGCGAATACTAGATAGTTTTATTTATGACAATCTTCCACCCCAATATCTGACCATCGTTGTCTTCAATCTGATTAATGCTGGTTAAGTTCGCACCCAGTTCAATTAGATTAGCTAACATGGCTGAAAGTGCCAATTCATCTAGAGATGCTTCGACAAGCTCACCGAGGCGATCTCTTAATGTTTCAATCTGCTGCCGCGCAAAAGAGAGATATTGCTGCTTCTTTGCCAAGGGCCAAAATAGGCCTTGTTGAAAAAGGCTCGCCACATAGGTAAGCAACTCACTGTCCTTCAGCCCTTCCTCATCGGACCGAGCCAGGGTTGAGATCTCTTGATTCAATTGGTGGCGCAATCGCTCGCACTCGATATCTTGCTTGATGCGCTGAACATCGTCTGCGTTGGTGAGCGTGCCCATTTTCAAAATGAGCGCTTCCATGGTCTCGAATACTTTGGTTATCGAATGTTGACTGACGACATTCAATATTCGCCGGTTTCGATTGATGATCATCGAACGGCTATGGTGAGTCACCAAGCTAAGTCTGCCTCCGGGCTTAAGCACACGAATCGCCTCCGGAATAGAAAGAGCTAAATCAGAGTACTCAAGACCATATTGGGAGATAACCAGGTCAAAACTATTATCCTCAAACGGCAAGCACGAACAATCTATGTGGGAAAGCAGTGATAGCCTCACCTGTTCATTTAACACTAACTCATCCAACTTGGTATTAATTTGGGCAAGGTCTACACCTATTACTTCACCTTTCTTATTAGCGCCTTTGAAATGTTGATTCAACAGCAGCGGTAGTGCCCCGTTGCCAGTCGCGAGATCCAGCACCTTAAAGTTGTCTGCTAAGGCATTAAAATCCTGATGCCAATTTGTCTCTAGCACACCAGAGTAATTGCCAGAAAAACTGTCACCAAAAGATGTCAGATGTCCCTGTTGCCAGTATTCGTCCCAATGATGGCTCATAATGCTCGCCCTTTTGTCGTTTTTGTTATCGGCTTTTATTAATACCATAAAAAAAGGCCCTAAATAGGGCCTTTTTATCAGATATTTATACTAAAACTATTGGCTTACTCTTAGAACTTCAGAGTGTAGCTTGCGCGGTATTCGCGGCCATAGTTGTTGTACAGGTCAGCGTTTTCGAACTTACCGTCTGAAGATAGAACAGGATCTTCGTCAGTGAGGTTGTTAACACCTAGCATAATTGCACCGAAAGAACCTGCATCATAGGTGTAGCTGATGTTGTGGATCAACCATGAATCTAAGCTACCTTCTGGAACAATAGTGTCACCAACTGACTTGCTTGACTCGTAAGTGCTGTCAGTGTAGTTCATGTTCCAAGATACGCGGTGGTCACCCATTGTATAAGTAGTAGTAAATACAGACTTGTACTCAGGCTGTCCTGACCAACCAGCAGTGTCGATTGCACCTGAACCACCTTCAACTTCTTCAACATACTCAAGAACGAAGCTGTTAGTCCATGCGATACCGAAGTCACCGAAGTCAGTTTCAAAGTTACCGTTTAGACCAACGTCGATACCTTTGATCTGTAGCTTATCGCTGTTGCCATAACCAGTACCAACTTCTAATGCCTTACCTAGTTTACCTGCTTCACCTGGAGCACGAACTACGTAGAAGGTATCAGATGGAGCCAGGTTACCACTTGCAATGCCGCGCATTACGTTAGTGATAGAGCGACGGCTGATAACGTCATCGATCTTCAGGTCGAAGTAGTCAACCTTAATACCGAAGTTATCTACGATATCCCATGCAAGACCTAAGTTGATGTACTCTGAAGTCTCAGGGCCTAGGTCCTTGTTAGCACGGATGTATGTATCGTATTGCTTCTCAGGACAATCAGCAATGCCGTTAGATACACAGTATGGGTAGTCGGTACCGTCATCAGCACTGAAAGTGGTTGCAGCATATAGCTGATCCAGAGCTGGTGCACGGAACGCTTCAGAGTAAGAAGCACGTAGAACCAAGTTATCCAGAGCTTGCCAACGAACAGATGCCTTAGGCGCTACGTTGTTACCGAAATCGCTGTAATCATCGTAACGAGCTGCGATGTTCAGTTCGATGGTGTCAGTTAGAGGCATAGCCGCTTCATAGAATGCAGCCCATACTTGACGGTCACCGCCAGCAGAGTTACCTGCGCTACCACCGATTAGACCCGCTTCAGATTGCGCGTCATAGATAGAAGCGAAATCTTGCTCGAAGTACTCTAAACCGAAGTAGTGAGCAACAGCACCACCTGGCAGTTCAAATGCATCGAAACCGATACCAGCATTGTACTGGTGGAAGGTAGCACGGTCTTGAGTCAGAGTAGTGGCCTTCATGTTGTTTACACCGGCTTCAGAACCTAGATCGATTCCGTTAGCTTCGTTGTAAGCAAGACCAGAGTAGCTCAGGTAGTACTCACCGATAGACTTGTTATCGGCCTTGTTGTAGTGGTAGTAGAATTCCCAAGTCGCATCGTTCCATGCGCTGATAGAACCACGAAGGCCCGTCAGGTAATCTTGGTTGTAGTCATCTACATTACCGTCACGAGTACCGATACCAACCCAACGGAAGTAACCACGAGTTTCTTCGCCGTAAGGGTTATGTGGGTTATCGGCAGACATGTTGTTCCAAGCAGCAGCTGGAGGCGCATAACGACCGAAAGAGTTGTTCTGAGTGAACATGATGCGACCGAACCACTCTACATCTTCCGCGATTTCATAGTTTGCATCTACATAAACAGTGTTACGGTCAACAGAAGCTTTGTTATAAGAAACGTTACCGTATGCATACATACAGTAAGTTGAACCTGGGCCCCAGTCATCGTCAGCTTTAACAGTCTTGAATACGTTGTCGCCGTATTGTGCTGCTAAGTCATCACAAAGTGGTGAAGCTTGAGCTTCTGAGAAGTCTGGAGAAGCAATGGTTGCACCATAGATAGACCAGCCATCAGTTTCGCTGTAAGCCTGGATTTCACCGTCACCGTTCAGGTCACGCATCCAAGGAGCTGAGAAAGCACGGTCGCCGTCAGCGATACCCTTACGGTCTTGATGGTCGAATGCAAAGGTAATGTTACCCTTATCCATTTCATAACCAGCAACCACAGAGAATTCTTTACTTGTCAGGCCGCCGTCACGGTCACGTGAACCACCACCAACGTTGAATTCGATACCTTGGAAGTTCTTCTTCATGATGATGTTAACAACACCAGCAATCGCGTCAGAACCGTAAGTAGAAGAAGCACCGTCGGTTAGAATTTCAATACGCTCAACCGCTGCCATAGGGATGGCGTTAAGGTTAGCAGAAGAACCACCTAGAGTAGGTGAACCTGGGAAACGCTTACCATCGATCAGAACTAGGGTACGGCTTGAACCAGCACCACGTAGGTTGATTGTTGCTTGAGACTGAGCAGAGCTACCAGAGCGCTCAGAGAATGAACCAAAAGAGTTTAAGTTACTGTTACGTAGCGCATCGGCTACTGTAAAGTTACCTTCAACTTTCATATCGTCTGCAGTGATCGTTGTTACAGGTGAAGCACCTTCAAGATCACTACGCTTAATGCGTGAACCAGTAACTTCAATACGTTCAACTTTATCTGCAGCTTGCTCGTCTGCCGCGAATACTGCTGGAGCAGTAAAAGCTGTCATAGCTGCACCGCCAACTAGTGCGAAACGCACTGAATTAGCTAATAAGCTGTTCTTATACATGTTGTTTCTCCCTGGACTTTATTTTTTATTTTTTTGTGAAAGTAAACACAAATAAACATCAATCGTTACACTTGTGCACATTCGCCAACAAATAGAACCACATGTGAAACATTTAATCAACAATCGCATCACTATTTTCACAGATTTAATTGGCGATCGCTCAATTTGTAGACGCCTGTCACAATAAGTCAGATTTTTGCTAGATGTAGCAAGTCGACGATTTAGGGCAAAAATTGCCGCAACAAAGTATTGCGAACAGAGAGGAGCTATGAATAAACCATATAAAACCAATGAGATATAGTGTTTTGGCATACGGACACTGATTACAGATAAAACTAATTTAGGTGGGCTATTAATTAGCGATTCATCAAACCAATGATCGACAAGATGTTAAATATCAGTAGTTGTAACAAAGAAGCTTAATTGTAAAATCACGCTGTCAATTGGGTAAAATCAGCAACCGTACGTAAAGAATTGATTACAAATTAACCTGCTGTTAGAGATTAAATCGCAATACCTCTCACATAAGGCAAATTCGGCAGCATTAGGGGTAGTTAAGATAAAACAAGGTAAGGACTAAGGTTAGACCCAGATCCTACTAAGACTAGACTAGGCGCAGATAGAGACTAGCCTCGAGCCAGGCAATGAGACCTAGCTTCGATTCTTGATAGACACTCAAATATTAGTGTGAAAAACCAGTCGAGCAGAATAAATAGAGTAGCTTATGGCAGGGTCATCACTCGCCATCAATGGATAAGAATTGGGATTTTAGAAAGGTAATAAAAAAGCGCCAATTAGGCGCTTTTCTTTGAATTGGTCAGACTTTCACTCGTAATGACAAGGCGTATTACAGAGTGTAACGAATACCTATGGCTATACCGTCTTCTTCGAATTTAGCCTGGGCTTCAGCATCGGCACCTTCAAACTTACTGAAGTCTTTACGACCTTCAACATAAAGCACTGTGTTGGCATCCCACACATAGTGCAGACCAACAACCACGAACTGACGCTTGAACGAAGAGTTAGGGTCAACGTTGTTAGGCTGGATCACATAGTCCTTACCCGCGTCTAAGATGTTGTAAGAAACAAAGGGACGGAAACCGTTATCAAACTTGTAAGAGAACAGTGTTTCGACACCGTATGAATCCTTGATCAGACGACCCAGGTTATCGGTATCGTGGTTCTCGTTCTTGTTAAAGTTAGCCGCGCCATAGAAACCGTCGGCGTCCCAGTTACCCCAGGTCACACCCATACCGTAGATCACGTCGATTGCGGTGATCTGCTCTGAGGTCTTTCTGAAGGTGACATCAAACTCACCACGGTTGATACCAGCAGAGACAGAAAGCTTGTCGTTAACCTGATAGGTCGCAGACGCGCCATAGGTGTAGTTGTACTTAACTTCTTCTGAATCTAAGACAGGATCTTGGCTGTCCCAACGCTCTTTACAGTCGGTAGACAGGTTAGGATCATATTCACAGGTATAGAACTTATCATTCTTTAGCTGCGCCTGAACCGCAAAGCTCAGATCGCCTACGCTGTTACGGTACTGAACGATCTTGTCACCACGACCCACACCGTTTACCGCACCATCTGCCTTGTTATAGGTGTAAACACCGGCAGCGTTACCGTCCCATACGAAGCCGTAGTTAGTGTTGTAAACCACGTCATACCAAGCACCCCACTGCTTACCTATGGTCAGGCTACCATAGAGATCGTGGGCGATACCGACATAACCGAGACGGTTGTTAAGAAAGTCACCGCTCTTAGATTCGAAGTTACTCTCACTGCTGTAAACGATTTCGCTGTTACCGAATGGGTTCACACCCCACTCCAGCTTAGTGAACGCCTTCCAGCCGTCGCTCATCTCACGGGTGAAACCAAAATTGATCCGTGACGCACCGTTAACCACTTCAGTTGAACCTTGAGTGTTAATAACACGGGCATCAATAAAACCACCAATTTCTACCGCATTTTTATCGTCTTTATAGATTTCGATAGCGGATGCAGCGGGGACAAAAATGACAGCCGCTAACGCTGTTGCTATTACACTCTTCTTCATCTGTTAGTCTAACCTTTTGTTATGTTCAGTTTGCTTTATCTTATTGTGCGACATTCCGTTGTTTTATTTCGTTCCAATTTCAGCTAAAGACTAGCAAAAGATTAGCATTCCCTCAAAGACGAATATCACAATAACGGCGCTATTTTTCACCAAGTTAACTAAAGAATTCCAGAAAACTCAGACTTTACACCAAACGTTAACAACTCATCACTATCTCAACAACCAGAAAACAACTAAATTAACGACATTTGCTTGGCCACAAGATTATTGAAACTAGTGTTTAAAATTGAAAGTATGGGATCAGAAATGGGGGCGATCTGTTTATCCAGATAATACTGATAATCGATCTTTCCGAGTAGATGCTGTACAGGTTCTGCGCCGTTTTGTGTCATCAGATAGCTTATTTTTTCGCCCCGCTTGCCATGACTGTCATTGCCACTTCGCTGACACCAGAGAGTCGCCGCCTTCACGTGGGGTGATGACTTAGCGGTATAGTCTTCGATGTTGCGCCTAAGGCGTTTAGAAAAAATCAGCCTGTCGTCGAGTTCTCCCCGCTGCAGCGCATCCACAATTTGTTTTAAATAGCCGAGCACATCCTGCTTGGCAAACAGTCGATAATAGAGCTCGGCCTGTACCTCCCGCGCCAAGGGGCTCCAGTCACTCCTCACCTGCTCCATCCCCTTGAACACCAGCTTGAGGCTTTGGTCTTCCTGACGATAGGCGCCCACATAACGCTTCTTGGAGCCTTCGGTAGAGCCACGCAGTGTCGGCATGAAGAACTGCTCAAAATGTCGCTCATATTCAAGCTCGAGGTAACACTCTAACTGAAACTCCTGCTTGAGCTTGAGTCGCCATTTCTCGTTGATCGATGCGACCAACTCCCTGGCAAAGGCATTGATATCACCGACACGCTCGGGCGAGGAGATATGCACGAAGGTAGAGTCGGTATCACCATAGATAACGGTCAAGCCCAACGCCTCAATCCATTGCTTGGTCTGCTTCATGATCTCATGACCCCTAAGGGTAATTGAGCTTGCCAGGCGCGCATCGTGGAATACGCAGCCGCGAGACCCCAGCACGCCGTATAGGGAGTTCATGATGATCTTTATCGCCTGCGACAGGGGGGCGTTGGCTTCGCGCTTGGCTTCTTCGCGCTTGGCAGACAGGCTGGCGATAAGCTCGGGCAGAATAGGCGAGTTGCGACTAAACTGGGCGCCCAAAAAGCCAGGCACGGTGTCATTGCCTTCTCTTACTCCCTTTACCCCGGCATTAGCCTCTGCTTTTAATCCTTCCACCAACCCCTTTGGGTCAATCAAAAACGTTCTGATGATCGAGGGATAAAGGCTCTTAAAATCGAGCACCAATATATGTTGATAGAGACCCGGTTTAGAGTCCATCACATAGCCGCCTGGGCTCTCTATGCCATCGCTGACCGGCACGCTGGGGGCGACATAGCCGGCGCGGTGCAGATGGGGCAGATAAAGATTATTAAACGCGGCCACCGAGGCGCCGACCCGGCCAAGCTCTAAGCCGGTTAGACGCGAACGCTCCATCACAAATGCCAACAGATCGGTTTTGGCAAAGATCTCCCACACCAGGCGACAGTCGGTAATATTGTAGTGGGCCAGCGCCGCCTTATCCTCACGAAACAGGGTCGCTATCTCCTCGGCGCGGTGACTGACGTTGTGAATCGCCTTCCCCTCACCGAGTAACTCTCTGGCGACAGATTCCAGACTAAAACTGTCAAACTGATAGAAGGCCGCCTTGAGCCAGTCGATGCCATCGAGCACCACACGCCCAGGCAAGATTAAGGTCTCGGGTCGATATTTGTTATCGACCCGCCAAGAAAGCTGAGTGCCTAGCCTGCCAAGCGTCAGCGGAATATTGAGCGCCCTGGCCCTGCGATACAAGAGCGCCAGGTCGAAGGTCACTACCGCCCAGCCTATGATGATGTCGGGATCATTGAGCTTAAACCAATCCAGCAGCGACTTAATTAATGCCGCCTCATTGGGCACAAGTGAGAGATACTCAGGCGGCGAGTCACACGCTTCCCCCACCATGATCACCTGTTGATAGGGCTCGCCGCTGGCCGATTGGCCGTACAGCCCGACACTAAAAAGCTCTCCATCCATGGCACATTCGAAATCCAGCGAGACCACAGCCAGCTTAACTTCTCGATTAACATCTAGCTCACTGCGTCTGGCCCGCTCGGCGATGAGCGTAGGCGTGTCTAGTGCTTGGCTTTGCCAGCGGCCGATAAACTCTACGTCTAGGGCGATGTAGCGCTCGATGAGATAACGCTGCTCGGCCCTGAGTTCAGACTCATAAAGGGAGATCCCCTTATCGGTGGCGATACGACTGAGATGACGAAAGCTTTGATTATTAGCGAAATAGAGTGCGCTGACCGGTTCATCTTGGAAGGTGGTCAGATTAAGCGCCTCACTGCGTATCCCACTCTCACGATTGTCTCCGAGCAGGCGCAACTCATCCTGAGTGCGACAAAAACAGATGCGCTCGCCATTGGGCACTATGACCCGAGCCGGCCCTTCAGCCGTACTAAGGTAATAATGTAATTCGCTGCCTTGGTGGTGACGGGTTAAGATCCGCCCTTTTACGCTCACCAGCGGGGTGTTTAAATCATGCAAGCCTGGCTATTATCCAATTAATTTCAACACATTAGGTGACACGACAACAAATAAGTCGTGAATTCCTTACTTCAACTCTTCTTAGGCTATGTAATCACTGTTATTATGTACAGCATTATTTGCCAGCACTAAGCCTTCATGTTATCTGCCGACGTTAAAACCCAGATCCGAACGATTTACAAAGAGATTGCCGCCGCCCTGCCTAACTTTAGGTCGCGCCGGGAACAAAATTATATCGTCGCCGAGATCTCCAAGACACTCGCCGGTGAATATGACAAGCATAGACGCATCATAGTGGTCGAGGCAGGCACAGGCATAGGTAAGTCGCTGGCTTATATCTTAGGTTCGATTCCACTGGCGTTGGCGAGCAA
Organism: Shewanella loihica PV-4; assembly: GCF_000016065.1. Classification (NCBI taxonomy): domain Bacteria; kingdom Pseudomonadati; phylum Pseudomonadota; class Gammaproteobacteria; order Alteromonadales; family Shewanellaceae; genus Shewanella; species Shewanella loihica. Next base: position 2,922,602 of record NC_009092.1, read on the forward strand.
GAAGAAGGTTTGTATCGCCACCGCCACGGTCGCCCTGCAGGAGCAGCTTCTCAACAAGGACTTACCCTTCTTCTCCAAACAATCAGGGCTCAACTTCACCTTCGGCCTAGTAAAGGGACGTCAACGCTATGTCTGTCTCTCTAAGCTTGAGATGCTGATCGGCGGCGATGACGGCACTCAGATGGCCATGTGGCAGACCAAGCCGGATCATAACCAGGTCGAGCTCTTACAAGGCCTGCTGAAAGATTTTCACGAAGGACGCTGGAACGGCGAGCGCGACACACTGTCTCAGCAGCTGCCGGATCACCTGTGGCAGCAGATCGCCTGCGATAAACACAGCTGCCACAGACAGCTCGCCAGCCACAGGCACTGCCCCTTCCATAAGGCCCGTGAAGATGTCGACACCTGGGACGTACTGATTGCCAACCATAGCCTACTGTTTGCCGATCTCGAACTGGGCGGCGGGGTGATTCTGCCAGATCCGGAAGAGCTCTATTATGTGATTGACGAGGCCCATCACCTGCCGATAGTGGCCAGAGACTTCTCCAGTGCCCAGGCGACCCTCAGGGGCGCCATCGACTGGCTTGAAAAGGTCGGCAAAACCAGCGCCAAGCTGCAGAACCAGCTCAAGAGCTACAACATTATCGCCCCCGCCCAGGCCATGCTAGATCACATCAACGATCTCACCAGCCTGCTCACCAGCGTCGCCCAATATTGCGACGGCCAGGCGGCGAAGTTTGATAACCCCGAGCGGCGCATCCGCTTCGAACACGGCAAGCTACCGGCGGCCTTGACCATGCTGGCGGAAAACCTGGCCACGGCATCGAGCAGCGCGCTCAAGCAATTTAACAAGATGCTGGTGCTGCTCAACGAGGCGATTAAAGATGGCGAGCTACCTAAGCATCAGTCGGAGCAGCTACTGAGCGAGACAGGCTTCATGTTACAGCGCCTGGAGAATCTGCAGAAGTTGTGGAAGATGATGGCCAAGGAAGACAGCGCCAAGGGCGCCCCCATGGCTCGCTGGGTCGAGCACCTGGTAGGCAAACAGAGCGACTATCTGTTTAACGTCTCGCCGATCGAGGTGGGATATATGCTCGAAACCCTGCTGTGGGAGAAGGCCGCCGGCGTGGTGCTCTGTAGCGCTACCCTGAGGGCACTGAATAACTTCAACCACTTTACCCATCAGGTAGGACTCTCCATCAACGATGGCAGTCGCTATCTGGCCATGGACAGTCCGTTTGATTTCCAGCAGAACGCCACCCTATATCTGCCCAAGATGCGCACCGAACCCACGGACGATCGCTATACCGACGAGCTAGCGGAACAGATCCTCACCCTAATCGACGGTGAGATGGCGACCCTAGTACTGTTTGCCTCCTACTGGCAGATGGAGAAGGTAGCCGATCTGGTCAGAAGCAAGATTAAGTCGCCGCTGCTTATCCAAGGGGAAGCCTCCCGTCAGCAGCTGCTACAAGATCATAAGCAGCGCTGCGATAACGGCGAGGTCAGCATCATCTTCGGTACCGGCAGTTTTTCTGAGGGTCTCGACCTTCCCGGCGACTACCTGACGAACCTGATCATCACAAAACTGCCCTTTGCCGTGCCCACCTCACCGGTGGAACAGGCACACGCGGAATACATTAAGGCAAAGGGAGGAAATCCCTTCTTACAGCTGACGATCCCAGATGCTTCGCGTAAACTGATCCAAAGTTGTGGTAGATTACTGCGTAAAGAAGAGGATTATGGCAGAATCACCATATTGGATCGCCGTTTAGTGACCAAACGCTACGGCAAGTCCCTACTGGATGCCCTGCCTCCCTTTCGTCAAGTCATTGAATAGAAAGCTATCTAATAGAAAGCAACCGAATAGGATAACCATTGGATCTATTACTCGACCCAGGTAGCTGGGCGATTCTGGCTGCGACCGGCTTTATCGCAGGTTTTATCGATGCCATCGCCGGTGGCGGTGGCCTGCTGTCGATCCCGGCCCTGCTCACCATAGGCATTCCACCCCATACGGCGCTGGGCACTAACAAGTTGGCGGCCAGCTTCGGCTCCTCCATGGCGGCCTTCACCTACTATCGCAAGCAGTTTTTCACCCCCAGATTTTGGTATCACGCCTCCATTGCCACCTTTATCGGCGCTGTCATAGGCACCTTTGTGGTCTACCTCATCGACAATCAATGGCTCGAGAAGTGGCTACCGCTGTTTATCATCGCCGTGGCCCTCTATACGCTACTAAAACCCAATGCCATGGGCTGCCCCACCTATGAGCCGCCGGTAAAGGCGCCCTCTAAATTTAAGCAGTGGCGCCAAGGGATACCGCTTGGCTTCTACGACGGATTTGCCGGCCCGGCGACCGGCGCCTTTTGGACCATCAGCAGTGTGTCTCAATATAAGCTGCCTGTACTCAATAGCTGTGGCCTTGCCAGAGCCATGACGCTGATCAGCAACCTCACCTCACTGAGTGTGTTTCTGGCATTAGGCCAGGTAAATCTGATGGTCGGACTGTCGATGGGGCTGTGTATGATGCTTGGCTCATTCATCGGCGCCCGCACCGCCATCAAATTTGGCGTGCCTTTTATTCGCCCCCTGTTTATTAGCATAGTGATACTCATCGCCATTAATCTGGCCTGGGGAGCCTGGGCATGAAGACAAATGAACTTATCCACCGCCTGCGAGTCCAACTAAAACAGTTAGAGCAAGAGGTGCTGCAACACGACAGCCAATTGCCTAAGGGCGAGCGTAAGCTGCTGCAAGATACAGAGCGATTTAACGACAATCTGTTTAATCAAGCGGGTGCTCAGCTTGGCCCCTGCATAGATCAGCTCAGTAAGAAGATTGCTCAGCTCGAGAAGTTGCTCCAGGGCAATATTTCGGCGACCACCATCGCGCTGGCCTGCGAAGGTATTCAGGACAGGTTTACCGCCCTGAGGCGCGCGTTGAATACCACGGCGCTAGGGGTAAAGTCGGCCGAGCAGCAGAAGGCGTCTCGCATCGCCCACGCGCGCAAGCGGCGACAGAAGAGCCATGCCCAGAGCGGATTTAATTGGATCGCGGCTGGCGTGATGAATAACAGCCACCAGCTCTATGAAGAATTGAACAAACATATGAACTGGGTTCACACCTTTGAACAAAAAATTGCACATTTGCAATCTAAGCTTGAAAACTGTCATAGTGCTGACAAAATTGCACTGCAAAATGAAATACTTTTGGTCCATCGCCGCTTAGGCAAGTGCCGACAAGCTATCAGCTATATAGAAGATCGTATTCAGGCGTTCGAACGCCCATACAAGCATCAGAATCGTTAAGGAGCAACAATGAAATCAATCAAGCCAATCACCGCTTTAATCGCTCTGCTTGGTGCCTCATCGGCAATGGCTGCCAACCTCTCCATCCCCATGGCATTCGAATACCTTGCCCTAGACGGCAAGAAGGTAGAAGGCAGCCTGTTTAATCACAAATCTGATCTTGAGCTAAGCCAAGGCACGCACAAAATCGCTATCCGTTACCATGACATGGTGCAAGACGACTTCAGCGACAGCGAAAGCTTTGTAAAATCATCTCCCTTCATCGTGACCCTGGCGGTTGACGGCGACTATGATTACCGCCTGCAGCCGGCCGAAGGCGAGATCATCAAGAAGCCCAAGTCATTCGCCAAATCACCAGCAGTAGTGATCAGCCGTATCGATGGCGGCGCGGTCAACTACAAGGTGACTCACACCGAGCTCACTGAAGACAGCTTCGTCAGCAAGCTGTTTAACGGCAACTCGGGTCAGGATATCGAAACCGCAGCCGCCGCCGCGACAGGTACAGCCGTCGCCGCCCATGCTGCTGCGCCAGTACAACCAGCTGGTACTGTCGAAGCCGTTACCCTACCCGCGACGCTACCGGCCAATCCAACTGCTAGCGATGCCGCTCATGCTCAGCAGATGTTGCAATACTGGTGGCTACATGCCGACGACAAGACACGTAAAGAGTTTATGAGCTGGGCTATCAAACAGCTGTAACTTTTAGATGGTTCCACTCGTCTATCACGCCAGCTATTCACAGCTGGCGTTACCCCACCACCACAGATTTCCCATCACTAAATACCAGGCACTCTACCAATACTTATTGGATAGACAGATAGTCGACCCGACCGCATTTCACTCCCCCGAGGCGGTCAGCCTGGAGTGGCTGAAATCGATCCATTGTCCAGACTATGTCATGCAGTTTATCGAGCAACGTCTGCCCGACAAGGCGGTGCGCCGACTGGGATTTCCCCTTAGCGAGCGATTGACTCAGCGGACACTCTACTCTGTCGGCGGCACCCATCTTGCCTGTGAGCTGGCAGTTAGACATGGCGTTGCCCTGCAACTCAGCGGCGGTTATCACCATGCTCACTATCAGTTTGGCAGCGGCTACTGCGTATTTAACGATCTGATCTCCGCCGCCCTGCATGCCCAGAGCCTGGCGGGCATAGTGACAGTGCTCATCTTCGACTGCGACGTGCATCAGGGCGATGGTACCGCCGCCATGGGCCAGGCCTATGACAATCTCTACACCTGCTCCATTCACTGCCAGGAAAACTTCCCCGCCCGCAAACAGACCTCAGATCTCGATCTGGAGTTGAGCCGCGGTGTCGGTGATGAGGAATATCTCGAGGCTGTCGCTCAAACCTTAGCGCTCGCAATTCGCCTCTATCAGCCGGATTTGATTATTTATGATGCTGGGGTCGATGTGCATCAGGCCGACAGGCTAGGCCACCTCAATATCACCACAGAAGGGATCTACCAAAGGGACAGGCTGGTGCTGGACAACGCCAAGGCGGCCAGCATTCCCATCGCCTGCGTCGTCGGCGGGGGTTATAGCAAGGAGATAGAGGTGCTCGCCGAGCGCCACGCACAAGTTTTTATTGCCGCTCACGCCATATGGTAGCAAACTAGATTATGCTTAGTTAAACCACAACGGAGCCTGAGGGAGAGACCTATGCAACTGGAAATTCGCAATTATTACGAAGTGCTGTTGATGGAGTTACTGTCTGATGAAGGATTATTTGACGAGCTACCCGAAGACTATCTAGCCGATCTCTGCTGCGTGACCCTAAACCAACTGCCGGTACGTTACATACGTCATCTGGTGGATACCTACTTCTTCGAAGACTACGACGAACTCAAACAGATGAAGGAAGAGATCCAGACCGCACTGGAAAAATCGCGCGCCTTCTTAAAGTCAAAACTACCGGAAGAACAGATTCAGGCGGAATAGCCCAGGGGAAAACCAGACAATCTTCGTGGGTAGCCATCATATGTACATGCTCCAGCTTCGAACCTGTCTCTGGTGGCGGGTGATTTGCTGATTTCCCGATTGCCTAAAATGCCTTGCTGAGCTTCGGGCACGACAATTCTTGCATACCAAATGTCTGATGTCTTTGCGTGGACGAGATCGAAACAGATAAGGAGGTGAATCGGAGTGAGTTTTGCTCATGGAGTGTACCACCAAGTGTACCACCTGTGGCAGATCCGAGCTAAGTTATTGTTTAATAAGGGATTGGAGGTTCCCCTAGAGCCAACACCCCGGCACATGAGTCGCCTGCTGCGGTTGCTCCCTTCCGGGCCTGGCCGAGTTCACAAGTTATCATTGCGGGGGGACCCTAGGGTCACCATAGATTCTCAAGCAATTAAATCCTTAAGACGGCGAGCATTATCTACTATGGCAGCCCGGCAATCAAGTCAATAACCGAGAGTAATCGCCAGAATAGGCCCAACTGCCCATTCTATAAACAAAAGCCCGCAAGTGCGGGCCAAATTCCATCGACATCTAGGATGACTACAGGGCCAGTATCGCCTTGTTCTGTTCGATCACCTTAGGGCCGATACCCTTTACCTGGGTTAATTCTTCAATGCTGTTGAATTTACCGTGAGCATCTCGGTACTCGACTATGGCCGACGCCTTAGCTTCACCAATGCCCTTGAGCTGAGTCAGCTCCTGGGCGCTTGCGGTATTGATATTAACCTGGCTTAGGCTCGCCTGGGCCGTGTCGGCAGGTATTGAAACCTGTTCGGCAGCCAGCGCGGGAAAGAGGGAAAATGACGCTACGACGAACGCAGCTAAAAGTAGGTTCTTCATTGGGGCTCTCCTTAAATATCCTTATACTGTTCATGGCCAACAATCCATTTTCCTCGGCCACCTCGAAAACATAGAACAGCTTCAAAAATTTCGCCAATTCGTGATCAACGAACACAGAGCCCTAACCGCGGCGAGAGATGGATCACAAAATAAATTATTTTAATTTATTTCAGTCTGTTATTAATTAGCGCCCCGTTACCCAGCCGCCGTAAAAAAAATTGATCGTCAGACGTCACTGCAGCGTGATCAATACGGCAAACAGCTGCAAAAAAGAGAGTTCAGTCACACCACAAAAAGTATGAAATGTAGTTTTGCCACAGAAAAAATTTAGTTGCGCCACGCAACCGCTAGGCTAGTGTAGAGCGCCAAAATAATAATTAAGGAACCCCTATGTCCCTCGACACCACACAAGAGGCGATCGCCGCACCGCCAAAGCAGGCAGCCCAAACCAACTTGCCGATTCTATTTGGCGATATAGTGCTGTTTGCCTTGCTCTATAACTTTCTGCCTTTCGAGCCAGGGGTGAATACCGGCATCGCTATTCTCGTCTTCGCCGCCGTACTCTGGCTGACCGAAGCAATTCACATCAGCGTCACCGCCATACTGATCCCTATCATGGGCGTCTTGCTGGGAGTTTTTGAAACCAAGGCGGCCATGAGCAACTTCGCCAATCCTATCATCTATCTCTTCTTCGGTGGCTTCGTGCTGGCCGCGGCCCTCAACCATCAGGGCATTGATAGACGTATCGCCCAAAAGGTATTGACCGCCTCCAAGGGCAAACTCAGTATCGCCTGCATGCTGCTGTTTGGGATCACAGCGCTACTCTCCATGTGGATCAGCAACACGGCCACGGCGGCCATGATGCTGCCTCTGGCCCTTGGGATCCTCAGGCAACTGGATTTCAAGGAGCACAGAAGCACCTATCTCTTCATGCTGCTGGGCATCGCCTACTCCGCCAACATTGGCGGCATAGGCACCCTGGTGGGCAGCCCGCCGAACGCGATTGCCGCAGCCCAGGTCGGCCTGAGTTTCGCCGACTGGCTAGAGTTTGGCCTGCTTACCGTGGCCCTCATGCTGCCTAGCATGTTGATTGCGCTCTATATCTACCTAAAACCCAACCTCAATGTGGTGTGTGAGATCCCTAAGAGCAACGAACAACTCGCCCTGCAGGGTAAGCTCACCTTGCTTATCTTCCTTACCACTGTGTGCTGCTGGATCTTCAGCAAGCCTATCTCCAACGCACTGGGGGGAATTAAACAGTTCGACACCATAGTGGCACTGGGTTCAGTCGTCATGCTAGCCGGGCTTGGTCTGGTCGACTGGAAGAAGATTGAGAAAACCACTGACTGGGGCGTGCTGATCCTCTTCGGTGGCGGCCTCACGCTCAGCGCCATCCTCAAAACCACGGGCACCAGCGTCTTCCTGGCCCATTGGGTCACCGATATCTTCGGCAATACCCATATGGCGCTGTTTACCTTTGCGGTGATCTTCTTCGTGGTGATGCTTACCGAATTTGCCAGTAACACCGCCAGCGCCGCCCTCCTGGTGCCTGTGTTTGCCGCCATCGCCGAGGCGTTAGGCCTGTCACCCGTGATGCTCTCTGTGCTCATAGGTATCGCAGCGTCCTGCGCCTTTATGTTACCGGTTGCCACACCGCCAAACGCCATCGTTTACGGCTCTGGCTTTATCAAGCAATCTGAGATGATGCGCGCCGGGGTGATCATCAACTTCATCAGTATGTTGGCGCTCTATGTAATCGCCCATCTGTTCTGGACCATCTAAAAGTAAAAAGCCTGCAATCGCAGGCTTTTTTATTGATCGAAGCTAACGGCTCACATCACTGTTATCGACTCAAAGCTTCAGGCTATTCCCCGAAGGCCTGCGCCAGATCGGCAATGATGTCATCGCTGTCTTCCAGGCCTAGGGAGATCCTCAACAGGCTATCGCCTATGCCGGCGTCCATTCTGGCCTCTGGCGAATAGGGGGAATGCGTCATAGAGGCAGGATGCTGGATCAACGACTCGGCATCCCCCAGACTGACCGCAATTTTAAAGAGCTTGAGTCGATTAGCGAACGCCTTGGCGGCATCGAAGCTGCCTTTGAGTTCGAAGGCGACCACACCGCCGGCCCTGAGCATCTGCTTACCCAGCAGGGCATGGCCCGAATGTCCCTTGAGGCCAGGATAATAGACTCTGGCCACCTGAGGGTGCTGCTGCAGATATTCGGCGACCCGCTCGGCGTTGTCGCAGTGGCGCGCTAATCTGACATCTAGCGTCTTCAGCCCGCGTAAGATCAGCCAGGCATCGTGAGGCGAGATCACCCCGCCGATATCCTTGAGCACCTCAAGTTTGACCTTAGTGATCATCTCCTCGGTGCCACAGACGATTCCGGCGATCACGTCACCATGACCGTTGAGATACTTAGTCGCACTGTGGATCACCATGTCTATACCCATGCTCAGCGGGCGTTGCAACAGTGGCGTCATAAAGGTGTTGTCGACGATACTGACCAGCTGATGGCGCTTGGCCAGTGCAGCAATGGCGGCGAGATCATAGACATCCAGATGTGGATTAACAGGCGTCTCGCAAAACAGCGCCTTAGTGTTGGGGCGAATGGCCTGAGCTATGTTGGCCACCTCGCAGAAATCCACCAGGGTCACCTCTATGCCAAAGCGCTTAAACTGCTCCGTCATCAGGGCAAAGGTACAGCCATAGACAGCCTTGGAAGCGACCAGGTGGTCGCCCTGGCTCAGATTGGTCAGCAGGGCCGCAGATACCGCCGCCATGCCGGAGGCGGTCGCGGCTGCGGCTTCACTGCCTTCCAGCACCGCCATCTTACGTTCTAGCTCTGCCGTGGTGGGATTGCCAAGGCGAGTGTAGATATAGCCTTGTTGTTCGCCGGCAAAGCAATCACCGCCCTGCTCGACTGTCTCAAAGGTAAAGGTGGCGCTTTGCACCAAAGGGGATACCAAGGCGCCATGCTGATTGGCCTCATGCCCAGCATGGATCACCTGAGTGGCAAGTTTCCATTTATCTTGCATACACTTTCTCCGTCATACTCGCTGCCTATTATTGTTGGCTTATATTTATTGGTTTAGCGTGGCAGCGATGCATTAACTTGCCCAGTTTCGGGACGCGGAGTAAACCTGTCTCGAGAAATTATCTCCTATTTGGATGTAAAATCTTTGTTACGAACAGTTGTTTTACCTAAGACGCTAATGGAGAAGTCTTTCAACTCACCAAGCAGGGCCGTGTGTATCTTACTCAGCTTAGGTCGGGAGTCTGGGGTAAACACCACGGGGCGACACAGCCGCATGGTCTGATAGCCCAGGCGCGCCGTGAGCAGCCCGCCACCCAGCCCCTGTGCCAGTCTGGCGGAGATCTTGCCTGACATCTCCAGCGAAAACAGCTGAGTCCCGATATCGGTGACAATCTCGCTCGTGCCGGCGTAGATGATGTTAGTGATCACCGACCGGATAAGCTTGATGCGGCTCCAGTAACCCAGCTCAATGCCGTAGCAGCGCGCCAGCTCAGCTATCATCTTCTGATTGCGCCAGAGGATGATCGCCATATCCAGCACGGCGATAGGACTGGCCGCCAATAGGAGTGCCGATTCGCTGGCATAGCGATGCACCAGCTTCTTCGCCTTGGCATCGACCTGCGGCAGCACGCTGCTCTCGAACAGTATCAGGCGTTCGGCGTCGTTATGCTCCTCGTGCACCAAGCGATAATAGCGATTGGTGTCGATATCTTCTGGCAGATTCGTGATGAGTCTGTCGATAAACTTGTCCGCCTCGCCCCTCTGCATGCTCTGAGATAAGCGCTCACTTACCGCCTGCGCCTCTTCTACCGCCCTTAGCCTGCGCAGTTGGCGCCACTCCTTCACGCCTAGGGTGATTGCCCAAAGGCTCACGATAGTGGTCACGCTACCATAGAGACCAAACAGCCAAGGGCTCTGCGCCCACGCTTCCCTTAGGGTCAACCCGAGCTCCACCAGCAAGATACTGCCAATCCCGAGCAAGGACGCCTTGGCAAGCCATGACCATGAGCGTCGACGCGCGCCAGATGGCGACCGGCTAACGATACCGTCAAGCTCAGGCACCAGTGCCTGAAGCGCCGCTTCGTCGAGCTCGCCTCTCTCGGCATCCTCGAACACCACCTGGTCATCGAAGCGCTCTGCCGCTTTAAGCTCGGTGACGCTTAACGCCTGCTCTGGCTCGAACACTTGCTTCTTTTCAATCTGCATATCGGCTTTACTCATAACGCTTTTCGGTGCCCTCTTTGCAATGCATGCTTTCTAACAGCTAGCTTTCAAACAACTAGCTCTCTACACCCAAGTGCCCGATTTAACTCAGCTTGTCGCCGAGCAAAAACTGCAACAGATGGTCCAAGCGTATGTGCTCAAACTGAGCCTGATGGCCAGACTCGGCCAGTCGCGGCGGGGCGAAATCGACAAACTCAAATCCTTGCCTTCGCCAGAAATCGCCGCCGGGTAAGTGAGTGGGGACTTCGCCGGGGAACATGGTCACCTCTTGGTTTAAGGCGAGCTCTATCCCCTTCACCACCTCGACCGATTTCCCCTGGCTCTGCACCATGCCGTGCTGAGTCGCCTTGATGGCACTGATCGCCATCACCTCGACTTCACAGCCTTCAAACTGGGCGTGTTGCTGGCTGCGTTTCACCAGGTGAGACAAGAGCGACAACACATTGCCCTGCTGATCCCGGGTGATGTGATCGACCTTGCTGGCGGCAAACAAGAGCTTGTCAATCCGCGGGGCAAACAAGCGTCTCAGCAGATTCGATTGCCCGAAATGAAAACTCTCCATGATGGCATCGAGCGCCCCCGTCATATCATCAAACTGCGCCTTACCGCGATTGAGCGGCGTCAGGCAGTCGACCAGCACCAGCTGGCGGTCAAACTTGGCAAAATAGTCACGATAGAAGGGTTTCACCACCTGGCTAACATAGCTGTGGTAGCGCTGCTTCAATACCTGATAGTAGGAGTGCTTTGGACTCTCTTCTGCGGCGTCCAGTTCGGCCTCGCTCAGATGCAGCAGGGGGAAGAAGGCGAGAATAGGGGTATCTGCAAGCTCACCCGGCAGCAACATGCGCCCGGGCTGAGCATGATAGAAGCCTTGCTGTTCCACTAAATCTACCAACAAGGCCTGATATAGGCTGGCTATCTGCTTTAACTTGAGCTCGTCGGCACTTTGCTTGAGGTCCAGCTCCCGACAAGCCGCTACGAACGCCTGATAATGGGCGCTCTGAGACAATACGGCATCGCGGCGCGCCTGCACCTGGCACCAGGCCTTGAAACTCAGCTTGAGCATCGGCAGATCCAGCAGCCACTCGCCGGGGTAATCCACTATGTCCAAATAAAGCGTTGCGCTGTCGGTAAATTTCGCCCTAAAGCCTGCCGAAGGCTGATAGCGAATGGCTAGGCGCAGCTCGCTGATGGTACGGGTCGATTGTGGCCAGGTAGGCGTCTCGCCACACAAGGCGCTCATGGCGCCCTCATAATCGAAACTCGCTATGGTCAGATCCGGCTGTAGCGCACGTTTCACTCCGTGTAGGCGCCCCTCACGGGAGACCTGCAGCAGCGACAACGCATTGTGGCGCTGACCGACACCGGCATGCAGCAGTTGATTGACCAGTCCGGTAATGAAGGCGGTCTTACCTGCGCCCGATAGACCTGTCACCGCCAGGCGTACATGGTTGTCCGTAGTGCGTTTAACTAGTGACTTGGAGTGATGGCCGAGTTGACGAAGTGAGCGGTTAAATGAATTCATCATTTGCTTTTACTATTGGCTAAGGGCTTTACGGTTAAGGGCTTCTTACCTTAATACGGCTAAGGGCGGTATACACCGCCCATTGAAAGGATTTAAAGATTGTTGATCTGCTGTTTAAGATCGAAGCTGTCCGAGGTGACGTGCCGTTCGAGATTTTGCAACCTGAATTCTAAATCACGGAACTGGTTGTTAACGTCTCTTAAGGCGGCCTTAGCCGGCTCTCCTGCCTGCCATACCTTCTTCTTCACCTCGATCTCCTTGTGTTGTTGCTTGTTCTTTGCGCTGCCAGGTTTGATATCCAAGATCATCCAGAGTAGTACGTAGATGATAAGAATAACCCCCGATCCCCCAAGCAAAAATATCGATGCGGCGACCACTCTGACCAACCAGGTTTCGAAGTTGAAGTAGTCCGCTATCCCTGCGCACACTCCAGCTATCTTGCCTGACTCGGGGATTCGATATAAGGGTCGTCCCTTAGATTCGCTCATCTCGATTCCTCCACTGCGGGGCCTCGCTATCTAAAATCGCTTCCAATGTCTCTATGCGTTGGGCCATTTTATCAGCTTTGCCGATTAGCTCATTCAGCTGAGCATACTCTTCTTCAGTGAGTCCCTGGCTCACTTGGCGTTTGCTACGATAGTGCAGTATCAGCCAGATGGGCGCCACCACTACCATAAAGATAATAATTGGGGCTATTAATAAATCCAAATCCATAACTCACCTCAGAATTGTTGTTATTTAGTCTGTTTCTTGGCTTTCGCTGCTTTTACCTTAGCCTTCAGGGCTTCTAGCTCTGCACTAACGGCATCTTCAGCTTCCAGCGCGGCGAATTCATCGTTCAATGTCTTCTGGTTACCCAGATCATAGGCTTCCACCTGAGATTCAAGACCTTCGACACGACGCTCATACTGCTCGAAACGGCTCATGGCATTGTCAATCTTGCTCGAGTCCAACTGACGCTTCACCTCAAGGCGAGAAGACGCAGTCTGCTTACGCATAATGATAGTCTTCTGACGTGCCTTGGCGTCGGCTAATTTCTCTTGCAGCAGGTTCACTTCCTCTTTCAGGCGTGCGATCTGCTCTTCGACAACCACTAGCTCCTGCTCTAGGGTGCTTGCCAGCTCACTGGCCTTTTGCTTTTCAAGCAGAGCGGCCTTGGCCAGATCTTCACGGTCTTTCGACAGTGCCAGTTCCGCCTTGTCCTGCCAATCCTGAACCTGCTCCTGCACCTTAGCGATACGGCGAATGATCTCTTTCTTCTCTGCCAGAACCTTGGCTGAGGTAGAACGAACTTCTACTAACGTATCTTCCATCTCTTGGATGATCAGGCGAACCATTTTTTCTGGATCTTCTGCTTTATCGAGTAATGCGCTGATATTCGAGTTAATAATATCTGCAAAGCGAGAGAAAATTCCCATAATACTGTCCTCAAATTTGTGTTGGTTTCGCCTAGATTAATACATTAAGTGTGCCAACTTAACTATACCGATTAAAAACAATCAGTTAAACATATTTATAACTTTTTCTTTATTTTAATTCACAGGGCACATATTATAATTTTCACCAATAATTAGCGTGAAAGACTAAAAAATAAAGTGGCCAATCAATTTCAACAAGACAACCTCATAGGTCAGTCGAACGCTCTACTGGAAGTCCTTGAGCACGTTTCAAAAATTGCACCCTTATCTAAGCCAGTCTTAATTATTGGCGAGCGCGGAACCGGTAAAGAGTTGATCGCCGAGCGCCTACATTATCTCTCCAAGCGCTGGGATCAAAGCTTTATTAAGCTAAATTGTTCATCTCTCAGTGAAAACCTATTAGAGAGCGAGCTCTTCGGTCATGATGCAGGCGCCTTCACCGGCGCCAACAAGAAGCATGAAGGACGTTTCGAGCGCGCCGATGGCGGCACTCTGTTTTTAGACGAGCTCGCCAACACCTCTGGGTTGATCCAAGAGAAGCTGCTGCGCGTCATCGAATATGGTGAATTTGAACGTGTGGGGGGCAGCAAGACGGTACAGACAGATGTGCGCCTGGTGTGCGCCGCCAACGAAGATCTGCCCTCCTTGGCCGAAGCGGGCGAATTTAGGGCCGACCTGCTCGACCGCCTGGCATTTGATGTGATCACCCTGCCGCCTCTGCGTCATCGCCCGGAAGATATCATGCCCCTGGCCGAATATTTCGCCATCGGCATGGCTCGCCAGCTTAAACAACCACAATTTGATGGCTTTAGTCGCAATGCCATCGACCAATTACTGGATTATCACTGGCCGGGTAATATCCGTGAGTTGAAGAACGTGGTCGAGCGCGCCGTCTATCGCAATACGGATCAGGAAGAGCCGATCGACAGCATTATCATAGATCCCTTTGCTTCCCCTTATAGGCCGACCAACCGCGTCAAGACCAAGTCCCGTCAGGTGCAGAGTGAACAGGCCGTTGAGCAGGAGAGCCCAGCGACGCCCGCTACCGAATCAGCCAGCAAGGCTAACGGCCTAGATATCAGCTTCCCACTGGACTTTAAAGAGCATTGTGAGCAGCAGGAGATCTTGCTGCTTAAGAAGGCGCTGGAATCGGGGCAATACAACCAGAAGAAGACGGCGGAGCTGCTCGGGCTTAGTTACCATCAGCTGAGAGGCATCTTAAAAAAGTACAACTTACTGGATAAATAAGCGCACCAGGGGCAGATGATGTTTGCCCCTAACTCCAGAGCACTGTTAAAATAAACCCCTTCATTCAAATAACTATTACATCTGCTGATGAAAGAGCTGCTCAAACGTCTCACGTTAGGTTCGGCGTTTTGTTGTATCGTGCCACTGCTGTCGGCCTGTGGACCGACGCGAGTGCCCTCGGGATTGGTCTATTGCTCTGAAGGCAACCCTGAGTCCTTCAACCCCCAATTGGTCACCTCTGGGACCACGGTCGATGCGACCTCACAGCAGCTTTACGACGGTCTGGTGGATTACGACGCCAGAACCGGTGAGATGACCCCATCTCTCGCCACCTCCTGGCACCTCAGCGATGATGAGAAGGTCTACACCTTCGAGCTTCGCCAAGACGTGCAATTTCATCGCTCCGACATCTTTACCCCGAGTCGCAACTTTAATGCCGACGATGTGCTCTTCTCTTTCAACCGCATCATAGATACCGACAACCCCTATCACTTTGTCTCTAAAAGCGGTTACCCCTTCTTCCAAAGTATCGGCTTTGCCGAGCTTATCGACGACATAGAGAAGATTGATGACTACCATGTCGCCTTTCATCTCAAGCATAAAGATGCCTCTTTCCTCTCTAACCTGGCGACTGGCTTTGCGGTGATCCTCTCTAAAGAGTATGCCGACCAACTACAGCGCACGGGCCAGGAAGAGTTGCTGGACAAACTGGCGATAGGTACCGGCCCCTTCAGGCTGATCGATTACGTCAAGAACGACTTTATTCGTTACTACCGCAACCCCTACTACTGGCGCCTGACCCCAGAGGTCGATCAGCTGGTGTTTGATATCACGCCAAAGAGCACCACCCGCCTGGCTAAGCTTATCACCGGCGACTGTAACGTCTCGGCCCTGCCTAAGGCCGGTGAGCTGCCGGTGGTGATCGAGAAAGAGGATCTTGAGGTGGAGTCGCTCCCCGGATTTAACGTCGCCTTCTGGGCTTTTAATACCGAGCGAATTCCCTTTAACGATGTCAGGGTGCGCCGCGCACTGGCCCACGCCATAGATAAAGAGAACATTCTCAGGGCTGTGTATCAGAAGACGGCCGAAGAGGCGGTGGGCCTGCTGCCGCCACTCTCCTGGGCCTATTCGGCCAACGAGAAGATGATCGACTACAACCCAGAGAAAGCCCGCGAGCTACTCGACGAGGCTGGGGTAAAAAACCTCACCATAGATATCTGGGCCATGCCAGTCGCCCGTATCTATAACCCCAACGCCCATAAGACCGCCGAGCTTATCCAGGCGGATCTGGCCAACATTGGCGTCAAGGTCAATATCGTCAACTACGACTGGAGCGTCTTCAATCAGAAGCTGAGCCAACATGGTTACGATTCGGTGCTCATCGGCTGGAACGCCGACAACAGCGACCCCGATAACTTCTTTACCCCTATTTTAAGCTGCGCCTCGGTGGGCTCAAACAGCAACCGTTCGCGCTGGTGTGACCCTGCCTTCGACCATATCCTCAACGCGGCCAAGTCCACCACAGACAGAGAGAAGCGAGCGCGTCTCTATCAAGAGGCCGAGCAGTATGTGGCCGAGCAGGTACCTATGCTGCCCTTCGCCCACGCTACCCGCATGGTGGTGAAACAAAAATCGGTGACCGAGGCTAAGCTGACCCCCTTTGGCGGCATCTCCTTCACCAAGACGTCCGCCCAGCCTCGCCTTGCCAGCGACAACAAGGAGAGTAACTGATGGCCAGATATCTGATCCGTAGGTTAAATCTTTTCCTGGCAACCTCACTGGTTCTCTTCCTGGTAATGTTTATCGTTACCAGCAAATTTCCCGTCGAGCATACCTTTGCCTTGACCGGACTTCAGTCGCCTACCGCCCAAGAGCTGACGCAAATAGCGCAAGATTATCAACTCGATAGCTCGCAGGCACATCAGTTTCTCGCCTATCTGCAGCAGCGCCTGTCCGGCAATCTGGGCATATCGGCCACCTCTCAGAACCCGGTGATCGACGAGCTCACCGCCGTGCTGCCCGCCAGTTTCGAGCTGGGGATTGTCGCCGGGCTGATCGCCCTGGTGTTGGGTCTGCCGCTGGGGGTACTTGCCTCCTTGAGCAAACATAAGATCACCCAGCACACCATCATGGCGATCACCCTGACAGGTTACTCCATTCCTGTGTTCTGGCTCGGCCTGTCACTGTCGCTCTGGTTTGGGGTGCAGCTGGGCTGGCTGCCGATTTCGGGGCAGATTAATCTCTTGTATGACATACGCCCGGTTACCGGCTTCCTGCTGATCGATACCCTGCTGTCGGACTCCCAATACGCCACCTCGGCCTTTATCGATGCCCTGCTGCATATCATCTTGCCGGCGGTAACCCTGGCAGTACTTCCCTTTACCGTGGTGGTGCGTATCACCCGCGCGGCGATGATCGCCATCATGGAGCAGACCTATATTAAAGCCGCCGAGGCCCGTGGCCTTCACACCAGCATCATAGTGCTGCGCCACGCATTGCCAAACGCCTTTATTCCCGTGCTGAAAAACCTCGGCCTCATGCTCGGCGCCTTTGCCAGTTATGCTATGGTGGTGGAGGTGATCTTTAGCTGGCCTGGCGTGGGCGCCTGGCTGGTCTCTGGGATTTATCAACGGGATTATACTGTGATACAGGGCGGCATCCTCGCCGTGGCCTTAATCATCATCTTCTTAAGCATTCTTATCGAGGTGATCCATACGGCAATGAACCCCCTCAGCAGGAAAGAGCTCTATGCCGCAAATTAAAATCTATCAGGAAGATCATATCCCCTCGCCCCTGAGCCGGATCTGGTCCGCCTTTACCGACAACCCCTTCGCCTTTGCCGGGCTCTGGGCCGTCTGTTGTCTGCTGCTTCTGGCTCTATTTGGCCCGCTTATCGCCCCATATAGCCCTGAGCATCAAGACCCATTAGCGCTACTACTGGCGCCCTCCTGGGAGCCCACAGGCACTGTGGAGCACTTCCTCGGCACCGACGACTTGGGCCGCGACATCTTCAGCCGCCTGCTCCATGGCGCCCACCTGACCTTCGGTATGGCGCTGGCAATAGTTATCACCGCCCTGCTGCTGGGTTTCATCATAGGCTCCATCTCGGGCATGATGAAGGGCCTCAAGTCGAGTATCTTGAGCCACCTGCTAGACGCTCTGCTGTCTATCCCCTCGCTGCTGATGGCGATTCTAGTGGTGGCGGTCACAGGACCAGGGCTTGGCAACGTCTTCTGGGCCGTGGGCATCGCCCTCACCCCGCAGTTTGTCCGCGCCATTCACCAGGCGGTGCACGAAGAGTTACAGAAAGAGTATGTCACCGCCGCTAGACTCGATGGTGCCAATAGTTTGCAGATCTTCTGGTATGTGATCCTGCCCAACATCATGGACACCATGATCATCCAGACCACCTTAGGGATCTCGGCCGCCATTTTGGATATCGCCGCGCTGGGCTTCCTCAACCTGGGGGCCCAGGCCCCTAGCCCGGAATGGGGCGCCATGGTATCTCAAGGCTTAGATAATCTGCTCACCGCTCCCTGGACGGTTACCATACCCGGCGTCGCCATCCTCTGTAGCGTGCTAGCCATTAACCTGGTGGGAGACGGACTGCGCTCTGCCCTCTCGCCGATTCGCTCCTAACGAGACGCAGCTATGCCATTACTGGACATTAGAAACCTCACCATAGAACTCGATACCCCCCACGGACGCGTCAAGGCCCTGGAACGTGTGAGCCTTACCCTCAACCCGGGCGAGGTTCACGGCCTGGTGGGCGAGTCGGGCTCCGGCCGCACCTTGCTGGCCAAGGCTATTCTTGGCATCCCGGGTCACAACTGGACCATACAGGCGGATCGCATGATGTGGGATGGACAGAACCTGATGGACATGTCCCCCAGCGAGCGCCGTGTACTCATGGGCAGCGAGATGGCGATGATCTTTCAAGACCCCATCAGCAGCTTGGATCCGGCCATAGCCGTCGGCACCCAAATCATCGAGGCGATGCCGGAAAACAAGGAACTGCCTTGGTGGAAGCGCGGCAGCGACAAGCGCAAGAAGGCCCAGCAGTGGCTGCACAAGGTAGGCATTAAAGAGACCCAGAAGATCATGTCCAGCTACGCCTGGGAGCTATCCGACGGTGAGTGCCAGAAGGTGATGATCGCCATCGCCGTGGCCAACCAGCCCAGGCTGCTGATTGCCGACGAGCCTACCAACTCGATGGAGGTACGCACTCAGGCGCAGATCTTCCGTCTACTGAGTAAACTCAATCAGCTACAAAACGTATCTATCCTATTGATTAGTCATGAATTAGAGACGCTTTCACAGTGGTGTGACCGCCTAACAGTGATGTACAGCGGTCAGGTGATGGAATCGGGAGTGACCAGCGATGTCATCGCCAATCCCTATCACCCTTACACCAAGGCGCTGTTGGATAATATTCCCGATTACTCCAATCCCGAGCACCACAAGACCATGATGCAGACGTTGCCAGGCTCGGCGCCGGCGCTACAACATCTACCCATAGGGTGCCGACTCGGCCCGCGTTGCCCCCAGGCCCAGAAGCTCTGCGTCAACCAGCCAAGCCTTTGTCACCAGAAAGATCGCTATTTTGCCTGTCATTTCCCTTATCACAATGAGCCATGCCATGAAGAGCCCCTTACTAAAAGTTAATCGACTCAGTAAAACCTTTTTCGCCGGCTATAAGGGATTTAAGCGCCAGTATAACCATGCCCTCGAGCCCATCTCCTTCGAGCTTAATCGCGGCGAGACCCTGGCAATTGTGGGCGAAACCGGCTCGGGCAAGAGTACCCTGGCGCGTATCTTGGTGGGCGCAGAGCAGCGCACCGATGGCGAGATCTTGTTTGAAGGCGAAGCGCTGGAAAGCCGCAACCTGAAGCAGCGTTGCAGGCTCATTCGGATGATTTTCCAAGACCCCAACACCTCGCTCAACCCGCGCTTGACTGTGGGTGAGCTGCTGGATGAGCCCTTAAGGTTCAATACGGATCTGGACAAGCAGGCACGCTTCGCTCAGGTAGTGGATACCCTGCGCAAGGTTGGCCTGCTGCCAGAGCACGCCGACTTCTATCCTCACATGATCTCAGAGGGGATGAAGCAGCGGGTAGCGGTGGCCAGGGCCTTGATGTTGAACCCAAAAATTATCATTGCCGACGAGGCGTTGACGGCGCTGGATCTCTCGGTACGCTCGCAGATTTTGAACCTGTTGCTCAAGCTGCAGCAGGAGATGGGACTCTCTTACATCTTCGTGTCTCACAACATGAATATCATTCGCCATTTCAGCGATAAGATCATGGTATTGCACCAGGGCAAGATGGTGGAAAAGGCCACCACGGAGAAGCTGTTTAACGCCCCCGAGCATGAATATACCCAGCGGCTTATTCAGGAACAGACCATGTTTTCCTACAAGCGTTAAACTGCTCCAACCACTGGAACATTAACGTCTTATTATTAAAAAAGGTGTGCCATTTCAGCGTGGTTTAATTATCCTTATGGCACTTTTTCAAGAGAAGCAGAAACATGATAATCAAACCCAAAACACGTGGCTTTATTTGTACCACCACTCATCCGGTTGGCTGTGAAGCAAATGTACTAGAGCAAATCAACATCACTAAGGCAAAAGGCCCTGTCGCCAACGGCCCTAAGAAAGTATTAGTGATCGGCTCTTCAAGTGGCTATGGTCTATCTTCACGCATCGCGGCAGCCTTTGGCAGCGGCGCGGCAACCCTCGGCGTCTTTTTTGAAAAACCAGGCACCGAGACTAAGCCAGGTACGGCTGGCTGGTATAACTCAGCGGCCTTCGACAAGTTTGCAAAGCAAGGCGGCCTCTATTCTAAGAGCCTGAACTGTGATGCCTTCAGCCATGAAGCCAAACAGAAAGCTATCGAGCTGATCAAGCAAGATCTGGGTCAGGTAGACATGGTCGTCTACTCACTGGCCTCTCCGGTAAGAAAACTGCCTGACAGCGGCGAGCTGATTCGCTCATCACTGAAGCCGATTGGCGAGACATACAAGTCTACCGCGGTTGATACCAACAAAGATCTGATCATCGAAACCAGCGTAGAGCCGGCCACAGAGCAAGAGATTGAAGATACTGTTACCGTCATGGGCGGTCAGGATTGGGAACTGTGGATCAATGCCCTGGCCGAGGCTGGCGTACTGACTCCAGATTGTAAGACAGTTGCCTACAGCTACATAGGCACAGAGCTGACCTGGCCTATCTATTGGCACGGTGCCCTGGGCAAGGCCAAGATGGACCTTGACCGCGCCGCGCACGCACTCAACGACAAGCTATCGGCCACAGGTGGTAGCGCCAACGTCGCCGTGCTCAAGAGTGTGGTTACTCAGGCCAGCTCGGCCATCCCTGTAATGCCACTCTACATCGCCATGGTATTTAAGAAGATGCGCGAAGAGGGTCTGCACGAAGGCTGTCAGGAGCAGATCAACCGTATGTTCCACGAGCGCCTTTACCGCGCCGACGGTGCAGCACCGGCAGTCGATGATGCTAACCGCCTGCGTCTGGACGACTGGGAGCTTCGTGACGAAATTCAGCAGCACTGCCGCGACCTATGGCCGACCATCACCACAGAGAACCTCAGCGAACTCACGGACTACCGTGAGTACAAGGAAGAGTTCCTCAAGCTGTTCGGCTTCGGTATCGAGTCTGTAGACTATGACGCCGATGTGAACCCAGAGGTGAACTTCGACGTCGAGCAGTTCTAAACCGCTCGCTCATCGATGAAAAGCCACGGCCATTGCCGTGGCTTTTTGTTTTCCGGCTTATTTTCCCTGAAGCGCCTCAGAGGCACTCTCAGGCCGCGATTGATTCAAGCTGCTATATCCGCCCCATAAAAGCTGTCATCTCTCAGCCCTGCGCTTGTAAAAGACGTCATGAGAAGGCTAAAGGCAATCTCCCTACCTATCCCCCACAAAAGATAATCCAGAGTGATAACTGCAAAGGCAGGTGCTAACCGCTACTGGCTAGAAGCCTAGACCAAACACTCGATAGAAAGGCAGTTATCGACACCCACCTCCCCTAATGAAACGGCGGAAATGCCTTCTATGCAGCAACTTAGGCAGATATCCCCCCTTAGTCGGATTATCGCTCTGAACGAACTGTCAAACCGAGTTGAATGTCCTATGGCCAAATCTTAGCAACAAAAAAGCCAGTCACTAGGACTGGCTTTTGGCAACCCATCTTATTCTCAAGATAAGTTATTCGGCTGGCGTGTAAACCACTTCCGCCTGAGCCTTCAGCGCGGCGATAAGCGCGCGGTAGTCGTTCTCACTGTACTGAGAGTTCAAACGTTGCTTAAGGGCTGTTACCAGGCTCTCATCTACGCTCTCGGCTTGATTCACCTTATCGAGAATCACCACGGCATAGCCGTTAGCCAGGGCTGCGGTATCAACCACAAACTGCTCGGCTGGCTGGGCCATCTCGAACGCCTTGCTAACGATAGAGGTATCTATGCCTTGCTCGCCACGGCTTAGCTGAGTGCGAGTGATCATCTCGGCCGGGATCTCACCGCCCTTGATGGCTGCCATCATCTCTTGCGCCTTGTCGCGTGCCAGCTCGTTAGCCTTGTCTTGCTTGAGACGCTCGACAATGGTCGCCTTCACGTCGGCAAACTCCATGGTGCCCGCCGCAGCGTGCTTGTTCACTCGCACCACGACCACATGGTTATCACCCAACTCGATCACATCACTGTTCATGCCATCGAGCAGAACCGTGTTAGAGAAGGCCGCCTTAAGCACATCGGCAGAGTTTAGTGGCTCTGGCGCATTGTCACGAGTAAATACAGGGCTGGTCTTAACCGCAACACCCACTTCTTTAGCCGCTTCGGCTAGGGTATCGGGTACTTCGTAGCTCACGTCAGACAGGCGCTGTTGCAAGGTATAAAACTCGTTAACTGCCTTGTCTTGTTGGATCTGGGCAACGATCTTGTCTTTTACCGCCTCGAATGGCGAGGTCGATGCCGCTTGTAGATCGAGCAGCTTGATGATGTGGTAACCGAAGCTGGTCTTCACTATGTCTGAGTACTGACCTTTTTCCAGTGCGAATAGCGCCTGGTCGAAAGGCGCTTCCATCACGCCCTGTTCGAACCAATCCAGCTTACCGCCCTGCTCACCGCTAAAGCTGTCATCTGAATCACTCTTAGCCAGTGCCTCAAAATCTTCACCCGCCTTAAGCTTAGTCATGATCGCTTCAGCCTTAGCCTTAGCTGCATCTTCATCATCACCCAGGCTCACCAAAATATGGGCGGCCAGACGCTTCTCAGGCTGCAGGTACTGCGCCTTGTTCTCGTCGTAATAGGTCTTAGCTTCTTCATCGCTTACCTGAATCGCCGAGGCCAATTGATTGGCACTTAGCTCGATATAATCCAGCGAAATGGTTTCAGGACGCACAAACAGCGACTGATTTTGCTGATAGTAGGTATTCGCTTCTTCGTCACTTACGCTTACAGTGGCCAGCATAGGCTCAGCATCGACCACATGGTAACGAATGTCACGGGTTTGCCCCTGGATCTTGGCCAGATACTCGGCTTCACCAGGCAACACAAATTCAGAACCGACAACGGTCACTACTAGCTGACGACGAGTCATGTCACCACGCATCATGTCGCGGAAGCTGTTGGCTTGATAGCCTAGCTGGCGGATTAGGGCTAGGTAACGGTCGTTGTCAAACTTACCGTCGGTTTGGAAGGCAGGCTCATTCATGATAGCCGTCTTGATCTGTTGATCAGACACTGTAAGCCCTAAGTCGGCAGCGGCTTGATCCACCAACTTGTCGGCGATCAGGCGCTCTAATACATTCTGCTTAACGCTAGCCAGGTAGCTTTCGTTGCTGGCCAAGGTGTCGTACATATCACCCAGTTGCTGCTCTAATCGAGCACGCTCGCTTTGATAGGCTTGCTCCAGTGCAGATTTACTGATCTCTTCACCATTAACCGTAGCCGCGCTCGGCTCCGAAGATGAACCCAAATAGCTACTCACGCCAGTAAATGCAAAGGACAAAATGACAAGAACGAGAATGCCTTTAGCAATCACGCCCTGTGAGCCTTCGCGAATCTTTTCTAACATCAGACTTCTCGCTCGTTGCAATAAAAATAAAAAGGCGCATCACCTATTGGAGGATGCGCCATTTTTGTAATTTGTAGACCTAGTTTACACAGTGCGTAATGTTAGGCCAACGGCTTGATAATGAGGGTTACATTATCAAAACCCCTACTCGTAAAAAGCACTGTCTAAACAGTGCTTATCAAACTACTCGTAAGGTTTACAAAGGCCACCTTAACTAAGTGTGTCTTAGTTTACAGCGTCTTTAAGTGCTTTACCGGCCTTGAATGCTGGAATGTTTGCTGCAGCAATCTTGATCTCTTTACCAGTCTGTGGGTTGCGACCAGTACGCTCTGCGCGTTGACGCACTTCAAAAGTACCAAAACCAACTAGAGAGATTTTATCGCCATCTTTTAAGCCATCAGTCACAGCAGAAATAAAAGAATCTAGAGCACGACCAGCGGCCGCTTTAGAGATATCAGCACCAGAAGCGATTTTCTCGATTAGTTCAGATTTGTTCATGTCATCCCCTTGAATTTAATTTTTGCGCCGCAACCAAATCCTTCTCTAGAGCGGTCTGCGGAGGCTTTTTATAACAAGCTTGAAACTAAAGTTCAAGCCAAATAGGAAAACCTAAGAAATAAAATTGGAATAAGCCTAAAAACCAGCAGCGCCAAGGGCTGCAGCTAAAATGCTATCCACAGACCTAGGCTACCACAGGTTTAGATTTTAAAAAGCCCCTTTTTGCATTTTTTTTAATGCAAATAGGCATTTTCTTGCGTTAGACCAAATTTTTAACAACTTCAAAGCCTTCGATTGGTCGTTCTAGCGCCAGCTTAAGCACCTCATCCACCCAACGTACGGGTCTGATCTCAAGGTCGGCCACCACATTGGCCGGAATTTCCTCAAGGTCACGCTCGTTCTCCTTAGGGATCAGCACCAGCTTAGTACCGCCGCGATGGGCCGCCAGCAGCTTCTCTTTCAGGCCGCCGATTGGCAAGACCTCACCGCGCAGGGTGATCTCACCCGTCATGGCCACATCGGCACGCACCGGGTTGCCTGTCAGGCTAGAAACCAAAGCGGTACACATGGCCGCACCGGCAGAAGGACCGTCTTTCGGCGTCGCCCCTTCAGGCACGTGCACGTGAATGTCGCGCTTCTCATAGAAGTCTGGGTTGATGCCCAGCTGCTCGGCGCGGGCACGTACCACAGTCATGGCCGCCTGAATCGACTCCTGCATCACGTCACCCAGAGAGCCAGTATAGGTCAGCTTGCCCTTACCCGGCACAGAGGTGGCCTCGATGGTCAGCAGATCGCCACCCACTTCGGTCCAGGCAAGGCCTGTCACCTGTCCAATCTGGTTGTTCGACTCGGCCTTGCCGTAGTCGAAGCGCTGCACGCCGAGGAAAGACTTGAGGTTGTCTTGGTTGACATCCACATGCTTCACCGACTTATCCAGCAGGATCTGTTTAACGACCTTACGGCAGATCTTAGACAGCTCGCGCTCAAGTGCACGCACACCGGCTTCGCGGGTGTAGTAGCGGATGATGCCGATAATGGCGCTCTCATCGACGTTGACTTCGCTGGCCTTGAGGCCGTTACGCTCGATCTGTTTAGGCAACAGATGCTGCTTAGCGATGTTGAGCTTCTCATCTTCGGTGTAACCCGACAGACGAATCACTTCCATACGGTCGAGTAGCGGGCCAGGTATGTTCATCGAGTTAGAGGTCGCCACGAACATCACATCGCTCAGATCGTAATCGACTTCAAGGTAGTGATCGCTAAAAGTCGCATTCTGCTCAGGGTCTAACACCTCAAGCAATGCCGACGCCGGGTCACCACGCATGTCGCTGCTCATCTTATCGATCTCATCAAGCAGGAAGAGCGGGTTCTTCACGCCAACCTTAGACATCTTCTGGATCACCTTACCTGGCATTGAGCCGATATAGGTACGGCGATGACCGCGGATCTCCGCCTCATCTCGCACGCCGCCTAGCGCTACGCGCACATACTTACGACCGGTCGCCTTGGCGATAGATTGCCCCAGAGAGGTCTTACCCACACCCGGTGGGCCCACGAGACACAGGATAGGTCCCTTAAGCTGTTTAACACGGCTCTGCACCGCCAGATACTCGAGGATGCGTTCTTTAACCTTTTCCAGACCATAGTGATCAGTGTCCAGCACATCCTGGGCCTTGGCGAGATCGCGCTTGATCTTAGAGCGCTGCTTCCAGGGCACAGAGATCATCCAGTCCACATAGCTACGCACCACAGTAGCTTCGGCCGACATAGGTGACATCATCTTCAGCTTGTTGAGCTCGGCGGTGGCCTTCTCTTTGGCCTCGCTCGGCATGCCGGCTTCTTCAATCTTACGGGTCAGGGTCTCGAACTCGTCGTGAGACTCGTCGATATCCCCAAGCTCCTTCTGAATTGCCTTCATCTGCTCATTGAGATAATACTCGCGCTGGCTCTTCTCCATCTGTTTCTTGACGCGGGAGCGAATGCGCTTCTCCACCTGCAACAGATCGATCTCCGACTCCATCATGGCCATCAGATATTCGAGGCGCTCGGAGACGTTAACCATCTCCAGCACCGCCTGCTTATCTTCAAGCTTAAGTGGCATATGGGCCGCCATGGTATCGGCAAGGCGCGCGGCTTCATCGATCCCCGACAGTGAGGTTAAGACCTCTGGCGGGATCTTCTTGTTTAGCTTGATATAACCTTCGAACTGACCGATGGCCGATCGCACCAATACCTCCTCTTCCTTATCGGCAAGTTCTTCCGACTCGAGGTATTGGGCGGTCGCCACAAAAAATTCGGTTTCTTGAGTGTACTTGTCGATACGGGCACGCTGGCCACCTTCGACCAGCACCTTCACTGTGCCGTCAGGCAGTTTGAGCAATTGCAAGATAGAGGCGACGGTTCCGACCTCGAAGATATCATCGCTGGTCGGCTCATCTAATTCAGCATCGCGCTGGGCCACTAATATAATCTGCTTATCTTGCTCCATCGCCGCTTCCAGGCAGCGAATAGATTTTTCCCGACCGACAAACAGGGGAATAACCATATGGGGGTAAACCACCACGTCTCTCAATGGCAGTACCGGGAGTTCGATTCGCGCTTCACGCTCTAAGGTCATAGCTCGATTCCGTTTGGTAACAATATTAATGAGTATATTGGGGTGTTTCAGTGGGTTTCAATGGCAAATATAAAAAAAGGAGCCCAGTGGACTCCTTTATGTTTATTTCGCTTCACGTTAGCCGAATTATTGTTCAGCCACCGCGGCTTGCGTCTCATTGGCTTCGTAGATGAGGATAGGAGCGGACTCGCCCTTAACCACTGACTCATCGATAACCACCTTGGCCACGTTCTCGGTTGATGGCAGGTCATACATGATGTCCAGCAGTATGCCTTCGACGATTGAACGCAGACCGCGAGCACCTGTCTTACGATCCATCGCTTTCAGCGCAATCGCCTTGAGCGCATCTTCTCTGAACTCGAGCTCAACCCCTTCCATCTCGAACAGGGCGGCAAACTGCTTAGTCAGCGCATTCTTTGGCTCAGACAGGATCTGAATCAGCGCAGCTTCATCCAGCTCGGCCAGGGTAGCCAGCACAGGCAGACGACCGATGAATTCAGGGATCAAACCATATTTCACCAGATCTTCAGGCTCAACCTGCAGCAACACGTCTGAGATAGTCGCCTTATCGGCCTCGCCCTTCACCTCGGCACCGAAACCTATGCCGGTACCGACATGGGAACGCTGCTCGATCACCTTCTCCAGGCCCGCAAAGGCGCCGCCACAGATGAAGAGGATCTTAGAGGTATCGACCTGCAAGAACTCCTGCTGAGGATGCTTACGTCCGCCTTGGGGCGGTACGGCAGCCACTGTGCCTTCGATTAGCTTCAGCAGGGCCTGCTGCACACCTTCACCGGACACGTCGCGGGTGATCGATGGGTTATCTGACTTGCGGCTAATCTTATCGATCTCATCGATATAGACGATACCACGCTGGGCCTTCTCGACATCGTAGTCACACTTCTGCAGCAGCTTCTGAATGATGTTCTCGACATCCTCACCCACATAACCGGCTTCGGTCAGGGTGGTGGCATCGGCCATGGTAAAAGGCACATTCAAGAACCGAGCTAAGGTCTCGGCAAGCAGCGTCTTACCACTACCGGTTGGGCCGATCAGCAAGATGTTACTCTTGCCCAGCTCGACACCATCTTTAGGGGTGGCATTCTTTAAACGTTTATAGTGGTTATATACAGCAACAGATAAGACTTTCTTAGCCTTCTCTTGACCTATGACATAGTCGTCAAGATGCGCTCTGAGCTCATGTGGCGTAGGTAATCTATCTTGATCTTGCTTTGGCGATATCTCACGAATCTCTTCACGGATAATATCGTTGCAAAGCTCTACACACTCGTCACATACATACACAGAAGGGCCGGCGATGAGCTTACGAACCTCATGCTGACTCTTTCCACAAAAAGAGCAGTACAGCAGTTTCCCGCTATCACCGTTACTTTTGTTGTCGCCCATTAGTTTACCTCTTTTGCAGTTTCACTCACTGCACAATTCTTCTCTTACGCCTTTTACTGATCATAGCTCAGCAAGCGACAAATATCAGCCTCGTTTATCGAGCACAGAGTCAACCAATCCGTACTCTGCGGCCTCGGTTGCACTCATGAAATTGTCACGATCCGTATCGCGCTCGATCACTTCCAGCGGCTGGCCTGTATGGTCGGCAAGCATCTGGTTCAGCTTGTTCTTAATGCCCAAGATCTCTTGTGCATGAATCGCGATATCAGACGCTTGGCCCTGGAAGCCACCCAATGGCTGATGGATCATTACACGTGAGTTTGGCAGACAGTGACGCTTACCCTTGGCACCACCGGCAAGCAGGAAGGCGCCCATACTGGCGGCCTGACCGATGCAGACTGTGCTGACATTTGGCTTAATAAACTGCATGGTATCATAAATCGCCATCCCCGCAGTGACCGAGCCACCAGGAGAGTTAATATAAAGATAGATATCTTTATCTGGGCTCTCAGACTCGAGGAACAGTAGCTGAGCCACAATCAGGTTAGCCATATGCTCTTCAACCTGACCAACGAGAAAGATCACCCTCTCTTTGAGCAGACGAGAATAAATATCATATGAACGTTCCCCTTTGGCAGTTTGTTCAACGACCATAGGCACAAGTGCATTCAGTACTGATTCTGGCGCATTTTGCATTATTAACTTCCCTAAATAAAAACGGCCCGCATGAGGAGCCTCATACGAGCCATTATAAATGGCTAACAGCCATTTAAGTCAAGCATAGGTTACGCGCGACCGGTAGCCTTGTTCATAAATTCTTCGAATTGAACTGCTTTCTCGGTAACCTTAGCAGTTTTCAGCAGTGCTTCAACAGCTTGCTCTTCTAGCGCAACGTTACGCATGTTCTGCATCATCTCTTGGTTGTTATTGTAATATTCAATAACTTCCTGTGGATCTTCGTAGGCAGAAGCCATAGAAGCGATCAGCGCTTGAACACGCTCGTCGTCAGCTTTCAGCTCGTTAGTCTTGATCACTTCGCCAAGTAGCAGACCCACTTTTACGCGGCGCTCGGCTTGCTCGGTGAACAGGTCAGCAGGTAGCTCAGGCATGTTAGCGGCTTGGTTGCCGAAACGCTGCATAGCTTGCTGACGCAGAACATTAACTTCGCCATCGATTAGTGCCTTAGGCAGTTCGATTTCGTTTTGCTCAAGCAGACCGTTTAGCACCTGATCTTTAACGTTAGCTTTAAGCGCTTGCTCAAGCTCACGGCTCATGTTCTTACGGATCTCTACTTTCAGCGCTTCCAGGCCGCCGTCGGCAACGCCGAACAGCTTAGCGAACTCATCGTTAACTTCTGGCAGGTTAGCCGCTTGTACTTCTTTCAGGGTGATAGCGAACTTAGCTACTTTACCCTTCAGGTTTTCTGCGTGGTAGTCTTCTGGGAAAGTCACGTCGATATCGAATGCTTCACCGGCTTTGTGACCTTCAACACCAGACTCGAAACCTGGGATCATACGGCCGCTGCCAAGTTGAAGTTCGAAATCTTCGGCCTTGCCGCCTTCGAACTCTTCACCGTCGATAGAACCAACGAAGTCGATCTTCGCCTTGTCGCCTTCGGCAGCTTCACGCTCAACCGCTTCGAACGTAGCGTGTTGCTTGCGCAGCGTTTCGATCATTGCATCAACGTCAGCATCGGTAACTTCGGCAGTTGGTTGCTCAACTTCAATCGCATCTAGGCCTTTTAGTTCTACTTCTGGGTAGATTTCGAAGGTAGCAACAAACTGGAAGTTTTCAGCATCGGTTTCACCAGGAACGAAAGTTGGTGCACCGGCTGGGTTCAATTTTTCTGCGATGATGGCTTCGATAAAGTTACGTTGCATTACTTCGCCAGTGATCTCTTGACGAATCGCTTTACCATAACGCTTGTTGATCACGCTTACAGGTACCTTGCCTGGACGGAAACCAGGAATACGTGCACGCTTAGCTTCATTTTTCAAACTATCAGAAACGGCTTTTTCAATCTGCTCAGCAGGAACAGAGATAGTTAGGCGGCGCTCTAAACCTTGTGTTGTTTCTACAGAAACTTGCATTGTTTTACCTCGAAATATGTCAAACGTCTTTTGTAATAGCCGAATCATCAACTATTAAGGTATTCGTTTCTTGATCTAAAAAAACGACTAAAATGCCTTGGTAACTGGGTTTGGCAGTCGTCGCACATAGTTGAAATTTATCAAGACGCGACATTATAGCCACGGTTTTCGGCATAGTCGAGCCTCAAAGCTCTAATTACGGACGTAAAAAAAGCGACCAGAGGTCGCTTTTTTTATTTTCTTCGAAAGAAGTGGGGTGACTGATGGGACTTGAACCCACGACAACCGGAATCACAATCCGGGGCTCTACCAACTGAGCTACAATCACCACTGATTTGGTACGCCCGGCAGGATTCGAACCTGCGGCCATCCGCTTAGAAGGCGGATGCTCTATCCAACTGAGCTACGGGCGCGTCGTTATGAACTTGGTTCATATCCTAACAGGGCAAATAACGTCTCCACGTTATTTAAAAATTTGGTCGGTGATAGAGGATTCGAACCTCTGACCCTCTGGTCCCAAACCAGATGCGCTACCGGACTGCGCTAATCACCGATAATCTTGCTTTCTGACGATACTCTGGGTGTCGTCGAGAACGGAGCGCATATTATCCCCTCATATGGTTAGCGTCAACGATTTTTTTGCAATGCCGATGCGCCTGACTATTTAAGCAGCTATCCGCAACTTTATTAAGCAATTCGCGCAAATATCCAAGCAATTAATCAATTTGATCCCCCTAAATAGGCTTATTTAGAGTAGCTAGACATATCGTGGCCCTCGCCGACATTATTCATATATTAGAACTGACTGTTATCGAGCTAAGTCAATGACAGTTTCCGCCCCCCCTGTTAAAATGTCGCCGATTTTTTATTATCGCGCCATATTAAGGAAATCCACCCCCCATGACAGCACAAATAATCGATGGCAAAGCGATTGCTCAATCCATTCGAAAGCAACTGAGTGCCAAAGTAACCGCCCGCAAAGAGGCTGGAAAACGTGTACCGGGATTAGCCGTTATCTTAGTGGGAGCCGATCCCGCCTCTCAGGTCTATGTCGGCAGTAAGCGCCGCGCCTGTGAAGAGGTTGGCTTCCTATCACAATCTTTTGACCTGCCGACCGAAACCTCGGAAGCCGATCTACTGGCCCTGATCGACAAGTGCAACGAAGATCCGAGCATAGACGGTATCTTGGTCCAGCTGCCACTGCCTGATCATATTGAAGAGTCGAAGGTGATCGAACGTATTCGTCCGGACAAAGATGTCGACGGTTTCCATCCTTATAATGTGGGTCGTCTGGCTCAGCGCATTCCTGTACTGCGCTCTTGCACGCCTATGGGGATCATGACACTTATCAAGTCCACCGGCGTAGATACCTATGGTCTGGACGCAGTGGTCGTTGGCGCCTCTAATATCGTCGGCCGCCCGATGACGCTAGAACTGTTATTAGCCGGCTGCACTACCACCACCTGTCACCGCTTCACCCGTGACCTTGAAGACAAGGTGCGCCGCGCCGACCTGCTGATCGTCGCCGTGGGTAAGCCGAACTTTATTCCTGGCGAGTGGATTAAACCGGGCGCCATCGTTATCGACGTGGGGATCAACCGTTTAGAGAGCGGTCAGCTCGTGGGTGATGTGCAATATGATGTGGCCGCCGAGCACGCCAGCCATATCACGCCAGTACCCGGCGGTGTCGGTCCTATGACCATCGCCAGCCTGCTGGAAAACACCCTGTACGCCGCGGAAAACTATCACGACTAGCTATCTCGACTAGTTATCACGACTAACGTCGACTATTAAATGTCGACAAGTATTAGCCGTCTGACTTGATTCGCTAAGCGACAGATACAAAAAAGCCTGCATATTGCAGGCTTTTTTACGCGTGTTACTTTATTAAGTGACGGAAAACGTCATAACGGCTTACTTCTTACGCCAGGTCGTTCCTTCCGGGCCATCTTCCAGGATCACCCCAAGGGCATTAAGACCATCACGCGCCACATCGGCCGCGGCCCAATCCTTCTCGGTGCGTGCACGGTTACGCTCTGCGATCAAGGCTTCGATCTGCGCCACCTCATCGTCGCTGCCCTCACCCTTAAAGAAGCCATCGACATCCTGCTCTAGGATCCCCAACACGTCACCCAACTGCTTCATGCTAACGCCCAGGGCAGAAGCCGCCGCCAGGTCATCAACTTTTAGACGGTTGATCTCACGAGCCATGTCAAACAGCACTGAGTAGGCCTCAGGCGTATTGAAGTCATCGTCCATAGCCTCTTTAAACTTAGCCACATACTCGCTTGCTGGCGCAGCCTCGACGCTCAGATCCAGTCCCTTCAGCGCTGTGTAGAGACGCTCGAGCGCCGCCTTAGCCTGCTTTAGGTTATCTTCCGAGTAGTTCAGCTGGCTGCGGTAGTGACCAGACAGCAGGAAGTAACGCACGGTCGAGGCATCATAATGCGCGAGCACGTCACGAATGGTGAAGAAGTTATTGAGCGACTTAGACATCTTCTCCTTGTCCACCATCACCATACCGGTATGCATCCAGTAGTTCACATAGGGGGTGTCGTGGGCGCAGCAAGACTGAGCGATCTCGTTCTCATGGTGAGGGAACTGCAGATCTGAACCGCCGCCGTGAATATCGAAATGCTCTCCCAGATGCTTGCTGTTCATCGCCGAACATTCGATATGCCAGCCTGGACGACCAGGGCCCCATGGCGAATCCCAAGTTGGCTCGCCCGGCTTAGACATCTTCCACAGCACGAAATCCATAGGATCGCGCTTGTTCTCGTCCACTTCTACGCGGGCACCGGCCTGAAGTTGATCCAGGTTCTGACCAGACAGACGACCATATTCAGGGAAGGACGCGACGCTGAAGAGCACATCGCCATTGTCGGCGATATAGGCATGGTCACGCTCCAGTAGGCGCTCGACCATCTCGATGATCTCAGGCATGTGCTGAGTCGCGCGAGGCTCAAAATCGGGACGTTTCATGTTCAGCGCGTCGAAGTCGTGATACATCTCTTGAGTCAGACGCTCGGTGAGGGCATCGCAGCTCTCGCCATTCTCGGTGGCGCGCTTGATGATCTTATCGTCGACATCTGTGATGTTACGGTGGAAATTCACATCGTAGCCGATATATCTCAGGTATCTGACGATCATGTCAAAAGCAACAAACGTACGTCCGTGACCAATATGACACAAATCATAAATGGTAACCCCGCAGACATACATGCCGACTTTACCTGGCTGTATTGGCTTAAATTCCTCTTTTTGGCGGGTAAGACTGTTGTATAGCTTCAACATTGATATTCTCTACAGATAATTGACAACAAATAGGCCGCTCAGTCTACCACCTGCAAACGGCCGCTTCCAGCGTGATTGCGTGAATCTAAAGCGTTTTTTGTGCCCCCGCACATTCTCTTAGTCGAATAGGGCAAAATGCGAGAGTTTATCACGCGGCTAAGCACGTTCCGGGGGAGAAAAGTCACGCCATCCCTTTATGCGCCTTGGTTAATAGGCTAGAATCTGGCGCTATCTGAATAAGTAACCATGATGAGATACAGTCATATGATCACAATGCAAACCAACCACGGTGTTATTAAACTCGAACTCGATGCCGAAAAAGCCCCTGCAACCGTCGCTAACTTCATCAAGTATGCGAAAGACGGCTTTTATGATGGCACTATCTTTCACCGCGTTATCGATGGTTTCATGATCCAGGGCGGCGGATTCACCAAAGATATGTCGCAAAAGCGTTGCAACGAAGCGATCGAAAACGAAGCCAATAATGGTCTGTCTAACCTGGTCGGCACCATAGCTATGGCCCGCACCTCAGATCCACACTCGGCCACCGCGCAGTTCTTCATCAACATCAACGACAACACCTTCCTCGACTTCAAATCTGAGTCGGTACAAGGCTGGGGTTATTGTGTATTCGGTAAAGTCACCGAAGGCATGGATGTGGTTAACCAGATCAAGGCCGTTGCCACCGGCAACCGCGGCATGCATCAAGACGTACCGCTAGAAGCTGTGGTCATCGAAAGCGTAACCGTCGAAGCATAATCACAGGGCCGACACTCGTTGAACTACACCCTGTTTGTGGGCGATCTGCACCTCAGCGCCGATCGCCCCGATATCCTAAACGCCTTCCATCAATTTCTTGACCAAGATGCCAGCCATTGCGACGCCCTCTATATCCTGGGTGATCTGTTTGAAGTCTGGGTGGGCGATGATATCGCCGAGCCTTTTGCTCTGGAGCTTGCCGAGCGCTTAAAGCGATTCTCGACCCATACGCCCATCTATTTTATCCATGGCAACCGCGACTTCCTGCTGGGTAAAGAGTACGCCAAGCGCTCAGGCATGACGCTGCTACCCGAGATTTATAGCATCGACCTCTATGGTGAGCCCAGCGTGTTGCTCCATGGCGATAGCCTGTGCACCCTGGATAAGGCTTATCAGAGATTCCGCCGCTTTAGAAATATGGCCTGGGCCAAGTTTATCTACAATCACCTGCCTAAGTCGAAACGCATCGCCATCGCCGACAAGCTGCGTAGCAAGAGTAAGCAGAGCAATCAGATTAAAAGCTATAGCATCATGGATGT
Source organism: Shewanella loihica PV-4 (assembly GCF_000016065.1). Taxonomy (NCBI): domain Bacteria; kingdom Pseudomonadati; phylum Pseudomonadota; class Gammaproteobacteria; order Alteromonadales; family Shewanellaceae; genus Shewanella; species Shewanella loihica. Next base: position 2,957,461 of record NC_009092.1, read on the forward strand.
GGAGCAGAGCGCGGTCGAGCAGCTGATGGCTGAGACTGGAGCTAAGCGCATGATCCATGGTCATACCCACAGACCAGACATTCATCGGCTCGCCAACGACACTCAGCGTATCGTGGTGGGCGACTGGTATGAGCAAGGCAGCGTACTGAAGATCAGCCCCAAGGAAGTGAACCTGCAGAGCCTGCCCTTTGGTGAAACAGAGGCATAGGCCAGCCGAAACAGCCTGATCCCCCGTTAGTGTACAGTGCGCACTAACTAAGGTCTGTCAGACTATCCCTTCATCAACAGGTCTCAGGCCTTCCCGAGTGAAACTTAAACTCACTGTCTGGCGCGCTGATAAGTTCCGCCTCCAGCTTGGCAAAGTAAGCCACACGTTCATCTATATTCTCAGGCGATATCGCCTGGGCCAGCACCAGATAATCTTGATAGTGACGCGCCTCTGAGCGCAGCAGCGACACGTAGAACTTACTCAGGCCCTCATCGAGATAAGGCGCCAGCTTGGCGAAACGCTCACAGGAACGCGCCTCGATAAAGGCACCGACGATCAGCTTATCTACCAGGGTAGCCGGCTCATGGGTGCGCACCGCGCGCATCATCCCCTTGGCATAGCGACCGGCGGTGAGATTCTGATAGGGTATGCCCCGTGCCTGCATGATCTCCAGCACCTGCTCGAAATGGTGAAATTCCTCTTTTATCAGGCGCACCATCTTGGCGATAAGATCCTGGCCGTAATCGACTCCATCCTTCGCGGACAATTCCCCCACCAGCTCATTCTTTTTCACATCCCGCGCCAGAAAGGCATCGATATCCCGCGACTTGTTATAGACGAACTCCTCATAGGGCTTGGCCCACTGGAGTAGCTGATCGCCACTCGCCTTATCCACCGCATACTTACGGATCAAAAACATCGCCGTCTGCGCCGCCTTCAGCTCACAGTTACAGTGATCGATAAGCAGCGCAGCAAGCTGCTCCGGCTGGCTGGCGAGCGCTATCCACTCATCAGGGGTTTCACATTGTAGGAACTGCTTTATCGGGGCTAATAGGGCTTGCATCACACACTCGAGGGTTAAACGGACAGACGCCGACTATTCTACCCTTAAAAGATGGCCTTAGGCAGGTCCATCTGCCTAACAGATGAAAGTTAGCTTGACTAGTCTAAGTTTATGTTCAATAAATAAACTATGTCAGTCCTCACAGGGCTGTTTGGGAGCCTGAGGTCTATTGGGTAGCAGACCAACAGGCAATGCGGGTTCGTCTGAAGTTTGGCGAGCACAATATGAAAGCTGAACAAGGATAATTATAATGATATTGAATCACTTAATGGGGTTATACACTCATCCGAAAGAAGAGTGGCACACAATTGAGAAAAACCACGAAGCGCTGAGAAGCAGTCTTAGCCATGTCATGCTAATCGCCCTCATACCGGCCGTCTGTACCTATCTTGCCTCCACCATGTTCGGCTGGAACCTAGGGGTATCCGATCCCCTCTTCCTTACCAAGCAAAGCGCCATGATGATGTCCATCAGCATGTATTTCGGCCTGATTGCCGGCGTCTTCGCCCTGGCCTATCTGGCCTATTGGATGGCAAAGACCTTCGATGCTCAACCTAGCTACACACAGGCGATCGAGCTGGCAGCCTATACCGCAACGCCACTCTTTATGGTCGGCCTGGCGGCGCTGTATCCTGCGCTCTGGTTCATGATGGTCGTTGGACTGGTGGGACTCACCTACTCTGTGTACCTGCTCTACACTGGGGTACCTATCATCATGAATATCCCGGAAGAGAAAGGCTTCATCTATGCCAGTTCGGTAGTCACCGCAGGCCTGGTGCTATTAGTCGCGCTGATGGCTTCAAGCGTCATCCTTTGGAGCTTCGGCCTAGGCCCCATGTACCAATAGACGATTAGGCTAACGCAAGATACAAAAAAGGCTTTAGGGTTCACCTAAAGCCTTTTTAATATCAAGTTTAATACCAAGCAGTATTAGTTAGAAGAGTCTCGCAGGGCAACCGTCAGGTTAAACACCAGATGCTCAGGCGATGAATCTTTGCTATCGGCGCAGAAGTAACCTTCGCGCTCGAACTGATAGGCCTTCTCGGCCTCCGCATTAACCAGGCCAGGCTCGACCAAGCCATGCTTAACCACCAATGACTTAGGGTTTAACACCTCATCGACCGTCTCGGCGGCCGCCGGGTTTGGCTGATTGAAGAGTCTGTCATATAGACGGAACTCGGCAGGCACGGCGCTTGTGGCCTCAACCCAATGGATCACCCCTTTCACCTTACGACCATCGGCTGGGTTCTTACCCAGGGTCTGATCGTCATAGGTACAATAGATGGTGGTCACATTGCCCGCCTCATCTTTATCGCAGCGCTCGGCCTTGATCACATAGGCGTTACGCAGACGCACCTCTTTGCCCTGAATGAGACGCTTGTACTTCTTGTTGGCCTCTTCACGGAAATCATCGGCATCAATATAGAGTTCGCGACCGAAGACCAGCTCGCGCTCGCCCATAGACTCGATAGTCGGGTGCGCCGGTGCAGATAGCTTCTCTACCTGGCCTTCCGGGTAGTTTTCGATGATCACCTTAACCGGGTTGATCACCGCCATGGCGCGAGGCGCGTGCTCGTTCAGCTCTTCACGGATACAGGCGTCAAGCATGCTGACTTCGACCATGTTCTCTTGCTTGGTCACACCGATACGACGGCAGAACTCGCGAATCGCCGCAGGCGTGTAGCCACGACGACGCAAGCCGGCGATGGTTGGCATACGTGGGTCGTCCCATCCTGATACCAGACCGCGCACCACAAGATCGTTAAGCTTACGCTTAGACATCAGGGTGTATTCCAGATTCAGGCGAGAGAACTCATATTGACGGGTACGGTTTGGCGCCTGGAAATCGTCCAGGTTATCCAGCACCCAGTCATACAGACGGCGGTTATCCTGGAACTCCAGAGTACAGAGCGAATGAGTGATATCTTCCAGCGCATCGGAAATACAGTGGGTGAAATCATACATAGGGTAGATGCACCACTTGTCGCCAGTCTGATGGTGATGGGCGAAACGGATACGATAGATCACAGGGTCGCGCATACACATGAAAGGTGACGCCATATCGATCTTGGCCCTGAGTGCACATTCGCCCTCTTTGAATTCGCCCTTGCGCATCTTCTCGAACAGCTCAAGGTTTTCTTCGACAAAGGTATCGCGATATGGACTGTTCTTACCCGGCTCTTTCAGGGTGCCACGGTATTCACGGGTCTGCTCACCATTGAGGAAACAGACATAAGCCAGTCCCTTGTTGATAAGTTCTACCGCGTATTGGTGCAGCTGATCGAAATAGTTCGACGAATAACGGATCTCACCATCCCATTGGAAACCTAACCAATGTACGTCGGCCTGAATAGAGTTAACGTAATCGATATCCTCTTTCTCAGGGTTGGTATCATCAAAACGTAAGTTACATAGCCCCTTGTAGTCCTGCGCCAAACCGAAGTTCAAACAGATCGATTTTGCGTGACCGATATGAAGATAGCCGTTTGGCTCGGGCGGAAAACGAGTGTGCACACGGGTGTGCTTACCGCTCTCTAAATCTTCATCTATGATGTTACGAATGAAGTTACTTGGACGTACTTCGGTGTCCACATGACTCATGGAAATCCTCTTTGCGAACTCTATTTCATCGGGCGCACAGGTGCCGCTCGAGACTAATGGGAGAAAACCTGCATATTCCTACAGATTTCGCTTCGTTACAACGGCCAAATCGCAAAAACTGCCATGATTTAGCGCAAAAACAGAAAAGCAGCGACTTATCGCTGCTTTTCTCGGTTTAACAAGCTGTTTTACATCAGGCTTAAATCTACTCGGTCACCACATTGATCACCGGAATAATAGTCTGAGCACGCTGTCCCTTGCGCTTTAGCCAGAGGTAGAAGACCACCAGCGCGACCAGGAAGAAAGCTATCCACAGACCAGACTGCAACGGGTGCGCCGCAAAGGTCATCGCCTGATAGAAGACGGTCGCAGTACCATAGGCCAGGCCCAGGGTCCAGGTTGCCGCAAAGGTTGCCCAGCGAGGGCCAAACTCACCCACTAGAGCGCCCATGGCCGCCACACACGGCGTATAGAGCAGGATAAACAGCAGGTAGGCAAAGGCCGCCGTCACACCGCTGAAACCACTCTGTAGCGCGCTGAAGGTCGAGGTATCTACATCCAGCTCACTCGATGCCGTCTCAATGGTCTGAATGTCGCCAACCGAGATAGATAGCGGATCTTCAGGCGCGATGCCAAACAGGTTCTCAGGGATGGTCGCCAAAGCTTCGCTAAAGCTCTCAGACAGTGGCGCCAAGGCTTCATCTTCACCACTCGCGGTCGAGTAGAGGCTGTTCAGGGTGCCGACTACGGCTTCTTTGGCGAAGATACCTGTGATGATACCCACAGTTGCCGGCCAGTTATCCTGCTCTATGCCCATTGGCGAGAAGAGCGGGGTAACCTTCTGGCTCGCCACACTCAGCACAGACTCAGAACTGTCCTCGTGGCCGAAGCTGCCATCGACACCTATGGCGTTGATGAAGTTAAGCAGGGTTACCACGATAACGATTGTCTTACCTGCGCCCAGAATAAAGCTCTTGGTACGCTTGCCGGTTCTGGCCATCACCGCCTTAAGCTTCGGCTTCTCGTAGTTAGGCAGTTCCATCACCACGGCGCTGCTGCTGCCGGGAAGCAAGGTTGAACGTAGCAACAGGCCCGTCCCTACCGCGGCTAACACGCCTATGATATAGAGCAGGAATACCAGATTCTGACCCGACTCGGGGAAGAAGGCCGCCGCAAACAGGGCATAAACCGGCAGACGAGCACCACAAGACATGAAGGGTGCCATCATACCTGTCACGATACGCTCACGCTCGCTGCCTAAGGTACGGGTCGCCATGATGGCAGGTACCGAGCAGCCAAAACCGACGATCATAGGTACAAACGCCTTACCCGGCAGACCGATACGACGCATCAGGCCATCGACCACGAAGGCGGCGCGCGCCATGTAACCCGAGCCTTCCAGCACAGACAGTGCCAGGAATAGCGCGGCGATCACAGGAATAAAGGTGGCTACGGTTTGGATACCCTGGCCCATACCGCCGGCAACTATGGTCACCAACCAGGCTGGGGCACCGATATTGGTCATCAGTGCGCCGAGATGATCGACAAACAGGGCGCCGGCCGTGATGTCGAAGAAGTCGATAAAGGCGCTACCGACATTGATACTGAACATAAACATCAGGTACATCACAAACAGGAATACCGGGACACCTGCGATGGGATGTAACACCAGCTTATCGAGACGGTCGCTCAGGGTAAGCTGATCACTATCTTTCACCGATTTGTTAAACACCTGCTGCACGAAATCGAAACGTGTGGTGGCCACCATGATCTCGATATCCTTGCCCTGGGCCGCTAAACGCTCGGAGCATTGGGACACCTCAGACAGCATCTGACCATTCTTACACTGGCCACAGCCAAGACCGTTACCCATCATCGCCAGGGCGCGGCCACGACTCAGCTGGCTATCACGCTCAAACAGCGCCTTGATACCCGCCTCAATCTCAACATCGTAGTCCAGCACCAGAGGCGCCTCGGACACCTTACCATCCAACAGGTCGACCACTTGGGCTTGTACCTGCTTGATATCATTCATATCGCGAGAGCAGACGGCAATTACGGGGCAGCCTAGCTGCTGACTCATCTTGTCGACATCGACCTCGATCCCATGGGCCTTGGCCGCATCAATCTTGTTGATCACTACCACCATAGGAATGCCAAGCTCGCGTAGCTGCACCGTCAGATACAGGTGACGCTCGATGTTAGTGGCATCGACCAGGTTGATGATGCCATCCATCTGCGCCTCGGCCAGGTATTGCTGAGCAATCTGCTCATCGAGTGAGCAATCGCAGCTGCTACCGGCGGGCAGCAGATCGTAAATACCAGGCAGATCCGTCAGCAGCACCTGGGTATCGTTCAGGGTAAAGGCCCCCGTCTTCTTCTCTACCGTTACCCCAGACCAGTTACCCACCTGCTGGTTGGCACCGGTTAGCGCATTAAAGAGTGTTGACTTGCCCGCGTTAGGGTTACCAACGGTCACACAATGAAATTGTTTAGCCATGAGCCAGCTCCACCTCAATTACTTCAGCCAGGTCCTTACGCATGCATAACTTACTGCCACGAATGGCCAACTCTAATCCCGAGCCCAGTGGGGCGCGTCGTAATAGGGTCAGAGAGGTGTTGGGGGTGATCCCCATGGATAAAAGCTTGCGTTTCACCACCGCGGGCAGGCTAATCTGGCCAACCTCGGAGATCACTGCACTATCGCCAGGCTTTAATTCGCTTAATTTCATATTGCAACTCTACCTTTTCAGGTCTCGATAAATCTGAACTACCCCAGATTCTAACGGAGCAAGGCTTCCAATAACTTTATCTAGATCAATATTTATGATTGGAAACGATAATAATTTTCAATTGTATTTTATATTATGTGACAGATATCTCAATCAGTAAACGAGATTATCAAATGAGAACCATTTTCATTGGCGAGCAATTCTACGTCCCAACTTACGAGCGCAACGTGATCTAGATCACATATAGTGCTAATTCGCTCAAATACTTCATTTTTACCCATTATTTATCGCCACAAAATTTACACATTCGTCACAAATCTTGCCTATTATTTAGCTTTGGTAAATTAGTAATTCATAAAGATAACAACTAAACGCCACACTGTGCTTGGATGGATGATGATGAAAAAGGAATCGACTTGGCTGCGTGCCCTTAGGCTAACGGCCCTACTCGCGCTATACCCTCTCTTTAGTTTGCTCGCTCAGGCAACCCCCTGGGATGAGATGCCCGCCGACGAGGTGGAGAAGATCCTCGATAGCAAATTCGCCGAAGGTCAATACTCCCCCAAAGGCGCCGATAGCTGCCTCATGTGCCATCGCAAGAACCAAACCGTCATGGCGCTATTTGACGGCGTGCATGGCAATCCCCAGGTAAAAGGCTCCCCCATGGCCGACCTGCAGTGCGAAGCCTGCCACGGCCCCATGGGCAAACATAATCGTGGCGGCAAGGAGCCTATGATCACCTTCGGCTCCAACTCACCCGTGCCAGCAGAGAAACAAAACAGCGTCTGCATGAGCTGCCATAACGACGACCAGCGCATGGGCTGGAGCGGCAATCATCACGACAATGCCGATGTCGCCTGTAGCGATTGTCACCAGGTACACACGGGTCACGACCCCATTAGCGATAAGAGCCAGGAGGTCGCCGTCTGCACCACATGTCATACCCAACAAAAGGCCGACCTGCACAAGCGCAGCAGCCACCCCCTCAAGTGGCAACAGATGGTCTGTAGCGACTGTCACAATTCCCACGGCGGTCTGGGCGAGGCCAGCCTAAAACAGATGAGCATCAACGACAACTGCTACGCCTGCCACGCCGAGAAACGTGGGCCTAAGCTGTGGGAACATGCGCCGGTCACCGATAACTGCGCCAACTGTCATAATCCCCACGGCACGGTCAACGAGGCCATGTTGATCGCCAAGCCCCCTCAGCTTTGCCAGCAGTGCCACGCCAGCGACGGTCACGCCGCCAATCCGGTATTTGCCAACAGCCCTAATGCCTTCAACGGCGGCCAAAGCTGCCTCAACTGCCACAACCAGGTGCATGGCTCTAACCATCCATCGGGCAAACTACTGCAACGTTAATGAGGGAGCATAGCGATGAACAGACTTAAAGGGACTCACACACGCGCTTGGTCACTCAGCCTGCTGACCCTCTCAATTCTCAGCAGCCTGGCATCGGCTCAGGGGTACGATCTCGCCTCCGCCAATCGCAGCTCGGTGAAGATGGATGCCTGGAAATGCCAGCGCTGTGAAGTCAAAGATGCGACTACAGGTGAGATAGGCGTCGGCGTCGCCTATAACGACGGCGGCGATAGCCGTTTCGGCAACACCACGGGCACAGACACAGATGGCGCCGTGGCGAGCCTGGAGGCAGACCTGACCCACAAGAAGGCCTCTGGCTACCAGACCCAATTTAAGGCAGACCGCCTAGGCTACGACGCCGGCTCGGCCAGCCTAACCACGGGGCGCAAGGGCCAGTACGAGATAGCCGCCAGTTATCGAGGCTTTGCCCGCTTCGACAACAACGCGGCGCTAACCCCCTATCGACTAACGGCCGCTAGTTGGCAGCTACCCAGCCAATGGCAGAGCGCCGCCACAACCGATCAGATGAGCAGCCTAAACGATAGCCTGATGGCGAGTGAGCTTAAGATCACCCGTGACCGCTACCGTCTCGACGCCGCCTATACCGGCAGCTTCTACGAGGCTAGCCTCGGCTACCAACATGAGCAGCGTCAGGGCAATCGCCGTGCCAGCGCCAATCTGCTCACCAACAGCACCATGCTGGCCGAGCGCGTCGACGACAAGAGCGATCGCATCGAAGGCAAACTCTACTTTCGCGGCGATCAGTGGCTGACCGGCATAGATGCCGAGCTCAGTCATTACAAGAACGATATCAATGCCCTGCACTGGCAATCGGCGTTCAGCCCCACCTTCGGCGCCGCCTATTATGGCCAGAGCGCTGTAGCGCCCGATAACAAGGCCTATCGCGTGGCGGCACACAGCCAATTCTCCGCCTCGGGGCAGCAGGTGCTGATGCATCTGGGTTTTAGCCGCATGACCCAAGATCAGGCCTATCTGCCGGCCACCATCAACGGCCCTTCCCCCATGCTGCCTGCGACCAATCTCGACGGCCAGGTAGATCTGCTGGAGATGAAGCTTAAGTATCTCGGGCGTCTCACCCCAGAGCTCAGCCTTAGGGCCGGCTACGATTATCGCGATCGCGACAACAAGTCTGAGATAATGAGTTACCCGCAGATCATTACCGACAGCTACTACAGCGGCGATAAGCTTAATCAAGCCTATGACCGAACCCGTCAACAGGCGAATCTGGGGGCCAAGTACCGCTTTACCCGCAGCCTCTATCTGGATCTGCAATACCAGTATGAGCACAACAACTACAACGCCCTCGACCGCGACAGCCTGCAGACATCAGATGTTACGGCCAAGCTCCACTATCGACTCTCCTCCCAATGGCAGGCCTGGCTTAAGGCCGAGTTTGAGGATCGCGGCGGCAGCAAATATCTGGGCTCGAGCGTCAGCAATCGCCCCAACAACCCGCTGTTAAGACGCAGCTATCTCGCCGACCGTGAGCGCCAGCGTTATGGCCTCTACACCAGCTATAACGGCGAGGCACTCAGCGCCACGCTCAACCTGCACCTGATGCAGGATGACTACACTGACACCCAGATAGGCCTGACCCAGGTCGATAGCCAGGGTTATGATCTCTCCGCCAACTATGCCCTGAATGAGCAGATTAACCTCAGCGCCTTCGTCAATCAGGACTGGCGCGACAGCGATCAGGCGGGCAGTAACAACTTCGGTAGTGCCAACTGGTTTGCCACCACCAAGGATAAGGCGACCCTTATCGGTGCCGGGTTCGATTACGACGCCCTGATGGAGAACCGTCTGCGACTAGGCCTCAACTACAGCTATAGCGACGGCCAGAGCGACACAGAGGTCAGCCAGGGTCTGCACAGCCCATACGGCAGCTATTACGCCACCCGGCACAATCTCAACGCCTTCGCCGACTTTAATCTCAGCGAGAGCCTGGGGCTGCGGCTGGATTGGATCTTCGAGCAATACCAAGACGCCGACTGGGCCAACGGCAAGCTGATGCCAGACAGCATCCCCAACGTGTTGACCTTCGGTGACCTCAGCCATGATTACAACGCCCACTACTTTGGAGTGACCCTGAGTTACCAGCTGTAACTCAGGCGCCCCCTATGCCAAGGAAGCGATGATGAAGATGAACAAAACTTTCCATTATGCCGCCCTGTTTGGGCTAGTTTCGCTACTCTCCGCCTGTGGCGGCGATGATGGTAAACCCGGAAATCCTGGCGAGCCCGGCGGACCACCAGCCATGGTGATCGACACCTTAGTGGTCAGCTTCGATCCCGTGCAGATGCAATCAGGCGTCGCCACGGTGAACTACCGTGTCACCAATCAGGATGATGAACCTGTAGTAGGGATCCCAAGCGCCACCTTTATTGCCGCTCAGCTGCTGCCCCAGGGCTATACCAATGCGGGCAACGCCTCCCAGTGGCAATACTTCACCTCGGAGAGCTGCAACGACAGCTGCCCTGGAGAGTATGTGGATCATAAGAATGGCCGTTACAGCTACACCTTTAGCGCAGGTTTCGATGGCTTAAACGATGTCGGCTATCAGGCCGGCGCCACCCAGCGCATAGTGGTTAAGCTAGGGGGCGACAGCCTGGCCGATGGCACCAGCCTGCCCATCACCAACCAGCACTTCGACTGGCAGGGTGACAAAGACGGCGCCAGCAGCGATCCGGTATACACACGTAACCTAATCAAGATAGAAACCTGCAACAGCTGTCACAGCGATCTGGCCTTTCATCGCGGTAACTACAACCAGATTGAGACCTGCGTGACCTGTCACAACGCCGATCGCGTCAGCAATCCAGATAACATCTTCCCGCAGATGATCCACGGCAAACACCTGACCGGCTTCCCCGGCTCGCTGGCAAACTGCCAGACCTGTCATGCCGAAGATGAGACCCTAAGCGAGCAGATGAACTGGGCACGGGTACCCACCATGGAGGCCTGTGGCGCCTGTCATACCTTTATCGACTTCAAGAAGGGTGAAGGCCATCCGGCGCAGCTCAACAACGCCAACTGCGTCGCCTGTCACAACCCGGATTGGACCGCCAGCGTCCACAACGACGGCGGCAACGCCCAGGCATTGGCACAATTTAAGCCTGTGATCACCAAAGCGATGCGCAGCGGCGATACCGTCTCCTTTACCCTAACGCTGGAAAACCCCGCGACGGGTCAGCCCTACACAGCCAGCGCCGACCAACTGGATTTCGTCTCCGACCTTCGCGTCTACGCCAACTGGGGCACCAGCTTCGACTATGCCACCCGCTCGGCGCGCTCCATACGTGTGCATGAGACCGCGCCTATCTCCGGCAGCAACGGCAGCTTCGACTATCAGATAGCCGGACTAACGGTCCCCGCTGGTAGCGAGATGGATAAAGGCACGCTAGCGATTCAGGGCAGAGTCTGCGCCGCCAACGGCGTACTGGGCGCCTGTGGTGATGAGGCCAACAGCGAAGTGGTGATCAAATCCAGCCATCGCTTCTTCGCCGCGGAAGCCTTGAGCGATAGCGGCCGCCGCGTGGTGGTCAGCAACGACACCTGCGGTAGCTGCCACGGGGATCAACAGCTGAACTTCCACGGTTCGCGAAACGATCTCGAGGGGCAGTGTCAGCTTTGTCACAACCCCAACATGCAGGCCGAGGCCGCGGACAATCCGTCCCTCACCACGGCAGACTTCAAGCATCTTATCCACGGCATTCATAGCGGCCAGCGCGCCGGTTTCGAAGGGATCAACTACCCAGGCAACATAGGTAACTGCGCCCAGTGTCACGCCGACAGAGATGACGTGCTCTCGGTCGCCCTGCCGCTGGATCCCGGTGTGAAACCGCTGGCCATTGACGATGGCAGCTACACCAGCCCAACGGCCGCCATCTGTAGCGACTGCCACAGCAGCGAGACCAACAAGAACCATATGATCCAGCAAGGCGCAGTGTTCAGCGGCACTCTGTCCGATGCCACCGCAGGCACCGAGAGCTGCAGCACCTGTCACCGACAAGGCGCCGATGCCGATGTGCTGAGGGTGCATCCCATCAAATAAACCGGACAAGGCGCCAGCTCACTGGCGCCGATTCGACAACGCATTGAGAGATTGACTGAAATGGAAGGCACTATGATGGATATGAAGAAGAAGGTGAATCAATGGAGCCTCATCGCCCTGAGTTGCAGCGCGCTGCTACTGGGCTGTGGTAGCGACGGCAAGGATGGTAAAGACGGCCCCGACGGTGTCATAGGCGTCAGCATCACAGATACCCCAAGCGTGATGGCCCAGTTTACCCAGGCATCGGTAGAAGATGGCCAGGTCAGCGTGACCTTTAAGCTTGAAAATGCCAACGGGGTGGCGGTTCTCGGCCTGACCAAAGACTATGATCTCAGATTCGGTATTGCCCAGCTGGCCCAGGTCACAGAGACGATTGACGGCCAAAGTTTTGATCGCGGCTACCAGTGGCAGGCCTACATCAACAGCCTCAGACAGCCGGGTTCATTGCCAGATGACACCTCAGGCCTTAACCCCTCGCCTAAATATCAGGCCAATGTCGAGGCGGCCAGCGCCTGCGAAGACTGTCTGACGGATAATCTCGATGGCAGCTACACCTATAAATTTCAGCAAAACATCGCCAATGTCACCGAGCCTTTGGCTATCACCTACAATGGCGATAACACCCACAGGGTCACCCTGGAGCTAAAACTGCCCCAGGCGACTGCCAATGCGCACCATGACTGGCAGCCCTCATCGGGTTCGGCCGACGGGATTCAAACCCGCAACGTGGTACGTAAAGAAACCTGCCTTAACTGTCACCAGGAGGAGAGCCTAGCACTGCACGGTGGCCGCCGCATCAGCCTTGAGAACTGCGCCAGCTGTCACACCGCGACCTCTGGCGATCCCGAGAGCGGCAACAGCATCGAATTTACCTACCTGATCCATGCCATCCACAAGGGTCAGGACAGGGTTACCAGCACCCCTGAAGGGATTGTACCCGCCCCCTATAAGATAGTGGGCTTTGGCGGCAGCCTGCACGACTATGGCAAGGTGATGTTCCCGCAGAAGCCAGCAGCCAACTGTGCCGCCTGTCACAAAGAGGGGGACGGCGCCCCAAGCGACGCCGCCCTGTTTAAGGCTGATAACTCCAGCATCGCCTGTATCAGCTGTCACACCGAGAAACCATCGCAGAATCACTCAAGCACCAACTGCGTCGCCTGCCACAACGCCACGGATACCTATCCGGGCACAGGCAACGCCGAGAAGCGCCATGGCGACGTGCTAAAGGCCTACTCGCTGGCCCAGGCCATGGGCGTCAGTTTCAGCAACATAGGCCTGGATGGCGACGGCAAGCTGAAATTTGATCTCCAGGTAACCGACTCTGCCGGCAATCCGGTAGCCAGCGAATTTATCGAGCTTGGCACCCGCGTCGTGGTCGCCTGGGATGTGGACAAGGACTACCCGGCCTACACGGATGCCTCATACAGCAATCGTCGCTTCAGACTGTCCCAAGGCACCTATGACGATGTCAGCAAGACCTTCACCATAGTGGCCAGCAGCTTCGACATGCCAATGGATGCAGCGGGCAAGACCTTCGAGCTCTGGTCTGCCATAGAGGTGTGCTTCAACCACGGCGGCTATGGCGTTGCCGATGTGGTGATGACCGCCTGTAGCGATGATACCCGCTCGGTAGCCGTTAAAGAGGCGCCCTATCGCTTCGTCTGGTCCGGCACAGGCGTTGCCGAAGATGGCCAGGTGGCCATGCGCCGCGCCATCGTCGATACCAGCAAGTGTCAGACCTGCCACAACCAGGAGAATCACCATTACAACAATGGTTATAACTGTCAGACCTGTCATACCTCAGACAAGACCACCAGCGGCGATGACAGCTATCCGGGCGGACGTCGCCCCACCAGCTTCGCCTTTAAGGCCCACGAGGCAGAGGGTCACTACCTCAAGTATGCTGGCGTGCAGTCGGGCACAGTGCTCAAGACAGACTGCCTCACCTGTCATACCGATGATGGCATCACACTTGGCCGCGCAAGCGATCGCGTCTGGCGCTATGGCGATACCACCACAGGCGTAGATATCTGGGTCTCATCCGATGCCGGCGCCTGCCTGAGCTGCCACCAGAAATACCTTAAGGATTCTGGTGCAGCCCATATCCAGGCCAACGGCGGCATCTTAGACGGTATGGATGCAGACGATGTGCGCGCCCGGGCGGCAGAGACTTGCGCCACCTGCCATACGCCGACTCAGCTGTTAGGCATTCACCAGGAGTAGCATCGCACTATAAAAGATGGTGAGCGAAACACTGGATAAAAGGAGGCTGCGGCCTCCTTTTTTATCGCCCTACACCGATGCATGCCATCAATGCATAACGCCAAACGCCACGCCACCCAGCCGTACAATTCACAAATTAATAACATCAGGCCCACAAATGCGGGAGTTTCATCGGCGAAATGGATCGGTTTCCCAGCGCCTATGCTTGCGTTAGATCAAAACTGCGGTGAAAAAATCCCCTGCCGCTTAAGCTTTATTTAAGAAAAGGCTTATTTTTAGGCCACTCAAGAGAAAATGCCCTCACTCGATATTTATAAGCCACTGTAAAATATTAGATTTAACAAGTTTATCAATTTCCACCAAGCTTAATGGATCCGCTTCACGTTTGCGTCAAGTGGGCCGTTGCACCTACCCCCTTTTAAGTAATATGGCCCCTAAGGTGCCGCCAAGTTGTTGAGGCAATAGCAATAACTCTGGCCACCTTGTTCATACCAAAAAAGAAAAAATTGAGATCACTCTCATTCTCATGCAGGGGAAAAATGATGAAACGGTATTCAATCAGTACCGCAGTCAAAGCAGCATTCGGTGTCGGAGCCTTATCTCTGGCGCTGGTCGGCTGTGGCGGCAGCGATGGTAAAGATGGTGAAGATGGCAAGCCTGGTGAAATCGCGGTCGATATCAACAGCGCGACTGCGGTCCAAACCAAGATAGAAAGCGCCAGCTATGACGCGGCGGCCAAGACCCTAAGCTTCGAATTTAGCCTGACCAATCCTAATGGCGTCGCCGTCACAGGATTAGAGGCGCTCACCGACCCACTACGCATCGCCTTCGGTCGTATGGGCACCCGCAGCGAGGCCTTCACACCCTACAGCCTGGAAGATGGCACCCAGGTCACCGGCCGCGCCGATGGCGACGAGGAGATCTGGCTCTCTTACCGCAACGCCAGCAAGAACGGCGTACCTATGACGGGCACCAACAACTGGCGTCCAACTCGCGACTGCCCAGAAGGACTGAATTGCCTAAGTTACCTAGGCGAAGGCCGTTATCGGGTCACGGCGCCAGAGATAATAGACACCAACGGCCTGGACTACGACTATGATGCCAACCGTATCAATGGTATCTACCTGATCACCTATGGTGTGGGCCAAAACAAGCTGAAGAATGTCGAAGCCTACTACTGGGATCCTTTGACCGAGCAGTCGGTCTCTTCGCCTAAGAAAGTGCTGGAGATGGATACCTGTACCAGCTGTCACGTAGGTCAGGATCATATCCGCCACGGCAACTATGGTAATACCGCCGACGGCTGTGGTTTCTGCCACACTGACTATACACAGTACAGCGGCTCAGGTATCGATGGCGAAGGCAACACGGTCGAATTTAACTTTGATGGCTCCATCAAGGGACTGGTTCACGCAGTGCACACAGGCATCACAGAGGGGGATCGCCGCGAGCTGGCCAAGTTCAACTCGGTTATCGCCAATGCCAACAACCCAGCCTTTACCTATGAGTTTGATGGTGCGGCGCTCGATAGCGAAGGCAATCCTAAGGCCGAGCTTAACTTCCCGGCCTCGACAGCCAACTGTCAAAGCTGTCACGTAAGCTACACCACCACAGAAGAAACCTTGCCCGAAGGCCTGACCGCTCACGCCCTGGCTTGGTTTGGCGATAAAGATGTGACCAGCTGTCAGAGCTGTCATGGCGAATACCACAAGGGCAGCAGCCTGGTGGCGCCGGGTGAAGAAGGCGCAACCATGGTAGGTTGTGTCACCTGTCACAGCAGCCAAGATGGCAATACCCGCGGCGGCGCCTTCCGTCACTTTGCCGGCCACGAGCAGGCCAGCAGCCAGGCCGCGTCACAGGCCGGTATCTTAGTCGGTGCTAGCTACAGCCAGATCGCCTGGGATGAAACCAGCGCGACCTTAAGCTTTACCCTTAACCTGAATAAGGGTGAAGAGGCGGTTACCAGCCTACATGTACCGCGCGTTACCGTGTACGTTAATGCCGTCGATGCGGTTAAACCTGACGCCTACCTGGCGGCGCGCACCAGTGGTAGTGCAACCGCGAATCCTGATGGCAGCTATACGGTGACCGTCGATGCGTCTAAGCCTAACTATGGCCTACCTTCACTGGCCGAGGTTATTGCCAATGGGGCCGATCTGGCGATCACCTCAAGCTTTAGCACCTGCTTTAAGAACAAGTCTTCAACCTTGGTTGAACTTGACGGCGAAGGCAACTGCGCCGGCGTATTAAGTGCCAACGCGGCGAAGACTGAGTTTGTTAAGCTTGACGGAACGCCTGGTGCGGTGCGTGCCAGCGCCGTGGACTATGACAACTGCGCAAGCTGTCACAACAACGACATGGTGGCCCGTAAGGGTGCGGCGCACTACCGCAACGCCGACGTACACACCTGTGCCCAATGTCACGAAGCCGGTGACTACAACAGCCTGGTGGTTCGCGTTCACGGTACCTTCGGTAAGGCCCATGGCCGCGCCGATGTGCATCAACTGGTCAGCAGCGCCAACTGCTCAGCCTGTCACAGCGATCTCAACTTCGGTCTAGAGAATGCACGCTCAACCCCGATGCGCTGGAACAAGGGCGATGCCAGCTACTCCAGCCCACAGGCCGGTGTGTGCGCCTCTTGCCACGTCTCATCGAGCTATGAGATCGGCGGTGGTAAAGATGCGGCCAAGTCTCACATCGAGAGCATGGGCGGCGTCGTTGCCGGCAGCTATGAAGCGGCCATGCTAAACAGCGAGTCATGCCTCACCTGCCACAGCGCAGAGAAGGTCGCCGAGCTGCACAAGCAAAACTAAAACAGACGCCACTGTTTTAAAGACCCATTTAAAATAAGCTAAGAGTGTCAGGCCATGCCTGGCACTCTTTTTTTATCGCCGCTTTCTGTTCCACTTCTCTCCAATCTGCCGCAAGACCACGGGTGCGCATGGAGCAAACTCAGGGAAACACAGGCTCTACATACCCCCAAAGGCGCCACATTTTCGGCTACAGCAAATTAACAGGATGTGATTTAACTGGCTGACTTTCTTAAGTGAAAATGAAAATTTCACCAAAAATGCATTTTTTTACCTACCTCTAAAGAAATAGTCAGATCTCAATCACATAAGCAGACTGAAACACCTGCTAAAAAGTTGCCATTTCGATAGCCTTAGAGGTGGAAATTAATTCCACACACTAAGCGGGTGTTTTCAGTAGACAAAACAAATACTGTTCTCAATTTCAGTGCTTGTTTTTATTGAAGAACAATCAATTAGTGATGATTAAAACTATTGCAGGGAATAATCATGATGAAAAAGTTCAATGTTAATGCAGCGACAAAAGCTGTATTAGGTGCCGGACTTCTCTCTTTCGCCTTATCCGGTTGCGGCAGCGACGGTAAAGATGGCGAAGATGGTAAGGACGGCGTCATTGGTGTCAACATCGACACTACACCTACCCTTCAGGCAACCTTTACCAATGCGACAATCGACGCAGGTAAAGTCACGGTCGACTTCAAGCTTCAAGATGCAAACGGCGTTGCCGTACTTGGGCTCACCAAAGACCACGACCTGAGATTTGGTGTCGCGCAGCTGACCCATGTGGTTGAAACCAAAGCCGATGGCGAAACTGCCGATCGCGGCTTCCAATGGCAGGCCTACATCAACAGCGAGAAGGCGCCTAACCCAGACTGGGTACCAGAGGGCGATACCGACATCAATCCGTCTAACCAGTTCCAAGCCAACGTAGAGCAGGCCGCCAAGTGCGACGACTGCCTAGTCGACAACGAAGACGGTAGCTACACCTATACCTTCCAGACCAACATCGCCAACGTCACCTCACCAGTCACTGTGACCTATGACGCCGATGCGACTCAGCGTATTACGCTCGAGCTGGAACAACCTAGCGTCACGGCTAACGCCAACTATGATTTCCAACCTTCTAGTGGCGCGACCAAAGGTATTCAAACCCGCAACGTGGTTGCTATCGAGACCTGTTACACCTGTCACCAGCCAGAGAGTCTGGCACTGCATGGTGGCCGTCGTATTAACATCGAAAACTGTGCCTCTTGCCACACCGCCACCTCAGGCGATCCAGAAACCGGCAACAGCGTCGACTTCACTTACATGATCCACGCCATTCACCGTGGTGAAGAACGTCACACCTATGATGCCGACGGCAACCAGGTGCCAGCACCTTACAAGGTGATCGGCTATGGCGGCGGCGTACATGACTACGGCAAGGTGATGTTCCCACAAAAACCAGCGGCCGATTGTAGCGCCTGTCACGTCGAGGGCAGCAATGCACCGGCAAATGCCGACCTTTACAAGGCAGACCTGAGCAACACAGCCTGTATCGCCTGTCACAGCGAGAAACCATCTTCTCACCACAGCAGCACAGACTGTATGGCCTGTCACAACAGCACCGAACCATACGGCGGCACAGGTAGCGCCTTCAAGCGTCATGGCGACGTATTGAAAGCGTACCAAGATGCCGAGGCGATGAGCGTTAAGTTCAGCAACATAGGTGTTGATGCTAATGGTAAGTTCGTCTTTGACGTACAGGTACTGGGTGCCGATGGCGCCGCCCTGGATGGCGAGCTATTAGATCCAAAATCACGTGTGGTTGTGGCCTGGGATATCGACAAAGACTTCCCTGCCTACAGCGATGCCTCTTATAGCAATCGTCGTATCGCCCTAGAAGAAGGGGTTTACAACGCCGAGACTAAGACTTACACCCTAACCGGTACTAAGTTTGATCTACCTGCCGATGCCAACGGCAAGACCTTCGAGCTCTGGTCAGCGCTGAAAGTCTGCTTCAACAACGGTGGCTATGGCGTTGCCGAGATTAAGCCTACCGCCTGTGCGACCGAAGGCGTACGTAAGGTAGAAGCTAAACAAGAAGCGATGCACTTCGTCTGGAAAGATGGCGCCATCGACGACAGCGCAACACCTGCCGAGCGTCGCGACATCATTGACCCTAGCAAGTGTCAGGGCTGCCACAACCAGGAAAACCATCACTACAACAATGGTTACAACTGTCAGACTTGCCACACTTCTGACAAGACCACTAAGGCTAACGCCAGCGAGCAGTATCCAAATGCGAAGAAACCAACCAGCTACGCCTACAAGGCGCACGAAGCTGAGGGTCACTTCCTCAAGTATGCTGGCGTAGGTTCTAGCACTGTTGTGAAAACAGACTGTATGACCTGTCACACTGACGGCGGTATCGAACTGGGCCGCGCTCCTGAGCGTACATGGCGCTATGGTAACCTGTTAACAGGTGAAGACATCTGGGTATCTTCCGATGCAGGTGCTTGTATGAGCTGTCACCAGAAATACCTGAGCGATGCAGCCAAGTCTCACATCGAGACCAACGGCGGTATCTTAGACGGTGTTGATGCCGATGACGTACGTACTCGCGCAGCAGAAACCTGTAAGACCTGTCACACACCTGAAAAGGTGATGGAACTGCACGGTCACTAGTAGGTTTGACCCACTAACTCTCAAGGTTAGTGGGTCGACATCTACCTCGAAGGGAGGCACTCGCCTCCCTTTGTTTTTACTGTAGAACAGTGAACGCTAAAATAAGAACAAAAATCGCAAAACTGTTTCATTTTGCAACATTTTTTCCGTCAAGCCGCCCCATTCTCCGCCCGTCGGGCTACCCCTTTAGAAATAGAAAGATCTCGGTCACACATTAGACTCAGTCAGGCAGATTTTAGCCGCTTGTTACGTTAGCATTTCCTTGGGGATTTCTATTTCCAGCATTGACTTAGGTCGCACAACTTATAACTGAGAATCGGCGCAATCAATGGCCATGCACTTAAGACGATGCCAAACCTATGCAGGGAAAAAATGATGAACGTACAAAATAATAAATTTAAGCTGCTACTCGCAGCAGGTGCCGTCTCCATGGCTCTCACTGGTTGTGGTGGCAGCGACGGTAGTGATGGTAATCCTGGCAACCCAGGCGGCCCAGCAGCCGATGCCATTGAAGTACTTCACCTTGATGTCACCAAGGTTGAATACGACAACGGCACACCCACAATCACAGTCTTTGCGACCAACCAGGAAGATCTTCCTGTTATCGGTCTGAAAGATCTTGAAGTGAAAAAAGTGGTTCAGCTACTGCCACAAGGCACGACCGGTGCAGGTAATGCCGCCGAATGGCAATATATCGGCTCACAAAAAGCCTTTACCGACCACAAGAATGGTAACTACACCTTCACCATCGACGTGGAAGGCTACAACCCAGAGCTGACCCAAAGATACAATATCGTCGCCAAGGCCTCGACACTGCTCGACGGCGTCACCCTGGTGCCGCAAACCGAGATCGCCGAAGACTTCTCTGGCGAAGGTTATGAGCCACTCTACACCAAGAATGTGGTCTCAACCGCCAGCTGTAACAGCTGTCACGCCGAAGGACAGAAGATCTACCACAGCTACACCAGCGTAGAGACCTGTGTCTCTTGTCACACCCAAGAGATGGCTGATGAGAAAGGTAAGCCACAAGTTGCCTTTAACCATCTGATCCACAACGTCCACAACGACGCTAAGATGTATGGCCGCAACATGGACCAGAGCGCCGAAACTGCGCACCACATAGTCCAGGACAACTGCCAAGCCTGTCACGTTCAGTCTGACGAGCTCACCGAGTGGGGCAACTGGTCACGTATTCCAACCATGGAAACCTGTACTAGCTGTCACGTCAACATCGACTTTAAGGCGGGTAAAGGCCACTCTCAGCAAAACGACAACAGCAACTGTGTTGCCTGTCATAACGCGAGCTGGACTGCCGAGCTGCACACTCAAGCTGGTAGCGACAAGAAAGCCCTTATCGACCAATACGGCCTGAATGTTGAGTCAACCATCAACACCGAAGGCACTGCTGCCACCATCAGCGTTCAAGTGGTCGATGCCAGCGGCGCCGCCGTTGATATCAACACCATTCTGCCTATGGTACAGCGCTTCGAGATCGTGACTAACGTAGGTCCTAACAATGTAACCCTAGGTTATGGCGGTAAAGACTCTATCAACGCCGTGAAGAATGGCGTGGTCGATGCCAAGGCGCTAGTCGAAGATGGCAAGCTGGTTTACACCACTAGCAAAGATCTTAAGCTAGGTGCCAACGGTATCGACAGCGAGACCGCCTTTACCTTCGTTGGCTGGGCAATGTGCTCAGACAAGGGTGAGTTCGTGACCTGTGACGATCCTGCCTTCGACGGTAGCGACACCGACAAGTACACCGGCATGAAAGCCGACCTTGCCTTCGCCGCACTAGCAGACAAGGCGCCAAGCATGCGTCACGTCGACTCAGTGAACTTCACCGCCTGTGCCTCTTGTCACACCACAGAGTTTGAAGTGCACAAGGGTAGCCACCATGCAGGTTTCGTCCTGTCTGAGCAGCTCTCTCACGCGAAAGACGCCAACGACATGCCTATCATAGGTGTCGATGCCTGTGTGGCCTGTCACACACCTGACGGCACATACGCTGGCGGCGCGAACAAGGGTGCCCTGGAGATGAAGCTGCACGTGGTACACGGCGAGCAAGGCATCATCAAAGATTGTGCCCAGTGTCACAACGACTTCAACCTGGACGCCTTCAAGGCTAAAGGTGCCCTGGCAACTGCTGCTGGCCAATACAGCACACCTATCGCCGCGACTTGTACTTCTTGTCACACAAGCGATAGCGTCAAGGCCCACGCCGAAAGCCAAGGTGCCATCATCAATGGTGCTAAAGATGTCGCTAACGATGCGGCGCAGCTAGAAACTTGTTTCTTCTGCCACGCACCTGTTATCGAAGATCACACTGCGGTGAAGATGTAATTTGCGCATCTCAAATTGAAAACCGGGGGAGTCACCTCCCCCACTTTTCACGACTCATTTGTGCAAATTAGGATGCCTATTATGAAAATCACAAATCAATTCAAAAGCCTGTTTCCGGCGGTGATGGCGGCAGCGCTACTTACCCTTGGCATAAGCCAGGGCGCGGTGGCGTCCAAGTGGGATGCCAAGATGACCCCGGACGAGGTGGAAGCCACCCTGGACAAGAAGTTCGCCGAAGGCCAGTACTCGCCTAAGGGCGCCGACTCTTGTCTCATGTGTCACGGCAAATCTGAAAAAGTCATGGACCTGTTCAAGGGCGTACACGGCGCTGCCGACTCGAGCAAGAGCCCGATGGCCGGCCTGCAATGTGAAGCCTGCCACGGCCCTATGGGTAAGCATAACCGCGGCGGTAACGAGCCGATGATCGCCTTCGGTCCCGACTCTACCCTGTCTGCCGAGAAGCAAAACAGCGTCTGTATGAGCTGTCACAAAGATGACAAGCGCATGGCCTGGAACGGCGGTCACCATGACAACGCCGATGTGGCCTGTGCCTCTTGTCACTCGGTGCACACAGATAAAGATCCTGTGCTCTCTAAGAACACAGAGATGGAAGTCTGTACCAGCTGTCACACCAAGCAAAAAGCCGACATGAACAAACGCTCTTCTCACCCAATGAAGTGGGCGCAGATGGTCTGTAGCGATTGTCACAATCCACACGGTACCCTGTCGGACTCGGACCTGGTCAAGCCCAGCGTTAACGAAACCTGCTATTCGTGCCACGCAGAAAAACGCGGCCCAAAGCTATGGGAACATGCGCCCGTAACTGAAAACTGCGTTACCTGTCACAACCCGCACGGCAGTGTTAATGAGGGCATGTTGAAGACCCGCGCCCCGCAACTTTGTCAGCAGTGCCACGCTAGCGATGGCCATGCCAGCAATGCTTACATGGGCAACACTGACCAAGGTTCTAACGTGGGTGGCAATGCCTTTACCGGTGGTCGCAGCTGTCTGAACTGTCACAACCAGATCCATGGTTCTAACCATCCATCTGGCAAACTATTCCAGCGCTAAGGAGACGAGAAGATGAAATTCAAACTCAATGTAGTCACCCTCGCCCTTATCGCTAATGCCGGTATCGTCATTCCCGGCATGGCGCTGGCCGACGGCTATGGCATTCAAAACGCCAACACAGAAAAGGTGAAGTTCGATAACTGGGCCTGTAAGCGCTGTAAGATTGAGACAGGCGTCACTGGCACTATCGGTGCCGGCGTCGGTTACAACGACAGCGACGACATCCGCTCGGCCAACGCCTTTGCCGCCGAAAATGAATTTGTCGGCAAGGTCGACGCCGATGTGAGCTACATCAGCGAATCTGGCTACCGTGCCAGTATAGAGGCGCAAAACCTCGGCATGGAAAACGGCCGCCTGGATCTTGAGTCTGGCAAGGTAGGTCAGCACAAGCTGAGCCTCAACTACCGTCAGATAGCCACCTACAAGACTGATAAGGCTATGAGCCCTTATCAAGGCGTGGGCGGCGACCACCTGACCCTGCCAGACAACTGGCAGACGGCGGGTTCGAGCCAGGATATGAGCGAGCTATACAGCAGCCTCAACCCACTGGAGCTGTCGCTCAAGCGCAAGCGCGCCGGCATCGGCTTCGAGTATCAGGGTGAAGAGCTGTGGAGCACCTACGTCAACTACCAGCGTGAAGATAAGACCGGCCTTAAGCAGGCATCGGGCAGCTTCTTCAATCAGTCTATGATGCTGGCAGAGCCTGTGGATTACACCACAGACACAGTTGAGGCGGGTATCAAGCTTAAAGGCGACAACTGGTTTACCGCCCTGGCCTACTCAGGCTCGAGCTTTAAGAACCAGTACAGCCAGCTCACCTTCGACAACGCCTTTAATCCGACATTCGGCGCCCAGACTCAAGGCACTATGGCCTTAGACCCAGACAACGAGGCGCACACTGTCTCGCTGATGGGCCAATACACGGCGGGAAGCACCATCATGAGCGGCCGCGTGCATTATGGTCAGATGAGCCAGGATCAGGCGCTGGTTACCTCAGGTTATGGGTACCAGACACCTGTGGACGCGCTGGATGCCAAGGTCGACATGAAGGGCGCTAACCTCAAGGTGGTGTCTCGCATCAACCGCACGGTTCGCGTTAACGCCAGCTATGACTATAGCGACCGCGATAACAAGACCAATGTGGAAGAGTGGACCCAGATCAGCATCAACTCCACCACAGGCAAGGTGGCCTACAACACCCCTTATGACTTCACGACACAAAGGGCTAAGTTGGGCGCCGATTTCCGTCTGAGCCGTGGCATGAAGCTGGAAGCGGGTTACGACTTCCGCCGCGACGAGCGTAGCTACCAGGACCGCGAAACCACAGATGAGAACACGCTATGGACCAAGTTCCACCTCAGCGCGTTCGACAACTGGGATATGTGGATCAAGGGCAGCTATGGCGAGCGTGATGGCTCTGAATATCAGGCCTCGGAGTGGACTTCGAGCGAGTCTAACAGCCTGCTGCGTAAGTACAATCTGGCGGATCGTCAGCGCACCATGGTTGAAGCCCGTATCAGCCACACGCCAATCGAAGCCCTGACCATAGACTTCGGTGGCCTTTATGCCTTAGACGACTACAACGAAACCCAGATAGGTCTGACCGAGTCGAAAGATGTCAGCTACGACATTAACGCCAGCTACCTGATCAACGACGACATGATGGTCAACGCCTTCTACAATCGTCAAAACATAGACTCAGAGCAGGCAGGCAGCAGCAACTACAGCACGCCTAACTGGTTTGGTCTGGTGGAAGATCAGGTCGATGTGATCGGCGCTGGGTTCAGCTACAACAATCTGTTAGAGAAGAAACTGCGCCTGGGCGTGGACTACACCTACTCAGATTCGAGCAGCAACACCCAGGTAAAACAGGGTCTCAGCGGCAACTATGGTGATTACTATGCCAAGGTCCATAACGTCAATGTCTACGGTCAATACCAGGCCACAGACAATATGGCACTGCGTCTTGACTACAAGATGGAGAAATACAAGGACAATGACCCAGGTAACAGCATAGCGCCAGACGGGATCTGGAACGTTGTCGGCTTTGGTTACAACAGCCATGACTACAACGCTCACCTGATCATGCTGAGCATGAGCTACAAGCTGTAATTACCGTGCATTTATAGCTAGCTAAAAACCCGCGCCCGTCGCGGGTTTTTTATGCTCCATCGTTGATTGCCATCTCGCAAAAACAGCCTCCCAGGCTTTTTCCCGTCGGGCTTTTACCGTAAGCTCAACACACCACCTCCAAGATGACGCAGCGCCTTGTACTTTCTCGATAATCAACTCGCCCAGCAGATAGTCGATCGCACCATGGCGATCATAGGACACAACATCAATGTGATGAACAGCCAAGGGGTGATACTCGGCTCGGGCGAGCCCCACCGCATCGGCTCCACCCACGAGGGTGCCCTGCTGGCCATCAGTCAGAACCGCACCGTCGAGCTAAACAGCGCCAGTGCAGCCAGCCTGCAGGGGGTCAAGCCTGGCATCAACCTGCCGCTGCACTATCAGGGTGAGATCATCGGCGTAATAGGCATCACGGGAGAACCCGAACACCTCAAAGCCTTCGGTGAGCTATTGAAGATGACCGCCGAGATGATCGTCGAGCAGGCCAACTCGCTCGATGTGGCCCAGTGGCGCGCCCGTCAGCAGGAAGAGTTTATCCTGCAGCTGATAAAGCCCGAGGGGCGGGATCTCAATCACCTGAAGATCTGGGCCCAGCGTCTGGATATCGATCTCGAGATGCCAAGGGTCGCAGCCGTGCTGCGTATCAGCGACGACGCCGGCGACGAGCTGGCCAACTCCCAACTCAAGACGGTACTGCATCTGTTAGAGACGCCGTCACGCGGCAACCTGATCGCCATGACCTCCATGACTGAGCTGGTGATCCTCAAACCCGCCTTCTTAGACGGCAAGGCCTGGAGCGCCGAGGCCGAGAGCCTGCGCATCGACCGTCTGCTCAAGCGTCTGCCCAGTGAACTAAACGCCAGGTTAAAGATTTCCCTAGGCCACTACTTTCCCGCCACCATGGATATCAACCGCTCCTATCAGACGGCGCTGGAAACCCTGAATTTTGGCCAGCAGCTACACCCAGAGCAGAGCAAGTACCTGTATGAAGATCATGCCCTGCTGGTGATGCTCTCTGGGCTAAAACATGACTGGCGCGGCGAGCAGCTACTGAGGCCGTTTCAGCGCCTCATCGACAGGGATAAAAACGCCCTGCTGCGCAAGACACTGGCCAGCTATCTGGGCCATTTCGGCGACCAGCAAGCCTGCGCCAAGGCGCTGTTTATCCACCGTAACACCCTGAGGTACCGCCTGGATAAGATCGCCCAGATCACTAAGGTGGATATTCAAAAACTCGACGGCCTGCTACAGCTCTACCTGGGTCAGGTGCTGCTAAGCCGCGGCCAGGACCAAGGCTAAATGATGACCATGGCAAACAGGCCTGGGCTAAGCTAGACAGGCCTAAGTTAGACAGGCCTAAAAATCGGGATCGCAGCTAAAGCTGACTCGCTCACCGCTGATGGGATGGTTAAAGGCCAGATACTGGGCGTGCAGATGCAGGCGGTTGGCCTTAGCCCCGTAGAGATCATCGCCTATGATGGGCATGCCCAGGCCATCCTGATGGGCACAGTGCACCCTGAGCTGATGGGTACGTCCCGTCTTAGGAAACAGTGACAGCAAGGTCGTCCCCTCGCCTCTGGATTTTACCAGCCAATAGGTATGGGCATGTTTTCCGTGCTCGAAACACACCAGCTGACGCGGCCTGTCGTCGAGATCTACCCGCAGCGGCAGCGTGATCTCGCCCTCTTCCCCCTGCACCTCACCCGCTACCCTGGCCAGATAACGCTTCTCCACGGTGCGGCCGATGAACTGCTGCACCAATGCGGTATTGGCCTCACTGCTCAGGGCGATCACCATCAGGCCTGAGGTGGACATATCCAGGCGATGGACAATCAGCGGCCCGGTCGCCTTGGGAAAGGCCTGGCGCATACGGCTATAGACGCTGTCGGTTACGTGCTTGCCCGGCACAGAGAGAAACTCCGCCGGCTTGTTGACCACGGCGATCGCCTCATCCTGATAGATAATGGAGAGATCTTTGCCCTCGGCGGGATTGTTCAGCAGTGGGTTGTCATCCAGCGCTATGCCACTCAGCATATGGGCCAAAATCGGCTCACACTTACCGTGACAGGCGCCATAGAACTGCTTGTGCTGCTTCACCTCCGATTTGGGCGATGCCCCCCACCAGAACTCCGCCATGGCGACGGGCTTGAGGCCGTTGGCGAAGGCAAACTGCAACAGCTTAGGCGCGGCGCATTCTCCCGCACCAGCAGGAGGTAATCCTTTTGGCGACAGGCTTTTAGTTGAGAGGCTAAATAGTGTGTTGAGATCTTTGACCTCCCCCGCCTGATTCAAGAAGCAGTACTGGGCAAACAGCTTACGCTGCAGCGCGTTGGACTGACTGGCCCTCTGCTGCTTAAGCACCTCAATCTCATCTTGCAGCGCGCTTAGGCGATGCTCGCGCTCGGCGATCTGACTATCCCACTGCTCATTTAACAGCCTTAGCCTGTGCTTCTCGGCCACGCTCTCGCGGCCAAGTTGTTGCTGCAAATCCTCGAATGCCTGGGCATCTAGCCGCTCACCGGCCACACGTCTGGCCTTACGCGCCTTACGATTTTCGATGATCTCTGCCCGCAGCTCGGCCACCGCTGCGGCTTTACCAGCGTTTAATGTGTTTAGCTCATCACTAAGCGATGCAAGTTCTGGCGCCTGCTGCAGCGATTCAAGCTCAGCAGTTAACTGATTGATGGCCAGCTGCTCGCCGTGAAAGAAGCTGTCCTGGGTCAGCATGTCGAACACCGGCGGCACGAAGCCCGGCAGTAGATTCTGCTCGGCTAACTTACCGGAAAACGCCTTGAGATAGCCAAGCTCGCCATCAGCCTTTTGCACCACCAGCACGCCAAACATCTTACCTATGGCGCCTTCGCGCGGCCCCGTCAGGCCAAAGTTATGTTGCCAGGTCTGTTGCTGCTCTAAATGCGCTTGCAGCTCGCTGGCCGCCAGCTCACACAGCCTGTGGGGCTCATAATAAAAGGGAAAGGTAAACCGCTCAGGCAGCGCTATGCCCTCGATTGAGGTGCTAAAGGGGGTGAAACATTGCTGGGCACAGTACATGGCGTCTGACATCTTGAGTAAATAGGCGATAAGGGGGCCCATTTGGCATTAGGGTCCTTACTGAAAGTGGGGATTTTACGCGCTCACGCCGATGAAGTCATGGGACTGACGTAATAATTTGCGCCTTGAGGACACGATACTAGCCTATCCGTAACACTTGGCTATTCGTGATACTAGGCCGTCCGTGACACTAGCCGAGGCTGTATCAGGAGGCAGTTGATGTAACGTAGCGCAACATAGACCACCACAATTGTCGCCACCACCAACTCCAGCGCCGCGAGATCTCGCACCTGCTGCACATACTCGGCTTTTATCCCCTCTAATACCATCCAGTTGGCCATCTTAAACAGCGCCGTGCTGCCTATCACCATGGGGAAGGTAAACGCCGCATAGCCGGGGCTAAAGGGCAGCCTGAGGAGCTTATAAAACGCCAAGTAGATGATGGCTGTCATCAACACGGCTATGCCAAATAACAGGGCGATGATCACCGGCGATGGCGTCACTGTCACCGTTAGATAGCCTGCCAGCGAGAGGCTGGCCGGCGCCGCCAGAATCGCCAACGTAGGCTTGGCCGCATCGGGCACCTCATGGGTGAACATGAGGCGATAGATCATCATGGGCAGCATCACGGCATAGGCCAACATGCCGAAGACCAGAGTGCCCTGGGCAATAGTCGCCAGCACAGGATTGCCGGAGAAGGACACATCCGCAACCACTATGCCCACCGGCGGCACAAACCAGCTGGGCACCATGTGGTGCAGCTCAAAATCCTTCGCCCTGTGATAGATAAAGCTCACCAGGAAGACGATATGCAGCGCTACAGCCGCCAACCACAGGGCGTCGCCCGCAACCGGAAAGAATTGCCCCAATGAGTTAGACACCACCATGGTCGCCATCGCGAAGGTAGGCACCACACTGCCGACGACCGGGTGGGCGAGATCTTGCCTTAAAAGATGGTTATGAAAGAAAAACTTAACGCTCAAGACGGCTAGCAAGACGCTGGCCAGGGCGGCGCCAGCCCACTGACCATAGCCATGAAGCTCAGTGAAGTTTTCCCAACACCAACCTAGGCTTGCAATGCCTAGCGCCAAGCCCGCCATAGGTGTGGGGACGCCCATTACTGCCTTTTTCGTTTTATGAATCATCACGGTCTCAATCAAGTTTCTTGCTGTGAAGCGATAATACTCTTGCCTTTCGTTTCGTTATATCTAATTATTTATAACCAACGTTCAGAATAACTAAACGCGCATCATCTATGGCCAGCCACATCTCGCTCAAGCAACTCAAGGTCTTTAGCACCCTCACCCAACACAAGACCCTAACGGCCGCGGCCGACGGCCTGTTTCTCTCCAAGGCGGCGGTGAGTATGGCGCTGTCGGAGCTTGAGAAGCAGCTCGGCCACAACCTGTTTGACCGGGTGAACAACCGTCTCATCCTCAATCAGGAGGGACACAAGTTGCAGCCTCTGGCCGATGAGCTCCTACACAGAGCCGGCGATATCGAGCAGCTGTTTAACGATGAACAGTCACTCTCGGGTCTGCTGCGCATCGGTGCCAGTGATACCTTGGGCAATCAGGTGGCCCCCTATCTGCTGAGTGACTTTCGCCGACATACCCAGCACGAATTGCAGAGCCTGTTTATCTCTAACTCGACGCAGATCTGCGATATGCTGATCGCCTACGAGCTGGATATCGCGCTGATCGAGGGTAAGATCCAGCACCCAGAACTCGATGCAACCCCCTTCAGCTCAGATGAGATGTGCGTGATCTGCCCGCCAGATCATCCCCTGCCAGCAGATAGCGATATCCCCTTGCATCACCTCGAGGCCAGTCACTGGATCCTGCGCGAAGCCGGCTCAGGCTCCAGGGAATTTTTCCTGCGAGTCGTCGCCCCGAGGCTAGAGCAATGGCATGAAGCCTTTCAGCTCAACAACACAGAGGCCCTGATCAACTCGGTCTCGGCCGGCCTTGGCCTCGCCTGCCTGTCACGCTTGTCCGCCGAACCGGCGATCCGCGACGGACGAGTAAAGGTACTTAGCCTGCCGCTAAACATGAAGCGCCGCTTCTGGTTACTGGTCCACAAGGAGAAGTATCTGAGTCCACTACTGAAGACCTTTATCGCCTTCTGTCATGACTGGGAGCGGGAACATCAGCTGTAGGGTAATATTTAACGCCAATCTTAAGGGGTATTTCGCGAGCTTGTTTTGATCTAAATCGAGATCTGAACAAATGAATTTATTACCTATCAGCCGCAAGGGAATCTTGATAGTTGCTTCTACTAAACTGGTTCTTTGAAAGGTCCTTGAAGGCCGCTATCTTCATGGCAACCTAACGCCTCTCCGATTTAACCTGATCATCTACAACTAGACATCACTTTTGTAGAATTAAGGTCTAGCGCTAAACGCTATCACTTAGTCTTTCTAATTGTATGCAACTGGTTGAAATTACGAACTCCCGATAAAAGTGGTAAAAAAATGTATTTAAGTAACAAAGTATCAGGCAGTGTCCAAGAATATGGCATTCAAAAAAAAGTGCCGATTGCTTGAAACGGGAGAAAACCTGTACTCAAAAAGCTTAATAATTAAAGGCTGTTAAGGTATAAATGAACCACCACTAAAGGGATTAAGAAGGTACAATGAAAAGACATGCTTCGTTATCGGCATGGTTGTTTGTAATCATGATTGTTGTTGGAATTGTCGGTGTGTTTTTCACCGGTTTTTTAGCCTTGAAAATATATCGTAAATATAGGCCCTTCCCAGAACCATCAGAGGAATATAGCTTACTTGCATACAAAAACATTCAAGCAGATGGCTTCTTTAAGACTTTTTTCGTCGGCGTACTGATAAGTTCACCGGTTCTTTATTATCTGATCACAGAGCTTTAAAACAGTTGTTATCGAATTAAATAACATCAAATCGAAGAGACGTTAGATGACTGGTGTAAACACGTTTTTGGCCTTCGAAATCATGAATGATTTCGCAGAGCCCACAGGGATGTGCTCGTGGCGTGCCAAAAAAGTGTTTGCACGATCCTCGCCGGACAGGCGTTAGGCTGCAGTTAAGACTCGACTTAAATCCCACTCAAAAGAACAATCCAGGTAAACGCAAACATTTAAAATTCCCCGAAGTAAGCAACGCCAAGTAAATCAAACACAACCTGAGAATGAAATCAGGGATTTCGCCCTCTCCTCCTACCAGCACCAAAATGTAATTAATTACACCCACCACGTTTGACATAATGAACACCGATTGGCAGACTGGTGGTCAACAAATGTGCTTTTTCACATTTTGCTATCCTTAAGAAAGGCGATAGCCAAGGCCTGTAGCGGCCTCACCAGGCTACACAGACGTCACGCATCGGGTGACATACCAATCGACCAAACGGGTGATCTATGCCAATAACACAGACTACAAGTGCTAAGAAATCCAAACCAATTATCTTGATGACCATGGGTCAGCAAGACAGGAACCAGCATCCCTACCAGGTGATGACCCACAAATATATGCAGCCGATTGTGGAGATCGCCGGGGCCATCCCGCTGCTGATGCCCACCTGTTTCGGCATAGAAGATGTAGACCGCTACCTGGATATGGTCGATGGCGTCTATCTCTCGGGCGCGGGCTCCAATATCGACCCTAGCCTCTATGGCCAGGAAAACCTCACCCCGGAAAAAAGCCAAGATGTAAATCGCGACACCGTCGATCTGGCCATCATAGCCGGCGCCCTCAAGCGTAAGTTGCCTATCTTAGGGATCTGCCGCGGCATGCAGGAGCTCAATATCGCACTGGGTGGCACCCTGTATCAGAAGGTCTATAGCGAGCCAGGTTTCGATGATCACCGTGAAGATCCACAGACCCCAAACCATGTGCAATATGGCCCAAGACACCCCATCAAGACGGTGCCCGGCAGTTGGCTGGCCAAGCTGATTGGCGATAAGACCATGGTCAACTCCCTCCACGGCCAGGGGATCTGTACCCTGGGCAAGGGGCTAGAGGCATTAGCCTATGGCGAAGATGGCCTGATCGAGGCGATCCATGGCCCGGACTATGGTCAGTTTATCCTCGGCGTACAGTGGCACCCCGAGTGGCAGGCTAATGACAACCCGGATTCAATCAAGCTGTTCCAGGCCTTCGGCAGCGCCTGTCGCGGCGAGGTCAGCTGGCAATCGGCCAACGACGCTAAATTAACCGCCTAATCGAACACGCCTTGTCTGTCATTTTGTGATCTAGACCGACTTTATTCCTCTCCCCCAACCGATATTTGGGCAAAAGCACAAATATCGGTTGCACATAAGTTAAATATTAGGAAGCTGGCACGAAGCCAGATTGTCCGATTCTCCGGATAATAGTGCCAGCCTGAAAACCCTTTGCTCCCGCGCTTGGAGCGAGTTAACGGGTCATCGCTAGATCAAACCAACAAATATAGCCAACAAATATAACCCAATACAGGGACACCCTATGAGCCTAGTACTGATCTTGATCGCCGTGATAGCCTTCATCGTTATCGCGACATCTAAATTTAAGCTTCACCCCTTCCTAACCCTCATTCTCGCCTCTTTCATCGCCGCCTTTGCCTACGGGCTACCCAGTGCCGATGTGGCAAAAACCATCACCTCCGGCTTCGGCGGTATCCTGGGCTATATCGGCCTGGTTATCGTGCTGGGTACCATCATAGGTACCATATTGGAGAAGAGCGGCGCGGCCATCACCATGGCCGACGTGGTGATTAAGGTGCTCGGAAAGCGCTTCCCGACCCTGACCATGTCGATCATAGGTTACCTGGTCTCCATCCCGGTATTTTGTGACTCGGGCTTCGTGATCCTTAACTCGCTCAAGCAGTCGATGGCCAACCGCATGAAGGTATCAAGCGTCTCCATGAGCGTCGCCCTGGCTACCGGCCTGTATGCTACCCACACCTTCGTGCCGCCAACGCCCGGCCCGATTGCCGCCGCGGGTAACCTGGGGCTGGAGTCAAACCTGGGTCTGGTCATAGGCGTGGGCATCTTCGTCGCCGCCGTCGCCGCCCTGGCAGGCATGTTATGGGCCAACCGCTTCGCTCATGTCGAGCCCGACGGTGAAGGTGCCGAGGAGCTAAAGAACAATGTGGAAGATTTCGAGCAGCTCAAGGCTGCCTACGGCGAGCTACCTAGCCCAGCCAAGGCATTTGCTCCCATCTTCGTGCCAATCTTGCTGATCTGCCTGGGCTCAATTGCCAAGTTCCCATCACAACCACTGGGTGATGGCGCCCTGTTCGATACCCTAGCCTTCCTGGGTCAACCGGTAAACGCCCTGATGATAGGCCTGTTCCTGTCACTGAGCCTGCTCAAGAGTCAGGATAAGATCAAAGAGTTTAGCGATCGCATCAGCCACGGCTTAGTGGTAGCAGCGCCTATCCTGTTGATCACAGGTGCTGGCGGTGCCTTCGGCGCCGTGCTCAAGGCAACCGAGATAGGTAACTTCCTCGGTAGCTCACTCTCGGCGTTAGGCATAGGCATCTTCATGCCGTTTATCGTCGCCGCGGCGCTAAAATCGGCCCAAGGCTCATCGACCGTAGCCCTGGTGGCCACCTCGGCCCTGGTAGCCCCTATGCTTGGCGATATCGGCCTTGCCAGCGACATGGGCCGGGTACTGACAGTGATGGCCATAGGTGCTGGCGCCATGACAGTCTCCCACGCCAACGACAGCTTCTTCTGGGTGGTGACTCAGTTTAGCCGCATGAGCGTGAAGCAGGCCTACAAGGCGCAAACCATGGCGACCCTTATCCAGGGTGTCACCGCCATGATCCTTGTCTACCTGCTGAGTCTCGTCCTACTCTAAGCTAAGCAAGCCGGCGCCATTGGCCTAGGCCTGGGCGCCGGACAACCCAACTCGTTTATTTCTGAAATGTCCTTCTCTCTTCACACAGGAAGCCTGCATGAAAATAGTCATCGCGCCCGATTCATATAAAGAAAGTTTGAGCGCCATGGAAGTCGCCACCGAGATAGCCCGGGGGTTTTGTGAGGTGCTTCCCGACGCCGAATATATCAAATTGCCGGTCGCCGACGGCGGCGAAGGCACGGTGCAATCTATGGTGGATGCCACCGGCGGCAAATTAGTCGAACTTAAGGTCACCGGCCCCCTGGGCAGTCAGGTGGATGCCCACTATGGCTTGCTGGGCCAGGAGGCGCCCGGACAGCGCACCGCGGTGATCGAGATGGCCTCGGCCTCTGGGCTGCACCATGTGCCGACCCTCTTGCGCGACCCTTTAGTCACCACCAGCTATGGCACGGGCGAGCTTATCTGTCATGCCCTCAACAGTGGCGTCACCCATCTGATCCTCGGCCTTGGCGGCAGCGCCACCAACGACGGCGGCGCCGGCATGCTACAAGCCCTGGGCGCGCACCTGCTGGACAATGAGGGCAAGCCCCTAAGGCCCGGCGGCGCGGCGCTTGAGCACCTCGCCAGTGTCGATATTGGCGAGCTGCATCCACGGCTTGCCCAGGTAGAGATTGAGGTCGCCTGCGACGTAGATAATCCACTGTGCGGCGACAAGGGGGCCTCGGCCATCTTCGGGCCGCAAAAAGGCGCCGATGAGATCATGGTCGCCAGATTAGACAATGCCCTTAGCCACTTCGCCGATATCACCAGCTCTGTTGGCCTCAAGGAGTGTCGCAACATGCCGGGCGCCGGCGCCGCGGGCGGTATGGGCTTTGCCATGCTCGCCTATCTGGGCGCCAAGTTAAGACCCGGCATAGATATCGTCATGGAGACGGTTAGGCTGAGCGAACATCTTAAGGGGGCGGATCTGGTCATCACGGGCGAAGGCCGCCTCGACAGCCAGACCCTGCATGGTAAGACCCCCATGGGCGTCACCCGCGAGGCCAATAAACAGGGGATCCCGGTTATCGCCATCGCCGGCTGCGTCAGCGAGGATGCCAATGTGCTGCTGGACCACGGCATAGACGCCCTGTTTTCCGTGACCCCCAGGGCCTTGCCGCTCGAGGAGGTGCTGGCCGGCGCCCGTCATAATCTCTATAGCTGCGCGGTCAATATCGCCCGTCTCTATCGTCTGGGGCGTTAGCTGCCGCTCCGATTTGACCTAAATGCCCTGACGCCGCCTTGGCTCGGGGCTTTTTACTATCAGTACGTATAATAAGCTCAAGAACGGTCTCTAATAAGCCAGTCGCCCGCCAGCCATTTCACTTTTCCCCTTGATGCGGTATAAAGCTTACAGTAAAGTTAGCTCCCTTTTTCGATCGCCTGTTTTTTCTATTTCAAAACAGACACAAGTTAAGCGACGCGCCTCGATGACATCAAAACAGACACGACAAGCGACCGCCTCTGAAGAGGCCTTGATGCGTATTTTCACTCTGCCCGAGGCACCGAATTCGACCCTGGGTAAGATAGAGAAAAACCTGTCGGAAAACCTGATGGGCTTCCTCAAAGAGAGTATCGTCGCAGTCGAGAAGCCGCTGACCGAAATAGAAAAAGATTTCCAGGCCTACCAGATCCCCACAGCCCCCAGCTTCGTCTCCGACTATGCCGAGCAGATGATGCAGACCCTGATCGCCCACAGCGTGCACACCTCGGCTCCCAGCTTCATAGGTCATATGACCTCGGCCCTGCCCTATTTCGTGCTGCCACTGTCGAAGATGATGGTGGGACTCAACCAAAATCTGGTGAAGATAGAGACCTCCAAGGCCTTCACGCCGCTGGAGCGCCAGGTGCTGGGGATGATGCACCACATGGTCTATGGCCAGACAGAAGAGTTCTACCAGAGCTGGATGCACAGCGCCAGTCACTCATTAGGCGCCTTCTGCTCCGGCGGCACGGTCGCCAACATCACGGCGCTGTGGATCGCCCGTAACCGTCTGTTAAAGCCGGACGGCGACTTCAAGGGGGTGGCCCAATCTGGCCTGATGCGAGCACTGCGCCACTACGGCTATGACGATCTGGCCATTCTGGTATCAACTCGAGGTCACTACTCCCTCGGCAAGGCCGCAGATCTGTTAGGCATAGGCCGCGACAACATCATCAGCGTGCCCTGCGCTAGCGATAACAAGGTAGATGTGGCCAAGATGCGCGAAGCGGCCGAGCAGTTAGCCGAGCAGAACATCAAGGTGATGGCGATTGTCGGCGTGGCCGGCACCACGGAGACAGGTAATATCGACCCGCTCGATGAGCTTGCGAATCTCGCCGAGCAGCTGGGTTGCCACTTCCATGTGGATGCCGCCTGGGGTGGTGCCAGCCTGCTGTCGAGCAAGTATCGCCACCTGTTAGCCGGCATAGAGCGCGCCGACTCAGTCACTATCGATGCCCACAAGCAGATGTACGTGCCCATGGGCGCAGGTATGGTGCTATTTAAAGACCCGGAATTTGCCAACGCCATCAAACACCACGCCGAATATATTCTGCGTAAGGGCTCGAAAGATCTGGGTAGCCAGACGCTGGAGGGGTCACGTCCCGGCATGGCCATGCTGGTTCATGCCTGCTTACAGATCATCGGCCGCGACGGCTATGAGATCTTAATCAACAACAGCCTGGAGAAGGCGCGTTACTTCGGCGAGCTGATCGCCGCTCAGGACGATTTTCAGCTGGTTTCCAGGCCTGAGCTCTGCCTGCTGACCTACCGCTATGTGCCAGCCAAGGTGCAGGCGCAGCTCAATGAGGCGGTCGCAGCCGGTGACGCGGCCCGTGTGAGCGAGATTAATGCATTGCTTGACGGCCTGACAAAGTTTATCCAGAAGCGCCAACGTGAGCAGGGAAAATCCTTCGTCTCCCGTACCCGCATCATTCCAGCCAATAACCTGGAGCAGACCTCTGTGGTGTTCCGCGTGGTACTGGCCAACCCTTTGACCAGTAATGAGATCTTACAGCAGGTATTGGATGAGCAGCGCGACATCGCCAAGCTAGACGACCGCTTCCTGCCTAAGCTGCTGGCCCTATAGTTTTTCAATAGCTCAATCTAGAAAGTGCAATCGAGCACGCTCACTCGATAAATCTGCCCCTGTCTACCTCGGATGGCAGGGCGCAGGCTCTGCGACCAAGCAGACGATAACGCCGGTTAGCTATCAACCGATAGCCCCAGTCTCGCAGGCCCCTGGGCAGCACTTTCAATATCCTTAACAGGGGCCAGAGGCCATCGAGCTTGCTTGCCACCGCCAGCGCCGCCTCGCTCTGGGCTAACACGCCCTGCTCATCAAGCAGATAAAAGCTGCTGAGATCCTCAAGGTCCACGTTTATCCCACGATTTGCCAACAGCCGCTGGGCCGTCTCGCTCTGAATCGAGGCGAATTTGAAATGCTCGCGCCTGTCGCGCCTGACGATAAAGCGCACCGCGCCGTGGCACAGGTTACAGCTGCCATCGAAGATCACTAAAGGATAGCGATCCCCCAGCTGGGCTCTGTCCTCAATGTCAGTGTGTTGATTGTTAATTCGCTGACTCCTCGTTTTTGCCACTTTCTCGACTTTCGACTCACAACGTTCTCTGCTCTCGACTCGTTGCCTAAGCTATCAGCTATCAGCTATCAGTTCTCAGGACTTGGAAAGCCTTTGCGCTCGCCTCTTACCTGAGTGTACCACCCAAGTCGCCATAATCTGCTTTAGTTCATTTCAAACAGAGGCCAATTTTGTACAAAAACAGTCAACTCATTTAGGCTATGATGGCTAAGAGCCGATACAAACCAGTGACGAACCAGAACTATTGAGTACTAACCACTGAGCATCGGCCTCTCGACGCGAGTATAAAGAGATTGCCCAAACACCCATGAAGTCACCAGCAACTGAGTCAACAACCAAGCATGCCGCTGA
The DNA here is from genome assembly GCF_000016065.1 of Shewanella loihica PV-4. Lineage (NCBI taxonomy): Bacteria > Pseudomonadati > Pseudomonadota > Gammaproteobacteria > Alteromonadales > Shewanellaceae > Shewanella > Shewanella loihica. The sequence goes on from NC_009092.1 coordinate 2,995,368, forward strand.
TCCCCAACGTCTCGGCCGTAAATCGGCAAAGGCCCAAGCAATAGCCCGAGAAAAGCAGCAGACAAAAGAGCAGGCCAACTTCAGCCTGGCAAAGGAGCTGGGCGGCATAGAGCTACTGGATGCCAGTTACCATCAGCAAAACTTCTCGCGCCACAGCCACGAGGGCTATACGGTGGGCGTTATCGAAACCGGCGCCCAACGTTTCTATCGCACCGGCGGCGATCACACGGCGCCTCAGCATAGCATCATATTGGTAAACGCAGATGAGGTGCATAACGGCCGCTCGGCCACAGACTTTGGCTGGTCCTATCGCGCCATGTATCCGCTGCCGCAGCAATTTGCCAGAGTCCACGATGAGCTAGGCGGTAAGGCTGGCGACGCGCCCTATTTTCCCGAGCCTGTGGTGCACGACAAGCCATTAGCAGAGCTGTTACGCCTCACCTTCGACACATTAAGTAGCTCTGATAATGCCCTGCTACGTGAGAGTCTTATCTACACCAGCCTGGCGCGCCTGATGTCCCATCATGGCGCAAGTCGCCCGGTCGAGAAGTCGCTGCGGCCAACGGCGCACCTGGCACTGGTAAAGCAGTTTCTGGATGATATGCCCACCGCCGATGTCTCCCTCGATGCGCTGGCCAAACTGGCGGGCCTTAGCCCCTTCTATCTGATCAAGCAGTTCCAGCGCCAGTATGGCCTGCCACCCCACGCCTACCAGATCCAGGGGCGTATTCGATTGGCCAAACAGATGATCCGCCAGGGATGCAAGCTGCTGGAGGTGGCGCTAGCCTGTGGTTTTCACGATCAGAGTCACCTCAATCGTCACTTCAAACGCGCCATGGGCGTCACCCCGGGCCAGTATGCCAGAGAGGTCGAAGACTGTAGGGCAAGAGGCTAATAGCTCAATGGGCAAAGCAAGACAGAAAAAAAGCAGCGCAACAATGTACAAGCCAGGTGCGCCCTTTTCTAGTAAGGTCGAATAATCCCTGAATCAAAACCAGCTAAGATGACACGCGAACCTCAACCAGACTCGAATAAGCCTTTGCCTAACTCGGCCGCCGAAAGCCCAGATGCCGGAAGCCCAGATGCAAACAGCGCTAATACCGAAAATGCTATGCTCGACAACGAAAGCCTAGGTAACGAAAGAATAGGCAATGCATCACCAATGCGTGCGGCGCTCAAGGGGGCGTTGGCCATCTCGCCCCTAACACTTGCAGTCGTTCCCTGGGGCATACTCGCAGGTTCTTTTGCCATAGACGCCGGGCTCACGCCATTGCAAAGCCAGGCCATGTCGGCGCTGGTCTTCGCCGGTGCGGCGCAGCTAGTGGCGCTTGGGATGATCAAGGCGGGGATTGGCCTTGCCAGCATATTAATCACCACCTTGCTGATCACCTCGCGCCACCTGCTCTATGGCATGGCGATGCGCCCACAGATCAGCCCACTGCCGCTAAGGTGGCGACTCACCCTGGGCTTTCTGCTCACCGATGAGCTGTTTGCCATCGCCAACCTAGGCAAACAACGCAGCCTTGATCCCTGGTTCGCCTTCGGCGGCGGCTTTAGCTTCTATCTAGGATGGAACCTGGCCACGGCAATGGGGATAACCCTGGGCCATAAGATAGAGAATCTGGACGCCTTGGGGCTGGATTTCGCCATCGCCGCCACCTTCATCGCCATTGTGGTGCCTGCGGTGAAACGCCCCTCAATCCTAGTGTGTGTGCTGGTCGCCATGGTGGCCAGTGTGGTGTGCGCCCTGATGGAGCTGCAGGCGGGGCTGCTTATCGCCTCCTTGACCGGCATGGCTTGCGGCCAGCTCTACGCAAAACTCAGCGGTGAATCTTGGAGGCAGGCATGATGATCTGGCTTACTATGCTCGCCATGACGGCGGTGATCTTCCTCAGTCGTTACCTGTTTCTCGAGCCGAAACTGCCACTGCGCCTGAGTAAAAATACCCTGCAGTTTCTTGGATATTCCGCGCCTGCAGTGCTAACCGCCATCGCCGCTCCCATACTCTTCGTACGCGACCAGCAACTGGCGATCACATTCGATAACAGCTACCTCATCTGCGGCTTAGTGGCCGTATTACTGGCCTACTTTACCCGCAACACACTGCTGACCGTGCTGGTGAGTATGGCGCTGTTTTTCATCATACATTAGGGAGAAATTAAGATGGCGGTAACCTGTCACGTGAAATACATCATCGACCCGGATAAGCTGAATAAGTTTGAGCACTATGCCAGACTCTGGCTACCTTTGGTGGCCAAGTTTGGTGGGCAACATCACGGCTACTTCCTGCCCAGCGAGGGGGCCAACGATGTCGCCTTGGCGCTATTCAGCTTTCCGTCACTGGCCAGCTACGAGCAATACCGCGAGGCCTCAGTGCATGACAAAGAATGTATCGCCGCCTTCGAGTACGCCAAGCAGCACAAGTTTATCCGCCGCTATGAGCGCAGCTTCATGCGCCCGCTGCTGCCGGAATAATTTTATATACCGATGGAAAGACCGCTAACACTCGCCATATTGCGCCTGCATCATGGCGATATAATCTGGCATCTCCTGGCCCGGCGTGTGCTGAAAATGGCTGCCAAGGGGCAAGACGCCCACGATGCGATCGACCCGAAAGTTACGAAAATCACCGCGCAGCTCGCACCAGGCAAGTAGTGTCCAGACCCCTTGCCAGTAATAGAGCGCGAGGGGGCGAACCTGGCGCTCGCTACTGCTTTGCTTCCCATCTTGATAACTCAATAGAATATATTCTCGCTCCCGGGACGTCCTGCGCAGCAGGTCGAGAAAGGAGAACAGCTGCCCCTCACTGTAAAAATCGGGGGCAAACATCAAAGATTGATAGGCCTTGAGCCGCTCGGGCAACACGGCCTCGACCTTGATCATCGCCTGCTTGGCGGCGCTTGCCAGCTCGTGGCCCCCCTGGGCCTGCACCATACGCATCCCCACCTGTATCGCCTCCAGCTCCTGCTCGTTAAACATCAGTGGCGGTACATTCACCTCCTGGCGCAGCAGATAGCCGACGCCGGCCTCCCCTTCAATGGGGATCCCCGACAGGCAGAGATCCTGAATATCCCGATAGATGGTACGGCTAGAGACCTCGAGTCGCTCCGCCAGCTGCTTAGCCGTGGTGAGGCGTCTGTGTCTGAGAATTTGTACGATTTGAAATAGGCGATCGGCGCGGCGCATGACTTACCTGAATTGGCCGCCCCTTGGACGGCCCGTGGTGATTATGACTGGACGTTGTTAAATCCAGGCTTAACTAGACGTTGGCTAGACCTCTATCTATCTAGACCTCGACGTGGACGCCGATATAAATATCGACGCTGTCAGGCTCGGCGTAGCACTCAAAATCGGTCAGGTACTGGCGACGATAGGGGCAATCGGGGCGCTGAAAATAAGCCCAGATCTGCTGCCAGAGTGAAATCACCGCCTGGGGCATCTCTCCCGTGGCGCTGAAACAGAGGTAGTTACCGCCCTCTAAGGTGAGCGGCGTTAACTTGTCGTCATGCTCTATGGTGCCCGCCTCGACCGCCGTCATCAGGCTATAGTCGCCATCCATGTCGCTGGCATAGTCGTAATAGACCCCATACACAGGCAACTTACCGAAGATCTGCTCGCCATACTGCCCCATGAAGGCCTGCCAGAGGGGGGCGATTTTTTGCGTCGCCGCTTCAGACTCGGCTCCATTGTTGGTACGAACACTCATGCCGACCAGTGACTTGGGGGCGAGGTTTATCGTCTTCATCTCAATTCCTTCTGTTATATCCTTTGCTTGAATAGCTTGAATTGCATAGCTTGCAAGCGCCGCGGCGCTTGCGTTAACCCTATCAGCTGTAGCTAATGAGTCAGAACTTTAAATGCGCTGGGACATGAGTCCACTAGCCTTTCAGACTCGGTGCCCAGAGGCCGACGCGATTGCCTTCGCTATCGACGATGACGCAGCTATAGCCGCACTCCCCTTCCTTGATAGCCATGACAGGCAAAGCGATTTCGACACCACTGCGCTCCAGCCTCTCCGCCAACGGCGCCAGGTGATCGCTAAGGTGCAGATAGAGGATGCTGCCGGCTCCACTTGGGCGCATCATATCATGTTTTACCAGGGCGATGCTGGCCGCCTGGGGCGCCTCAGTCTCTAGTATGGCCATCTCCATGCCAAACATCTGCTCATCGCGAAAACGCACCCCGAACTGAGTCTGGTAGAAGGCCTTGGCCCGCGCCATATCCTCGACGGCGATCTCGCCCCAGACTAAAGGTGCCTGTTGTAAAGGTGCCTGGTGTAACACTTGCGGTTCTTGCATCTTGCTCTCCTTAATCGGCCGAATGCGACGCTCAACCCTGAGCGTCTCCCTCACTCGGTCAGTAAGAAGAGCTTAACGCCCCCCTACTGACAGCCTAGTGTCAGTAGGCTGTCAATCGGTTAGCAAACCATGACTCGCCTCCTAGCTTTAGGCTTTAGGCGTTAGGCGTTAGGCGTTAGGCAAGCCCGCCTGATGCCGGGAGACAAATTCCGCCATCGCGGCCTCGGCGCGGCGCTGCACATCCGCAAGCCCCTCCTGCTCGCCAAAAGGCTCGACCACCTCGTAATAGCACTTTACCTTAGGCTCTGTGCCCGAGGGGCGCACTATCACCCTAGCGTTGCCTTGCAGACGATAGATGAGCACGTCGCTGCGAGGCAGGTCGATCGTCTCTTCGCGGCCATCGGCAAAACGGCGCACGCCCAGGCTGATGTCATCCACAGACACCAGGGCCCTACCGGCAATCTCGCTGGGATCTAATGCCCTTAGCTGCTCGCCTATGGTGGGCGCACCTGGCTCACCGCTGAGGGCGATACTCACCTGACGGTTGAGATAATAGCCATATTGACGATAGATGGTCTCTAGCCTGTCCCACAGGGTCTCCCCCTTGGCGGCCAGCTCAGCAGTGAGCTGCACGAAGGCGACCAAGGCTGATAGACCATCCTTGTCCCACACCATGCTGCCAACCGTGTAGCCGAGCGCCTCTTCGTAGGCGAACAGGAAGCGGTTCTCCTGAGTCTGTTTGCTCATGCCGACGTTGGTCAGCCACTTAAAGCCTGTGAGTGTGGTCTCGCAGCGGGCGCCGCAAGCCTCACTGATGCGAGTCAGCAAACTGGAGGAGACTATGGTGCAGCAAAGCAGTCGCTGATCATCACTGGCGTGGGAGAGCAGATAATGGCCCAGCAAGACCCCCACCTGATCTCCGGTCAGCATCTGATAGGCCTCAGAGGCCAGCATCTCTGGCGTGGCAGCGGGTTTACGCACCGCCACCGCGAAACGGTCGGCGTCTGGATCGTTGGCGCAGGCCAGCATGGCACCATGCTTGTGAGCCTCGGCCATCACCAGAACCATGGCGCCTGCCTCTTCAGGGTTGGGGAAGTTCACCGTGGGGAAGTCACCGTCTGGCTCACGCTGGGCCGCCACCGAATAGACCTGTGTAACCCCGATATCCTTAAGCAGGGTCTCGGCCATTTCGGCGCCGACCCCATGCATGGCGGTGTAGGCCAGGCTCACCAGCTCGGGACGGGCGGGGCTTTGCAGCACCTCTGCGTTTAACACGCCCTGACGATAGGCCTGATAGTAATCCTCCTCGAGCATCACCAGCTTACCAGTCTCAACTGCCGTTTCCAGCGGCAACATATCCACCGGCGAGTTGGCCGCCAGCTCGATACGGGCCGCGATGCCGGTATCATGGGGCGGAATGATCTGCGCGCCATTACCCCAGTAAACCTTATAGCCATTGTACTGCGGCGGATTGTGACTGGCGGTCACCACTATGCCGGCCGCCGCCCCTAGATGCAGAACGCCGAAGGCCACCAGAGGAGTCGGCGCCACCTTGCTGGTGAGGAACACCTTGAAACCCGCGGCGGTAAGCACGCTGGCGGCGTCCTCGGCAAACTGCTTGGAGTCGTGACGGCCATCGTAGCCGATGACAACGCCGCGACTCACTGCATTTTCCACCTGAGCCTTGAGGTATTCGGCGACCCCCTTGGAGGTCTGCTGCACCACCAGACGGTTCATCCGCATGGGACCTGCGCCCACCACGCCGCGAATGCCCGCGGTACCAAAGGTGAGACGACCGGCGAACCTTGCGACCAGCTCCTCTTGCGCCCCCTGATCGACCAGGGCCTGGATCTCTGCGCGACTCTTGGCGTCGCTATCGAGACTCAACCAATGTTTTATCCTTGCCTGTATCTGTGTTTGCATAATGCCTCCGCTGCACCAGTTTCCCTTAACAGTATGTCTGCCTGAAGGGGTTAACAAGTGAATTTGCATTAAAGATTCATTATATAAACTATAGAAGAAACACCCGGATGCCCCAATTGAGGTGACCTGTTTCTAGCGCCGATTTAGCTGTCAAAGAGGCGGCCTCCCCCTAGATGGTCGCCAGCACCAGAATGGGCGCGTCGATAGCGAAGATAAAACGTCTTAGCGAAAGCCTAAGGAATATAGCTCAGCTGATTCTTACCCTGATCTTTAGCCTGATACAGGGCCATATCGGCGCGCCTAAGGGTATCCTGGTAGGAGGTATCGCCCGCCTTTATCCCTGTCATCCCCAGGCTGATGGTGGCCAGTAGCTCATCTTCGGCCAGGGTAGATAAGGCGCGATTGAAGCTCTGATGCAGCGCCTCGACCATGGCCATCGCCTGGGTCGGCAGCAGACCCGGCAAGACCACCACAAACTCATCACCACCGAAGCGGTAGGCATAGTCTGTCTTACGAAACTCGCGGCGGCAGATCTCGGCTACGGCCAGGATGTTCTCATCCCCCTTATGGTGGCCCTTGGCATCGTTGATCTGTTTCAGGTTATCGATATCCAGCATCAATATGGTGGTTGGCATCCCCTGCTCGCTGAAGTTGTCGAAATGCAGGGCAAAGTCACGCTCGAGACGGCGACGATTATAAAGGCCGGTCAGCTGGTCCGTATCGCTCAGTTCCCTGAGCCTTAACTCCAGCTCGTGCCGCTTAGAGATATTACTGGCGACCCAGAGCACTACCTCTTCGCCGTCGACGCGAAAATCCAGCGCCTGAATTCGCCCCTCAAACCAGATTGGCGCCACCGGCCCCTCGTCGGGCAGCCCCTTCACATCCTTGTTGCTCAGCTCATATTCTTCGATCAGCAGGTGGCGGGTCGAGAGTGCCCTGTCAATGGTTTGCAGAAACCAGGCTGCCTTGGCGGGCTTGATCACCTCATGGAGGTAGGCACCTATGAGGCCACGACCATCGTGATAGTAGCGCGCATCGCTGCCGCCGAAGACGGCCACATATTTGCCGCTACTGGACAAAATAAACGCCGGATCCGGCAGTGCCTCTAGCACGGCGACCATCTGCTCATTTGCGATCATAACCACCCCATCAATGCAGCCTGACTCACTCTCATTACACCCTATTTGACGCCAAATCGACAAGAATAGCCAGACAAATCAATATACTTAATCGAACCACAATTCAGGTTCGCTTAGCAGGTTCTTACTGGTCTGTGACAAAAATGGATTATCCAGGCGAAACACACGTCGCTCGGTCAGCCTAGCCCGCCCCAACATACCTTCTGTGATGGCATGATGATAAAAAAGTTCATCGAAGCTGCCATCGCTCAACGCCGCGCGCAGGCCATATTCGATCCGCTCCGACAGCGCCAGATTATCAGGGCTAACGAAGAAATAGAGGGGCGCGGGATAGACGATGACGAACTGAGTATCCACCATCAGCTTTGGTCTGTCGGCAATCTCGTCCCAGGGCTCATGAAGCGCCCGCAGAAAATAGTCGAAGCGCCCCTTCTCCAGCATGGTCAACAGGCTGTGGGCCGCGCCCCTTACCAAGGTAAAGCCCTGACGCTGCAAGATGTCGCTATCTGGCCAGTCGCTGCCCTGGCCTACGGGTATCCTCTGGAGCTCTTCTATCTGGGTGATGTTGGCGAAACGGGCCTCATCTTCGGTGCGTATGATGGCGATACGATGACCCATCAGTCCCTTGAGCAGGGGAAAGTAAACCGCGCGCAGCTGCCGCTCCCGGCTGATGCTGGTCATGGTCCACACCACATCCAGCTTGCCCTGCTCCACCAGCTTGATGGTGCGCCCCTGGGGCATATCCATCTCCACCGGCAGCAGGCGATAGTCGCCATATTGATCTTGGCTCTTCTCCATGGCCAGGCGTAGCAGGTCGATATAGTAGCTCTGTTTGGGATCAACAAAATGGGTCGACAGGTTGTAGCGCACCTCAGTCACCTCGGCCCGCGCCACAGCTGTCGTTATGAGACAGGTGGTTATGAGACTGGTAGTTATGAGACAAGCAGTAAACGAGCAAGCTTTTCTCAGACAAACGAATGTCTTGCACGCCATCGCACTTTGCACCATCTCGCTCCTCCCTGATCCCACTGCCTTGAGTATAGCAGCCGATGCTGAGATAGAGAGCAGAGGGAGAGAACAGAGGGAGAGAGCCAAGAGCAGATCTTAACCAATGACAACAAGGCCAAGCGTCGGGCGCCGCAAAAGGGGAAAAATAGTGTAAACTGACGGGGTTTTTCGCCCAAGAGCTCTCTAGTACGTAAAGCTAAGCCGTAAAAGATAAACCGCAAAAGATAAGCACCTAGAAGATAAGCCTGCCATGCAACCAGACTCCAAGCTAAGCCCTATCGAACATCACCTCAATGTCAGCCAGACAGAGACGGACGCCTGCACCCTGCTGGCCGAGGCGAGCCAGCTTTCCAAGCAGGAGATTAAACAGGCGATGGCCAAGGGCGCCGTGTGGCTCACGAGGGGAAAATACACTCAGCGTCTACGCCGAGCCAAGAAACCGCTTAAGCTTGGGGATCAGCTGCACCTCTACTACAACCCTAAGGTACTGGCTCAGCAGGTAGAGGATGCCCAGCTGATTCTGGATAAGGGCGAATACAGTATCTGGTACAAGCCCTACGCCATGTTGTGTCAGGGCTCAAAATGGAGCGATCACACCACCATCAACCGCTTCGTCGAGACTCATCTCACGCCCCAGCGCCCCGCCTTTATCATCCACCGTCTGGACAGGGCGGCGACGGGATTGGTGATCATAGGCCACAGCAAAACGATTACGGCGGCGCTCGCGGCCCAGTTCGAGCATCGCGAGCTGGACAAACAGTACAGGGTGATCGTCAAAGGGGAGTTTCCCAAGGCCACACGCACCATCACCACTGAGGTGGACGGCAAGCCGGCGTGTTCCCATGCCAGTCTGGTGGAATACGACAGTGAGCTGGATATGTCCCTGGTGCAGGTAAAGATAGAGACGGGCCGCAAGCATCAGATCCGCATCCATATGGCCAGCATAGGCTTTCCCGTGGTGGGTGACAGACAACATGGCGGCGCCGAGACCGGCGATGTGAATCTGCAGCTCACCGCCTGCTTTTTGGATTTCACCTGCCCCCTAAACCAACAGCCTCTGCATGTGGCACTCCCCGAGGCGCTGCAGCCCAGCCTAGCAGCACTTAAGGTTTGAGCGCCGCTTAAGGCTTGATCTGCTCGTCACCAGGCGTCGATGGCAAAGGCTCATCGACCCGCTTGACGGTCAGGGGCTCATCGCCGTCCAGTAGCTCGTCATAGCCCTTGGGCGGCGGCGTCCAGCCCCGCTCGCTCATGGCATACTTATCGTTTCTATCCCTGGCCATGGCGGCCTTGATGGTCTCTTCAAGCTCGATAAACAGCTTGCGATAGTTGTTATCGAATCGCTCGCCGCTGCTGTCATCTTTCCAGGCGCCGTAGAGCATGTCGGAGCTGCGCTTCTCGATGCGCTTGAAGGTGTTCTTCTGCTGCTCCACATGGAAGGGGTGAAAGCCGAGACACTTCATGGCGTCGGCCCCCAGCTCAAGGGCTGAGAGCAGGGTCTCCTTCTGGATGAAATCGGCACCTGCATCCCGCAGCAGATAGGCATGACCGCGGTCGAACGCCCGGGCAAGCACCTTGACCTTGGGATAGCTGTGCTTGACATACTTCACCAGCTCCACCGCGCTGTCTCGATTGTCCATGGCCACCACCAACAGGGAGGCTTCCTCTATCCCAGCCGTATGCAGCAGGTCCGGGCGGGTCGCATCACCAAAATAACTCTTCACATTGATGCGCCGCAGCATATCCACCTGGCTAATCTGATGATCCAGCACCACAGTCTTGATGCCATTGGCGCTCAGCAGGCGATTGATCACCTGTCCGAAACGACCGACGCCCGCGATGATCACGCTGCCGTGCTCATCTATGGTGTCCGCCTCGCGATCCGCCTTGGCGCTGCGATACCTGGGCTCAATAAAACGCTCAAACAGAATAAACAGTCCTGGGGTCAACATCATGCTCAGGGCCACCACCAATGAGAGCTTCTGCGCCAGCTCGCTCGGCAGCACATGATTCTGCACGGTGAAACTGAGCAGCACGAAACCAAACTCCCCTGCCTGGGCCAGACTGAGGGCGAACAGCCAGCGATCGCTTTTGCCTATCTTGAACACAGGCGAGATCAGCAAGAGCACCAAGGCCTTAAGCACTATGATCCCCAGGGTCAGCCCCAGGATGAGGCCGAGATCCTGCCACAGGATGCCAAAATCGATACCGGCACCGACTGTGATAAAGAAAAGCCCCAACAGCAAGCCCTTGAAGGGGTCGATATTGGACTCAAGTTCATGGCGAAACTCACTGTTGGCCAACACCACGCCCGCCAAAAAGGTGCCCAGAGCCGGCGAAAGCCCCACCAGGCTCATCAGGGCCGCGATGCCAATCACCAACATCAGGGCGGTGGCGGTAAAGATCTCCCTCACCCCGGATGAGGCCACGAAACGAAACAGGGGACGGCTCAGGTAGTGGCCGCCCACCACTAAGATGGCGATAGCCGCGACGATCACTATGGCGTAGGCCCAGGGCGGCAAGCCGGCCACCAGACTTATCTCTTCGTGCTTGGTCGCCACCTGAGTCGCCGCCTGCTGCGCCTGCTCCACCAGCTCCGGCAGGGCCAACAGTGGGATAAAGGCCAGCATGGGGATCACAGCGATATCTTGAAACAGCAACACAGAGAAGGCGTTTCGGCCACCATCGGTGCGATTGAGTCCCTTCTCGTTAAAGGTTTGCAACACGATCGCCGTCGATGAGAGCGCGAAGATAAGGCCTATGGTAAAGGCGATGCTCCACTGCACCTCGAAATAGAGCGCAATGGCCGCCACGGCGGCCGTGGTCAGCGTAAGCTGCAACCCACCCAGGCCCATCAGGCGGTTCCGCATGGCCCACAGCATCTTAGGTTCGAGCTCGAGTCCCACCACAAACAGCATCATCACCACACCGAACTCGGCAAAGTGCTGAATGACTGAGGTCTCCTCCCCCACTAGGCCGATCACAGGCCCTATCACCACCCCGGCGATCAGGTAGCCAAGTACCGAACCCAGGCCAAAACGCCTGGCCAGGGGCACGGCGATCACGGCGGCGACCAGATAGATAAAGGCTTGCAGGAAATAGTTAGTCATGGCGCTTACCCCGTGATGATCTGATCCAGATGGCCGTTTAACCTCTCAAGCTTGGCGGCCAGACGGCGATTGAGCTTGCCCGCCACCAGGGCTGTGAGCAGCTCGCGCCACTCCTCGAGGTGCTGCGCCATCAGGCCATCTTCGACGGCGGTGCGGGCACCAAACAATGCGAATGGCGGCAGATAACGCATACCGGTGAGGCTGGCGGTCTGCTCCAACGGCGCCAGCAGCTGTTTCAGGGTGAAATGATTGTAACCCTCGGCCTGATAGGCCTCCTCCTTACCCCCGGCCGTGATGGCGCAGAAGAAGCGCTTACCCTTGAGTGCATTGCCATCCGTGCCATAGGCAAAGCCATATTCCAGCACCAGGTCTTGCCACTCCTTTAGGATGGCGGGCGTGGAATACCAGTAGAGGGGAAACTGAAAGATCACCACATCATGGGCCAGCAGGCGCTGCTGCTCGCGCTCTATGTCGATATCAAACTCGGGATACTCGCCATAGAGATCCACAGTGGTGACACCGGGTATCGTCTTGGCCAGTTCAAACAGGGGCAGATTAACTTCAGATCTATGTTGGGAAGGATGCGCCAATAACAGGAGTACGGCTTGTTGTGGCTCTGACATGAGGATCCATTCTCGAGGGTGACGCGTCGGGTGAATACCGGGCGCTAGGTCTAGATAAAATAGCGCCTAACACCTTGTTCTTCAAGCGCAGCCAGCGCCAGTCTGGGCAATTTTTTCCGTTTAGCCTGTTATGTGCCAGGTCTGTTATTTGCCAGGGCGGTTATGTGCCTGTGCGTTATGTACCAGGTCTGTTATTTACCAGGCCGTTACGTCCCGAGAGCCTAGCAAGGTTATTCGGGGGTGCGGAAGAGATAGAGGCGAACCCCGTCATCCTCGTAGCAGTCTATCTGCTCCATACCCGCCTTTTCCAGCACACGGCTGGAGGCGACGTTTTCCACCATCACCTCGGCATAAACGCAGGCTATGCCTAATATCTCTCTGGCGTAATGCAGACAGGCAATCACGGCCTCGGTGGCCAGCCCCTTGCCCCAATACTCGGGCAGCATGCGATAGCCGATATCCACCCCGCCCAGGCCGCGGTTGAGCAGCGGCTCATACTTGACGCCGCAGAAGCCGATAAGCTCATTGCTCTGCTTGTGGATCAGCGCATAACGGGCATAGCCTGGGTCGCGATAACCTGCGAGCCAATACTTCTCAATGACATGCCTGGCATCATCCAGGCTCTTGACCGCATCCTCATCGCCGGTATAACGCACCACCTCTGGATGAGAGGAGAAACGGTACACCGCCTCTGCATCCTCCATCACAAACTGGCGCATGGTGAGCCTGGGTGTCTCGATCAGAGTAGGCGCTGCGCCCGTATCCGCTTTAGTCATTGTCCTCGGCATCCTTGTACTCATGCTCCCAGGGGGTGATAGCGCTCATATCATGGAGATCATAGGGGGTCAGCTGGTAGACATAGTAGTTAAGCCAGTTGCTGACCAAGAGACTGCCGTGACCATGCCAGCGGGCGACTGGCGCCTGACTGGGGTCATCGCCGCGAAAATAGTTTTTCGGCACTCTCGGGTTAAGGCCTTCGGCGAGATCTCGCTGATACTCGTCTTTCAGGGTGGATTTCTGATATTCGGGGTGGCCCATCACAAACAGGTTGCGATTGTTGCGGCTCAGCACCAGGTAGGCGCCCGCCTCGTCGGACTCGGCCAGCACCTGCAGCTCCTTGTGAGCCTTGAGATCGGCCACTTCCATCTCGGCAAAGCGAGAATGGGGCGCGAAGAACTCATCGTCAAAGCCCCGCAGCAGCGGAAAATGTTTATGGGTGCGCTGGTGATTAAACACTCCGGAGCGCTTGGCCGAGAGCAGCTTACGCTGCAGGCCATAGAGGTGATACAGGGCCGCGTGGGCCGCCCAGCAGAGAAACAGCACCGAGGTCACATGGTGCTGGGACCAGTCGATGATCTCGCGAATATGATCCCAGTAGGTTACCTCTTCAAACTCTATCTGCCCCAAAGGCGCGCCCGTGATGATCAGGCCATCGTAATTCTTATGGCGCACCGCCTCGAAATCACGATAGAAGTTGTTCATATGGTCGATAGAGGTGTGCTTGGAGACCTTGTCATGGATGCGCAGCAGATCCACATCCACCTGCAAGGGGGTATTACCCAGGAGGCGAAGCAGCTGAGTCTCAGTCTCTATCTTGTTTGGCATCAGGTTGAGGATCAGCACCTTCATGGGTCTGATATCCTGATTGGCCGCCCGGGTCTCGGACATGACAAAGATATTTTCTGATTCGAGAATTTCCGCCGCTGGCAGATTATCGGGAATTTTTACCGGCATACCGCGCCTCTTTCGACCTGGTTAACAGAGCCCCACAACAGGCTAGGTGTCGCAAGCGGCGCGGTGTATCACCTTAACCGCCGACGCGCTGCACTAGCACAGAGATAGGCGCACTATCGCCTAAATCTATGGGGTAGGATTGAGTATTGATGAACATCAGCTTGCCATCCAGGGTGATCTTGGCGCCCACACTATAGGTGTGTCCCGCCTCGAACTGATCCCTTGGGATGACAAAACCAAAGGGTGCCGGCGTGGTCACATCGTCGCGCTCGAAGGCCGCTAACACCACGGCAGGCGCATCCATCTTAGACACGTCCTGGATCTGCACTGACAGCACAGCCTGGGGTGGTAAGGCGATTCGCTCCTTAAACCAAACCTCCCCCTGGATCTCCACGCTGGCATTAGGGGTTGCACAAGCCGTCAACAGGCCCGCACTCATCGCCACTGCCGCTAGGGGTTTTAACCATCTGTTCATACTCTTGCTCCTAATCATACATCAAGACTTCTGGATGTCCATATGTCTATACTATAAATCTTGTTCTCTATCAGAGATCTTCATATCATAGGCGAACCATTTATTGAGAAATAGCCTCATGTCTCAAGCTACTGCAATAATTGTGGGCGCCAGCTCACTCGTTAGTCGTGAAATTGCCAAACAACTTGCCGAGCAAGGCGTCGAACTGGCCCTGCTGGCACAAGATACCGAATCCCTTAAGGAATTTTCTCAGTCTCTGCCTACCCAGGTCAGCCTACATGAGCTGGCGATAGAGAGACCAAAGGATATCATCGCCACCCTGGAAAGCATCTGGCAGCAACTGGGCGGCGCCCATCTGGTGATCGTCAATACCGGCCTCAATGGCTATGACGCCTCCCTGCCCTGGCAACTGGAACAGGATATTATTACCGTCAATGTGCAGGGCTATAGCGCCATATGCAATACGGCATTCAGACTATTTGTCGATCAAGGCTATGGCCAGCTTGCCGCCATTAACTCCATCGCCGGACTGAGGGGCGGCCCCAGCGTGGCCTATCATGCCTCCAAGGCCTATGCCAGCAGCTACCTCGAAGGGCTGAGCATGCATGCCCAGCGCCTCAAGCTGCCGATCACCATTAGCGATCTTCAGCTTGGTCTGCTGGACAAGGCGGCCATGCAGCAGAGCCGTCTCTGGCTATCACCACCCCATGAGGTGGCGCGCCAGGCACTCAAAGCGATGCAGAAAGGTAAGCGCCGCGCCTATATCACCAAGCGTTGGCGTCTGGTGGCCTGGTTAACCAAGCTGCTGCCTGAATTTATCTACAACACGCGTCACTGGCGTACCAAGGAAGAGCGCAAGGCGGCCAGAGCGGCCAAGAAGGCCCAATAGGCCAAAGAAAGCAGAAAGTTAAAAAGCAGAGATGAAAAAGGAGCCGATTGGCTCCTTTTTCTTTTCGCTATCTAGCGAGATTAGAATGTGTAGCCTACGCTCACCATGTAAACCCAAGGATCGATATCGGTTTCGATGCTAACCGCTTGACCGGCAAGCTTGAAGTTCACGTCGGTATTGATCTTGGCGTACCACACTGAGGCGTTAACCAACCAGTTCTTGTTCACTTGGTAGTCGATACCCGCTTGCGCCGCTAAGCCCCATGAGTTGCTTAGGCTAAGGTCGGTCAATGCACCATCGAGGTCATTGGTAAATTCACTGTCGAAGAAGTTAGTGAAGTTCACACCGGCACCGATATAAGGACGTAGCTTAGAATCGGCCGAACCAAAGTAATATTGAGCCACTAAGGTAGGTGGCAGGTGCTTGGTCTCGGCAATCTTACCAACGCCTTTTAGCGATACGTCATGGCTAAAAGGGGTAGCGGCCAACAACTCGATACCAATGTTGTCGGTCAGCATGTAACCGAAGTTCAGACCCAGCTGCGTGTTGCTGCTGATGTTGAATTCGCCAAAACCAGCAACGTCTTCGCTCGACTCATTAGGGGCAACAACAACACCACCGGCACGAACGATGATGTCACCAGCTTGGTGAGCAGAAGCGGCAAATCCAGTAGACAGTAGGGCGGCAGCGATCAGACCTGAAACGATAGTTTTTTTCATCATACTACTCCATTAATACAACAGTTAACGTTGTTTTTATTATCAAAATCCTTACATTTGCGCGTATCCTGCCAGATAGGCACCAAGAAGTTCTTGATCCAAATCAATAAGCTAGGGTAATACCCCTTTTTGTATAGCTAGGCGCGATCCAGATCACAGCAAATAAACAAACATTGACAATACCCCTTTAATTTCCGTGACCCATATCCGCATCGTTCACTTGTTGATCAACCAAGGCGAACTCCATCAAATTCAATTATTAACAAACTGACAACACAACATGAATTGGCGCTGCATTTAAGCATACGCCTCAAAAAAGATTGCTGATGGAAACTCCACTAACTGAGGGAAGTGAACAAGCGATAACGGCCTAAAGACGCACCACAAACTTGGCAGATATGGGTGCAGGGGTTAGCGCATCAAGCTGACCGGGTAACTTTGATAGCCTGGGGCGGCGCAAGGAATATGGCGCGAGACATACACCGCTAGGAATACGGCGCTATGAATAAGCCGCTAGAAATACGCCACTAATAATAAGAGGCGCCTGCTTTTGCAGCTCCCTGATGGCAAAGCTAAGGAGACACTTTTTAGATGACACACTCTAAATGCCAAGCTCGAGATGACACGCTTGAGATGCCACTATCTAGATGACACGCATAAGATAACGAACCTCAGATAACCATCCCTAGCTGCCCCCCTTAGATAACAAAAATAAGGCGGTTATGCTGAGAGACCCGGCTTGAGACTATAAACTCAAATTGACTAGACTCGGCTAACCTGCCGCAGAGATGGCGAATGTGAGACACAACATCGCCAAGCTGAGCAGTACTAGGCTGGCAAACTGGGGCTCCTGAGCTCTAGGATCCTGCCAACTAGCATGCTGCCGACTATTGTGCTGCTCACACTGATCCTGAGATTTCGTGCCCTGCTCTTCGGCGCCGGGCAAGCTACCTATGAGATGATGACTGCCGATAAACTGCATCTGCTCTTCCTTGATTTGTTATTGTTATCACCTCACCCTATTGGATAAAATATATTTGATCAAGGATCATATTAGGGCACCTGGCTGAAATTTACTCAAGTCAATAGATATAAGAGCAAAGACGACGCCCCACAAGTGGTGATAACTTGGAGCAAAAATCGGAGCATAAATTGGAGCATTAAATAGTGGAAAATAGAGCATAAAAAAGGAGCCCTGAGGCTCCCTTATCTATCCATTAACTGCTTGGCTTATTTTACCAGCTTATTTGACCAGCTTCATCACCACTTCAGTGGTGTATTTGCCGTTGTTGATCACCGGGAACCTATCGTAGGTCTGGAAGATCACCTTACCCTGATACTGGATCATGGCGACCACACCATAGTTGACGTTCTTGTCTATGGTCTCGCGGGCAAAGGCAAACTTGAAGGGCACAGGCGCCCTGGCGATATCGAAGCTCTTCTGGGCGATGATGGCACCCGGGGTGTCGAGATCGATCACCGCTATGGTAATGCTACTGCCCTGAGGCAGATTAATCTTCTCCAGGTAACCGGCGGCGCCGTTGACGAAAATCGGAGGCTCAGGCTCTACCGTCACACAACCTGCCAACATAATAAGCAGCAAAGACGCCAATATGGCTTTCATTTTCATCTTCATCACATTCAACCTTTCACTCACTGTTCGTTTATCCCTGTGTTAATCGAATCAAGCCTTCCTGGGTCGCCGAGGCCACCAGCTCACCACTTTGGGTGTAAAACTCGCCGCGCACAAAGCCGCGGCCGCCACCTGCATTGGGGCTATCTATGCTATAGAGCAGCCACTGGCTGAGATCCAGCGGACGGTGGAACCACATGGCGTGATCTATGGTGGCCATGCGCATGCCCGGGGTTAAGAAGGAGACGCCGTGGGGCTGCGCCGCCGTCACCAGGAAATTAAAGTCTGAGGCGTAGGCCAGCAGATACTCATGCACCGAGAGATCCTTGGGCACCTTGCCATTGGCGCGGATCCACACATGCCTGATGGGCTCGCTCTGGTTGGGTTCCATGGGATTGCATGGATTAACCAGGCGCATCTCAAGCGGCGAGTCCGCCATAAACTTCTCCAGCACCTTACGAGGCACCTTGTCCCTCAGGGTCGAGGCCAGCTCCTGCTGATTGAGCAGGCCCTCAGGGCCCGGTACATCCGGCATCTTGCTCTGGTGATTTAACCCTTGCTCGGGCTTCTGGAAGGAGCAGGTCATGTAGAAGATGGGTCTGCCCTTCTGAATCGCCTTCACCCTGCGGGCGCTAAAGCTGCCGCCGTCGCGCATATTTTCCACGTCATAGACTATGGGTTGTTTCTCATCACCGGCGCGCAGAAAATAGGAGTGGAAGGAGTGTACCTGACGTTCGCTATCGACGGTTTGCGCCGCGGCGCTAAGGGCCTGGCCCATGACCTGTCCGCCAAACACATGGCCGAAGCCCAGATCTTGGCTCTGACCCCGATAGAGGCCTACCTCTATCTGTTCCAGCGATAAAAGGGATAACAGATCATCTAACACCTGACTCATGCAACCTCACCGATAACTCATCAATATTGGTCGTCAAGCTTACCTTAGATTCCCCTTATCTTGCTAGGGCAGTTAAACTTTCCTGGTGGTTCCTGCAGCAATTTGTCACCGATTCGCCATCTCTTCGTTATCTGGTCCTACTCAATATCCACATGGTGTTCGGCGGCGCTGCGCCTCGCCCAGGCGGTTACCTGCTCTTCGCCGGACTCATGAAAATGACAGGGCTGCGCCCGGTATAGCTCATCCCAGCGCTGGGCAATCACCTCGGGCTTGCAGCCATCTTCCACAATACGCAGCGGCTGAAACTCGACAAACATCCCGTGGCTCACACTACCGGCCGCGGCCAGCAGATGCTGACCACTGCAGGCCGTCGATGAGCAGAGGTACAGCAGGGTGGCATTGACCGAAGAGGTGCTAAACAGAGGCTTTACCAGAGGGCTGAGATGATGCGCCGTCATGGCGGTTAATGCCTCGGGCACCAGGGTATTGACCGAGATGTTGTAGTCGCGTCCCTCCTTGGCCAGGCTGTTGACCAGGCCGACAAGCGCCATCTTGCTGGTGCTGTAAGGGGTTTCATGCATGTCGCCATAGAGGCCACTGGCCCCCGCCGTCATGACGATGCGGCCATAGTTTTGCCGTTTCATCTGCGGCCACACCAACTTGGTCAGATGGAAACTGCCGTTGAGATCCACATCCAGCTGTCGCTGCCATTGCTCGAAGCTCAGGCTATCGAAGGAGACTGGCGTGTGGATACCGGCGTTATTGATGGCGATATCTATGCGACCCCAACGCTTGAGGACAGTCTCTATCGCGCTCTTTAGGGCCTGACTGTCGGTGACATCCAACTGAAAGCTCAGGCAGTCGGCGCCCAGTTCGGCCAGGGTACGGGCGGTCTTGTTGAGGCCTGCGCCGGCATAACTCTGGCAGCGACTATCGCCGCTACCCGAATCGATAATGGCCAAGCGCGCCCCGCGCTCGGCTAAGGCGATCGCGTAGGCTCGTCCTAAGCCAGCCCCCGCTCCTGTGACGACAGCAACCTGTTCATCAAAACGCATCATCCTGATCCTTGTCTCTCGCCGCCTAAACGCCCTAGTTAAGCCAAGTGCTAAATTTATAAAATCTATATAAATTAATTAGATAAGCTTAAAACATTCCCAGCAGAATCTCACAGTCAGACAGCTATAACAGCACATGTATGGCAAGAGTTCTTTGAGGCTGGCAACAGATTTGAAGGAAAGGGGTGACAAAGATGTGCGCCGCGTCAAAATTACACAAATTTTTAACAAGGCGTTTAAGCTTTATTAAAGGCTCTGGGGATTAGGCTAGAGCTCCCTGAAAAATAAAACGAGGCTGTTCACATAATGCTAATGCAAGCGCTTCATCGACTTGGGCTTTTTTGCTATGCTTGGGCTATATTTTCGAGCCTAGCTCAGTCCCTACCTAATAATTACGAACGCAGATAATGAATCCCTGGATCCTGGCGACACGCCCACGTACTCTTCCCGCAGCCATTGGCCCTATCTTAGTCGGTAATGCCCTTGCCCTGTCATTGACACAATTTAGTTGGCTTATCGCCGCAACTTCAATGTTGTGCGCCCTGCTGCTGCAGATCGCCGTTAACCTGGCGAACGACTACTTCGATTTTAAGAGCGGTATCGACACCGAGGAGCGACTCGGCCCGGTGCGCGTCACCCAGAGTGGCCTGCTCGACCCCAGCAAGGTACGCAACGCCATGATCGCCTGCCTGCTGCTGGCGCTACTGGTGGGCTCGCTGCTCATCTATCATGGTGGCTGGCCCATCGCCATCCTGGCCGCCGCCTCTATCCTCGGCGCCCTGGGTTACAGTGGCGGCCCCTACCCGCTGGCCTCCCATGGTCTGGGTGAAGTCGCTGCCTTTATCTTCTTCGGCCTGGTGGCCGTGGTCGGCAGCTACTACCTTCAGGCCCATGACACCAGTGTCGCCGCCTGGATCTTAGGCAGCGCCATCGGCCTGTTTAACGCCGCCGTGATGCTGGTAAACAACACCCGCGACATCCCCACGGATGCCAAGGCAGGCAAGCGCACCCTGGCGGTTAAGATAGGTGAAGGTCAGGCCAGAGTCCTGTATCAGGCGCTTGTCTATCTGCCTTTCGCCCTCGTCATCGGCGGTTTTCTGCTTGGGACTTTACCCGGCCTGCCTGTGCTGCTCGGTGGCCTGTCGCTAGTCCTGGCGCGCAAACTCAACAGCGAATTTAGTCAGACCTCGGGGGCGGCGTTAAACCCGCTGCTGGGACGCACGGCGAAACTCACGGTGATCTTCAGCGCCCTGTTCAGCCTAGGACTCGCCTTAGCCTAAAGCGGCAAACCGACATAGCCATAAAAAATGCCAGCAATTGCTGGCATTTTTTATGGCGAGTCATCACACAATTTAGAGGCAGTATTCGGTTCCGTCTTTCGAGGTGAACTCTTTACAGTGTTGATCTGCCTGACCCGTGACCAGACTGGTCCAGGTACGCTGACATGGGCTCTGCGCGCTATTGACGATAGTCATCAGCGCCGCCTCGACCTGCACATCGTTGATGCCGGCCAGATCGTGACGTCCCTGCTCGCCGCGGCGATCCAGCGCGATCTCGATATGGAAGCCGTTATTCTTCAACACCAGAGAGCTTGGCTCGCACTTATGACCAGAGAGGGCCACAAACTGCTTGGGCTGTGCCAGACCGCTCTGGCTGCCATCGGCGAAGAAGGCCAGTAGCTGCTTGTAGTAGATCACATAGCTGCAGACATCCTGGTGAGAACCCTGACTCAGTGGAAAGTACTGATCCAAGATCTGCTTGGCATAGGTCAGGCCATCTTGCTGCATCTGAGGTGCCAGCGCATTGTTTCCGTTAATCTGTGTCATAGGCATTACCTGCTTGATGAAGTTGTAAATACTCTGGTCTAGTTGTTCTGTCTGTATATTCATCGCCTCATCCCTCTCACTTATGCTATCTATCGCTATGTTTGACTCGCTGATGACATCTTTGCCCTACAGCTTTAAGTGGCACTCTAAGGGATTTGTCGCTTCCCCGATTGCTTAATTTGTAGTCTAGCGGCTTTTTCATTACAATTTCACAATAGAAATTTCACAGTGTGAATTTTACAAAATGAAGACCAATAGCAGCTTGATGAGAAAATCGCATTTCCTGGGCACTAAGATACGCAATCTCAGGAAACGTAATAATCTAACCATGGAAGACCTATCGGCCCGCTGTGTCAGGGTGGATGCGGATTCCGCGCCCTCTGTCTCCTACCTCTCCATGATAGAGCGCGGCAAGCGCGTGCCCAGTGCCGGCATGTTGGCAGTGATCGCCGCCGTGTTTCAAAAGGAGGTAGATTGGTTTCTCGACGACGCTCCCGAGGAGCAGGCGATCACGCCGGTCAAGGGGTCTCGCGGCGGGATCAGTGGCATGGCGCTGGAGCCAAGCTTCTTGTTTTCTAACGAGATATTGCAGATCGCCATCCCTGAGATGCTCTCTCAGACGGGGATCAGCGGCCGGCAATTTGCGCACCTGTTGATCCGTGCCCATCAGGAACATCATCAGAATCATTTTCCCGATCTCGAGCGCGCCGCCGAAGAGGTGGGGCTCAAACGCATGCCCCTGAGCCTCGAGGATCTGCTGGCGATAGTCCAACGTCTCGGCCTGGTAGTAAAATGGTTTACCCGCGCGCCCAAGGCGATCCGTGAAGAGGCGGGGGCCGGCAAGCAGCACATCATCACCTCCTATTTCGAGCAGCCCAACAAGATCTGCCTCAACCAGCTGCTCAACCAGCATACCCGCCGCCTCAAGTACGACCTGGCAGTCCATATCGGCCACAGCGTGCTGCACAATAAAGACGGTTTAAAAAGTATCATGGTGGCCGGACGCAGCCATGGCACCAGCCTGGTGGATGAGGCGGACAATCGTGGGCAATCCTCCACAGTGGACGCCCAGGATATCCTGCATGCCTGGCGGGATTTCGAGTCCAGCTTCTTCGCCGGCGCCCTACTCTGTCCTAAGGTGCCCTTCAGGCAGCTGCTCGACCGTCACGGCTATGAGATAGATGTGGCCAAGTTGGTGGATGTCTCTCCCTCGGTGGCCATGCGCCGCATGACGGCGGTCTCCCCCTATAGCCACTGGCACTATTTCGATGCCTACTCGCCCGGTAAGCTCAAGGCCGTGTATCGCGGCAACGGTATTCCCCTGCCCTGGGGCAACATGCGCCAGGTGGAAGATCCCTGCCAGCACTGGGCGGTGTTTAGGATGATCAACGCCTCGACCCAGGGCTCCTCGGCGCAGATCTCCATCCTGGATGTGGCCAACGAGCCCAAGATCTACTGCTGCGAATCGATTCGGGTGAAAGACCTGGCGGGCAATCCCCATGTGCTCTGCGCCGGTATCGACCTTAACCCAGCCATCGAGGCCCAGGGCGGCGATGCCAACCAGGTGGCGCAGCAACTCAAGGAGGTCTGTGTGGACAATGGCGGCTCGGCGCCCCTGCCCAGCAACATCAAGACGGACATCAAGCGTGTGGCGAAGATCCTCAACATTAACTGGGTGGAGCGTGGCATCGACAGCGAGGCTCGGCTCATCTGTTCCCGCGGCGCCAGCTGCCCCCGCAAGCCTAGCTGCTACGAGAGTGGTGGCTGTCAGGGCTAGGCGGCCACAACGCCGAGATAAAAAAACCGCTAGTCAATCGCTAGCGGTTTTTCTTTTCTATTGAAGCTTGATGAAGCACTAGAGCTTCTCTAGCGTGCGCTCGCTATGGCTCCAGTTGAGGTGATACTTCTCGCCGGCGGGCATGTCGATACGCTCAAAGGTATGCGCGCCGAAGAAGTCCCGCTGACCTTGAAGCAGATTGGCAGGCAGGGTCTCGCTGCGGTAGCTGTCGTAGTAGGCCAGCGCCGAGCCGATACAAGGCACGGGCACGCCGCTCATGATGGCCCTTGCCACCGCGCGGCGCCAGTCTTGCTGCTTGGCCGACAAGGCCAGGCTAAAGGTCTCGGCCATCAGCAGGTTATCGAGAGACTCACCCGCCCGCTGTGCCTGTTGATAAGCCTGAGTGATCGATTGCAGGAAGGTGGCGCGAATGATACAACCGGCGCGCCAGATCTTGGCGATTTCGGCAAAATCCAACCGCCAGCCGCGCTCCTGAGCATTCATCGCCATCAGCTGGAAACCCTGGGCATAACAGGCGATCTTGGCGCAGTAGAGGGCGTTTTCCAGCTCATCGATAAAGGCGGCGCGCTCATCATCACTCAATGTCAGCGCCTCGGGGCCAGCCAGCAACAGGCTTAGCTGCTGACGCTGATGCTTCTGGGTGCTCACCGCCCTGGCATAGACTGCCTCGGCGATAGTCGGCGCAGGGCAGCCAATCTGCAGACTGCTGACTGCGGTCCACAGGCCGGTGCCCTTCTGACCCGCCTTATCCAGAATCATCTCCACCAGCGGCTTGCCGGTAAGAGGATCGGCCTGTGACAGCACATCGGCGCTGATCTCCATCAGGTAGCTGTTTAGGCTGCCCTGGTTCCAGCGCGCGAAGATCTTACCCACCTCGGCGGCGCTCAGCCCAAGACCATCGCTCAGCAGCTGATAGGCCTCGCAGATCAGCTGCATGTCGGCGTATTCGATGCCGTTATGCACCATCTTCACATAGTGACCGGCGCCTGCCGGGCCTATGTAGGTGGTGCATGGCTCGCCCTCGGTCACAGGGTTACCCGGCTCCTGGCGCTCGATAGGCAGGCCGGTCTTAGGGTCTACCTTGGCGGCAATCGCCTCCCAGATCGGCTTGATTCTGTCCCAGGCCTTGATGTCGCCGCTCGGCATCAGAGAGGGCCCGAAGCGTGCACCCATCTCGCCGCCTGAGATGGCGCAGCTAAAGAAGATAAACTTGTCCTGATATTGGGCTTCGCGGGCCACGGTATCTGTCCACAGGCTGTTGCCCGTATCCACCACGATATCGTCCTGCTCTATCCCGGCCTCAAGCAGGGCATTACAGACGCCATCCACTGGCGCACCGGCAGGTACCGACAGGACCAACACCCGAGGTTTTGCGAGACTGGATAACATTTCTGAAAGATTGCTACATCCTAGGATGCGCTGCGCTTGCAAGGCGGGACGCTCTTTTTGCTCCTGCTCAAGCAGGGCATCTCGCTTGGTTGAGTCGAGATCGAAGGCGGCGACGCGGTAGCGATTGTCGGCAATATTAAGCGCCAGGTTTTTGCCCATAACGCCTAGGCCTATCACGCCTATGTCGAGGAGGTCTGAGTGATTTTGCATGAGATTTTTCCCCATGGGAAACTGAGATTGTCTACACCTATCCTTTATTATAGTCTGGACTATCTGAGTCAAATCATAAGCTTAAATCGCTCAATTGTTTCAACTGCGAGCCACATAGTCGATAGGCACGAAATTGGTCGCGATTATACAAAAGTTGGTAAGTTAATTACTAGGAAAAGTCCAGGCTTACTGGCCGCTGTGCAGAACAGTGTTTTCTCATTTAAAAGGTAGCACCATCAAGCACCTGAATAGCTTGCTGAATCGACTATTTCTGATTGAGCTCATGGGTCAGGGTCAGACAAACTTGCCTTAGCTGTTCCAGCTCAATGTCCGACACGCTCACCTTCTCCAGCAGCTGCTGCTTCAGCGCCAGCGCCTCTTGCTTGAGGGCCTCGCCGGCCTGAGTCACCTGAATCACCTTCTTGCGCTCATCCCGGCTGTCCACATGACGCACCACCAGCCCCTTAGCCTCCAGGCGCTTAACGATAGGGGTTAAGGTGCCGAGATCCAGCCGTGTCGCCTGGGAGAGATCCGTCAGGCTGGCATTGTCTTTTAGCCAGAGCGCCTGCATCGCCAGGTATTGTGGATAGGTCAGATCGCACTCCTGAAGCAAGGGACGATAGGCGCGTACCAGGGCATTGGCAGCGGTATAGAGGGCGAAGCAGACATTATCCGACAGGCATTGCGCCCCTTCAGTTACTACTGCTGTCTCTGCTTCACTCATCTGCTTACTCATAGTGTTACCCATCTATCTGACTTAACTGTTACTCAACTTTTGCTCAACTTTTGCTCAATGCGCTACTGCTTAATGTGCAACTTAATGACTTAACACCTTATGACTTAATGCGTTAATGCGTTACGACTTAAGATTTCATCACCTTTCCCGCATGCCAGCGGCCTCAAGCTTTAGGGCGGCTATCTTAACAGAATTCACGAGCAAGGAGCGGACATTAAAAACACATTACTTTGCGCACAAAGCATTTGCATTGTGCTCAATTTGTTTGTAGAGTCTACCACAATTAGTTAGCGCGCAAAGCAAAATGAGGTTAATTCGATGCAAGCACAAGAGATAACACTGGCCAGCCGCCCTGAAGGCATGCCAACCCAAGCCAACTTTGGCCTTAAGCAGGTGGAACTTCCGGCGCTCAAGCCGGGCGAATTCCTGGTCAAGAACCTCTGGATGTCGGTCGACCCCTACATGCGCGGCCGCATGATAGACAGAGAGAGCTATATCGCCCCCTTCGCCCTGGGCGAAGTGCTGGAAGGCGGCGCCATTGGTGAGGTAATCGAGTCGAACCATGATGGCTTCCCCGTGGGCAGCAAGGTCAGCAGCATGAAGGGCTGGCGCAGCCACTATGTCACCGACGGTACAGATCATACCCTGCTACCGGACACCCCTTTGTCAGAATCTCATTTCCTCGGCGTCATGGGCATGCCTGGCATGACCGCCTGGACCGGCCTTAACCGTATCGCCCAACTGAAGGAAGGCGAGACCCTGTTTGTCTCGGCCGCCTCGGGCGCGGTCGGCAGCGTCGCCTGTCAGCTAGGTCTCTTGATGGGCGCCAAGGTGGTTGCCTCGGTCGGCTCGGATGAAAAAGCCGAGGCCCTCAAGGCGATGGGAATCGAGCAGGTGATCAACTACAAGACCACACCCAACCTGAGTCAGGCGTTGAAGGACACCGCGCCACAAGGCGTTGATGTCTATTTTGAAAACGTCGGTGGCGAGCATCTGGCCGCGGCACTGGACAACATGAACGACCATGGCCGTATCGCCGTATGTGGCATGATCGCCCAGTACAACGACACTAAGCCGACCCCGGGCCCAAGCAACCTGGCCTATATCATCATGAAGAAGCTCAGAGTCGAAGGCTTTATCGTGTTCGAGCACTGGCAACACTATGGTGAGTTCGCCAAGCAGATGGGTCAGTGGCTGGCCAGCGGTAAGGTTAAGGCCGAGCAGACCATCTACGAGGGACTCGACAACGCTCCGGCGGCCTTTATCGGCCTGTTCGAAGGCAAGAACCGCGGTAAGATGGTGGTTAAGCTGTAGGCATTCACCTCACAAGATAACGCCACAAAGACCGGCTCCATTGGGCCGGTCTTTTTTACCTTTATACAACAAAGTCTTGGGTATTTAAGCCACGCCATACACAAAGGCGACACAGGCTTACAAACTCATGATACTTATCTAAGTGCCCAGCGAGTACATTGCCCTCAACCAATGAAAACCTTCAAAGTGGAGTGAGCAATGAATTACCTTCCCTTAGCCCTAGTTGCCCTTGGCAGCATCAATCTGGCCCAGGCCGCCGAGTCGGACACCTATATCAGCAATGGTCAGGTCTATCACAGCAGAGGCTGGGTGGTAGAGTTTGGCGTTGGCTATAACTCAGACATCATCAAAGAACAGAAGAACGACTACAATTTTGCCTTCGGCGACCACAACCGCTTCGGCCCCCGCGTGAATGTGGGCTACCACGGCGATCGCTTCAACGCGGATCTGGACAAGGGCATCAACTACCGCCTCTTTGGCAAAGACAGAGATGCCATCACCTTCAGCACCTACCTGACAGGTAACGGCCTCTGGCTGGACAAAGATGTGTCTAAGGTGCTGGCCGGCATGGAAGATCGTCGTATCAGCGTGGATCTGGGCCTGAACATGGATATTAAGGTGGGGCCGCGCGGCGTCCTCTCCACCAACTTCCAGCACGATATCAGTGGCGAATATAAGGGCTATGTGGCGGGTGTGCGCTATCAGCAGATCCTCAAGCTTGGCCGTCTGGATCTGGTGCCGTTTGTGGGCGTAAGTTACAACAGCGCCAAGTTTAACGATCACTACTTTGGCGTCAGCAAGAAAATGGCTATGCCTAAGCGTGCGCAGTATGAGGCCAAGGCCGGCGTTAACTATGACGTTGGCTATCAGCTGATACTGCCGCTCTCGAGCAATTGGCGCATTACCCAGCAGACCAGCTACACCCGCCTGAGCAAGGAGATTGCCGACTCGCCCATTACCGATTCACGCAATCAGTGGTCGGCCAACCTGATGGCGAGCTACCGTTTCTAAAAAATTGGAAAAATTAGGCCTAAACCCCGCTCGGCCTAAGGGCAAAGGATCTGCCCAGCTTATTTGGATCAAGAGAAACTCCCTGGAAAGAGACTCCCTGCAAAGAAACTTTTTCTGCAAAAATAAGCGCCCTGCAAAAGAAAAAAGCCTGCATCAAGCAGGCTTTTCATCTAACAAGCGCTTTATCCCTGTTTGGTTTAGCGCCGTCTGGAACCCAAGGGCTATTTCAATTTCAGCAAGCCAATCAGCACGCAGATGGCACCGCCGACCATGCCGGCCCAGGCCTCTATTGGGGTGTCGCCGTTAACCGCGCGGGTGATCTGCGAACTGGTAGAATCGTAGATGTTATAGCCCCACCATGCCAAGGCCACGCCGATAACCAACAGGACAATCCCTAAATACTTACTCTTCATTTCCCCAACCTCTTGAAAATCAATCTCGGTCCCAGCATACGACAGCTTAAAGCCATATTTCAATGACAGGATTTACGCCTCAAGGTTTATCCCGCAACATTTACGGCTGAAACGCTAAGCAGGCTTTGATCCCTCGGCAATCGCCTAAGACAGACCCCAGCTAATACAAGGGGCTAGCAGCCTTCATCTAAAAGAGCCAACTAGAAGACTAAGGTCATGCTCTGCCCCTGTATTAGGGCCTGCCATTGGCGGGTAAGCTCGGTGATCTCATCGATTATCTGCCTGAACTCATGCTCACTCACTGCTGGGACGGTTAGCCCTCGCTGCTCACAGCCCTGGGCCAGCAGATAACAGAAACCCTCGAAGTTAAGATCCTGCGACCAATAGAGCGACTGTAGCGCCTCCACCATAGATTCTGTCTGCCACACCTGCGTCTTATCGGCTATCTGCCGCGACAGCTGATTGTGCTCCAGGGTAAAGCTGATGTTGGCGCCCGCCTTTAGCTGACCATAAAAAGCGCCGCCTATGCCCAGGGTCTTC
The DNA here is from genome assembly GCF_000016065.1 of Shewanella loihica PV-4. NCBI lineage: Bacteria > Pseudomonadati > Pseudomonadota > Gammaproteobacteria > Alteromonadales > Shewanellaceae > Shewanella > Shewanella loihica. The sequence continues at coordinate 3,024,106 of NC_009092.1, forward strand.
TCCACCACGTAATGGATCATGTCGTGGGGCGCTATCCCCTGCTCCGGCATCTGAGTCTCGGTGCGACTGGCGTCCTCTGGCACGCAGCAGAGCCTGCCGTAGCGGCCATCTCCCTTGATAAAAATCACTTCCATATTTAATGCCTCACTCATTCCTTACAAAATAGCGCCTTACTCCTCGCTCACAGCTATGTCCGCTTCCAGCCTGACCCTTTGCTCCTCATGCTCGGAGAGTAGCTGACCATCCGGGCTGAAGCGGCGCCATATACCGACCTTCTCGCCATCTCGGTATTGCCCCTCTTCGGCAAGCAGACCACCGCGGAAATATTCGCGATAGCTGCCCTCTAGCTTGTCATTACGATAGTTTTTCACCTGCTCCAGGCTGCTATCATCATAAAAACGTGTCCAGGTGCCAACCTTACTGCCTGCCGCATAATATTCGATGCACTCCTTGGCACCATTTTGATAAAACTCGGTCACCTCACCGTGAAGCTGGCCCGCCTTGAAATGAGCGATCCCCTGCAAGATGTCGGTATCCTGAAAATAGGTGCGCCACTCGCCCTCCTCTTTGTCTTCGACCATGGTGCCTTCTATCACCACCTTGCCGAAGCTGTATTGCTGCCACAGGCCGTCACGCAGGTCGTCCACATAATGGATGCGATTCCTTAATCTGCCTGGATCCCAGTAACTCGTGCTCCAGCCGTTACGCTTGCCCTGGCGATATTCGATGGACTCAGACAGCAGGCCTCCCTCGAAGCCATAGTGTTTTTCTGTGCCCTGTTTCAGCCCATCTTGATAGGGGATCTCCTTATTCAGGGTGCCATCTTCCAGATAGACACGGGTAACACCCGTTATCTGACCATCGACATAATGCGTGATCGCCTGAACGGCACCACTCTCATAAAAGTCCTGCAGCTCGCCGTTAAGCTTGCCTTGACTGAGCATGGCTTGCTGCTTCAGCCAGCCGTCATCGCCGAAAAATTTCACCTTACCGCTATAGGGCTCGACCTCGCCGCGCAGATGCAAGCGGCCATCGATCTTTTCAAGGCTCTCGAAGTCGGCATAGTCTTTGGTGAATGCGCCCATGTTCACGCTAAGCCCCACTGCGCTCAGCGCAATCAGCATTAAACCCACCAGTAATCCTTTCGCTTTCATCCCTTACTCTCCACTTCCCTTACCAAGATCCTTTTCCTCACTCCTTGACCAACTTGCGCTTCGCCAGGTTTTCCCCAGACCTTCCCAAAACCAAGAGGCCGCGACTCATAGGCTGCGCCGAATACCCCGCTATGTTCGATAGATGAGTCTATTTTGGCAAGTATTTTCATAGATAAATCTATGTATATTAGCGGCTTGGCTATTTCGTTTGTGATCTTATTTAAGCCGCTAACTTATGGCTTTGAGGCTAAGTCATTACTTTAAGCCATTTCTTTAAGACAGTATTTAAAGACATAGCCGCAAACCAGACGCCCGCAAGTAGCGAGAAGCATGCAACAAAAAAGGGCCAGAGGGCCCTTTTTTAATAACAAGTAAAAGACCGCCCTAGACGTGAGCGTCGGCATAACCCATACGGGTCAGGGCGTTGCGCACCAGCTCGAGCGTGTAGGGATCTTCTATGGTTGCCGGCATCTTGAACTCTTGATTGTCGGCAATCTTACGCATGGTGCCGCGCAGTATCTTGCCCGAGCGCGTCTTAGGCAGCTTAGGCACGGCGCTCACCAGCTTAAAGGCCGCCACAGGGCCAATCTGCTCACGTACCAGGGCGATCAGCTCCTTGTAGAGCTGCTCGTCGCTGAGATCGCAGCCCTTCTTGAGCACCACCAGACCCAGAGGCACCTGCCCCTTGAGCTTGTCGTCTACCCCGATCACCGCCGCCTCGGCCACCGCCTCATGCTGACACAACACCTCTTCGAAGCGTCCGGTCGACAAACGGTGACCGGCCACATTAATGATGTCATCGATGCGGCTCATGATATAGAGATAGCCATCTTCATCCATGTAACCGGCATCCCCTGTGAGGTAGTAACCCGGATACATGGAGAGGTAGCTCTCCTTGTAGCGTCCCTCGTTTTGCCACAGAGTCGCCAGTGTGCCCGGCGGCAGCGGCAGCTTGATCACCACATTGCCCGACTGATCCGGCGCCACGACATCGCCCATCTCATCGAGCACCTGCACATCATAACCAGGCACCGCCTTGGCAGGAGAGCCCGCCTTGACGGGTACCGGCGCCGTGCCCATCAGGTTGGCGGCGACCGGCCAGCCGGTTTCCGTCTGCCACCAGTGGTCGATCACCGGCTTGTCGAGCTGCTGCTCGGCCCAGTGCAGGGTATCGGGATCGCAGCGCTCACCGGCAAGGAACAGAGTACCGAGACAGCTAAGGTCCACATCCTTGAGGTAATCGCCCTCGGGATCGTCGCGTTTGATGGCGCGGATCGCCGTCGGCGCGGTAAAGAAACTCTTTACATTATACTTGGCTATGGTGCGCCAGAAGATACCGGGATCCGGTGTGCCCACAGGCTTACCCTCGAACAGTACAGTCGTGGCGCCAACCAGTAAGGGACCATAGACAATATAAGAGTGACCAACCACCCAGCCCACATCCGAGGCCGCCCAGAAGACATCTCCCGGGTCGATATCATAGATATGCTTCATCGACCAGGCGAGCGCCACGGCATGGCCGCCATTGTCGCGCACGACCCCCTTGGGCTGACCCGTGGTGCCCGAGGTATAGAGGATATAAAGGGGATCGGTCGCCTCTACCGTCTGACACTCTATGTTTGGCGCATCGGCCATGGCACCCTGCCAGTCGACATCACGGCCGTCGACTAAGTCAGCTTGTAGCTGAGGACGATTGAGGATCACACACTGCTCCACCTTATGGCTCGCCTGCTCCAGCGCATCGTCCAGCAGCGGCTTGTAGGCCACCACGCCCGACGGCTCGACGCCGCAGGAGGCGGAGAGGATCATCTTAGGCGTGGCATCATCGATTCGGGTCGCCAGCTCGTTGGCGGCGAAACCGCCGAACACCACTGAGTGAATCGCCCCAAGGCGCGCACAGGCCAGCATGGCATAGGCGGTCTCTGGCACCATGGGCATATAGATGATCACCCTGTCGCCTTTGACGACGCCCTGGCTGGCCATGTAGCCGGCCAGTCGGCTCACCTGGGCCTGCAGCTCGTTGTAGGTGATCCCATATTCTGTGCCCGTAATCGGGCTCACATATTGAATCGCCACCTGCTCGCCACGCCCGGCCTCCACGTGTCTGTCGACCGCGTTATAACAGGTATTGAGCTGCCCGCCGCTAAACCAGCGATACATAGGTGCCTGACTGTCATCGAGTACCCGCTCGAACGTCTTGTCCCAGGCTAAGGCCCCGGCGGCCTCGCCCCAGAAGGCGTTAGGATTATCGATAGATTCCTGGTGTAACTGATTATGCAAATCCTTCATGTGATCTTCTCCGAATGACATGCGCCCGCCACTCACGGTCGACATATCGGCTTCCCCTTCCATACGATTTGGCTTATGCGCCATAGATCACATTATGGAGCCAAGTTGCACTTTTCCCATTAGACCTTTGCATAAGGAAGGACTTTGCTAGGCCCCGGCATACCTTCAGTTAGACGCCTTGAGCGCCAATTGCTGTGTAAGCCACTCTCAATAAAAGAGAAGGCCACGAGGACTTATTCGCAACTTCCCAACCTCACCCAAAACCCGCGGCTGGCGGTTATTTCACCAGTTTGCCGTGCGATTTTTACAGCCAAATGGACCATTAGCGCCACCTAAAATCTTTACCTTTACGTAAACTTCATATATCGTGCTAGGAAAGTTAATCAATATGGTATTTTTTCGATGAGTGACAAACACAGTCCACAGACCACCTACTCTATCAGCGACCTGTCGAAGGAGTTCGATATTACTACCCGTAGTATCCGTTTCTACGAAGACCAGGGGCTGCTTAAACCTAAGCGCCGCGGGCAAACTCGCATCTATGGCCTGAAAGATCGCGTTCGTCTCAAGCTGATCTTAAGGGGTAAACGTCTGGGCTTTTCGCTCGCCGAAACCCGCCGTTTGTTCGAGCTCTACGACGCCGACAAGAACAGCAGCACCCAGCTTCACACCATGCTCGAATTGGTGGAAGAGAAGAAATCGGCCCTGCAGCAGCAGATGGACGACATCAAGGTGGTCTTGATGGAGCTCAACTCCGCCGAGCAGCAGTGCCGCGCCGCCCTGGAGCAGCAAGAACGCGCCTAGGCCAGGCACAGACCATATCGAGTTAACGCAGCAACAAATTGAACACAAGCAAGGCTGGGTAAACCGGCCTGATAAAAAATTATAAAAGCATCTGACCTGTAGGATAAAACAATGACTCAACTCTACTCCTCTCTCAACTTCGGCCTCGGCGAAGATATCGACATGCTGCGTGACGCAGTACGTAGCTTCGCCGCCAACGAAATCGCTCCTATCGCCGCCAAGGTGGATCAGGAAAACGCCTTCCCTAACGAGCTTTGGCCCGTGCTGGGCGAGATGGGCCTGCTTGGGGTGACTGTGCCCGAAGAGTACGGCGGAGCAGACATGGGTTACCTGGCCCACGTGGTCGCCATGGAGGAGATCTCCCGCGCCTCGGCCTCTATCGGCCTGAGCTATGGCGCCCACTCTAACCTGTGTGTTAACCAGATCAACCGTAACGGTAATGCCGAACAAAAAGCCAAGTACCTGCCTAAGCTGGTAAGCGGCGAGCATATCGGCGCCCTGGCGATGAGTGAGCCTAACGCGGGTTCAGACGTGGTCTCCATGAAGCTGAGCGCCCGCAAAGAGGGTGACCGTTATATCCTCAACGGCAACAAGATGTGGATCACCAACGGCCCAGACGCCGACACCTATGTGATCTACGCCAAGACAGATATGGACAAGGGCCCACACGGCATCACAGCCTTCATCGTCGAGCGTGGCTTCAAGGGCTTCAGTCAGGCGCAGAAGCTGGACAAGCTGGGCATGCGTGGCTCTAACACCTGTGAGCTGGTGTTCGAAGATTGCGAAGTGCCAGAAGAGAACATCCTAGGCGGCCTCAACAACGGCGTTAAGGTGCTGATGAGCGGTCTGGACTATGAGCGCGTGGTACTCTCTGGCGGCCCACTGGGGATCATGACCGCCTGTATGGATATCGTGGTGCCTTACATTCACGAGCGTGAGCAGTTCGGCAAGTCTATCGGT